>SVCK01000020.1 GCA_015058375.1 Clostridium sp.
GTACCTAATGTAGTTATTAAACTTCCTTCAATAACTGAAAAAGATATTGATGATATCAAATTTGGTTGTGAAATGGGAGTAGATTTCATTGCTGCATCATTTATCAGAAAAGCAAGCGATATACTAGAAGTTAAAAAAGTTTTAAGAAAATACGGTGGGGAAAATATTAAAGTAATTGCTAAAATTGAAAATCAAGAAGGCGTAGATAATATTGATTCAATACTTGATGTTACTGACTGTGTAATGGTTGCAAGAGGAGATATGGGAGTTGAAATTCCTATAGAAAAAGTTCCTATAATTCAAAAGATGATCATAAGAAAGTGTAACAGAGCAGGTAAGCCAGTTATAACAGCTACTCAAATGCTTGATTCAATGATTAGAAATTCACTTCCTACAAGAGCTGAAGCATCTGATATTTGTAATGCTATATTTGATGGTACTGATGCAATAATGCTTTCTGGAGAAAGTGCTTCTGGAAGTTTCCCTAAAGAAGCAGCCAAAACAATGTCTAAGATTGCAAAAGAAGCAGAAGCTCATCTAGAATACGATCATTTAAAAAATGCAAATTATGAAGTACTTTCTGATTATGCTGATGCTATAAGTTTCTCAACTTGTAGAACTTCTGTTGCATTAGATGCAAAAGCAATAGTTGCCGCAACTAAGAGTGGTGCTACAGCTACCCTTATTTCCAAGTACAGACCTAAATGTCCAATTATAGCTATAACTCCATATGATTCAGTAAGAAGACAATTAGCATTAACTTTTGGTGTACTGCCAAAAACTTGTGACATGTTCAATAATACTGATGATATTTTAGTTGAAGCTAAGAAAACAGTTTATGATTTAGGTATAGCCAGAAAAGGTGATGATATCATAGTAGCCGCTGGAATGCCAACAACTCAAAATGGTGGAACAAATATGATGAAGATAGAAAAACTTTAAAATTTTTCAATTAATATATAATAAACGACAGTAAGTAGATTTGTATAAATCTACTTACTGTCGCTTTATATAACTTATCTATTGTGTCCTCATTTTGTATACTTCTCAAAAAATTTTGCCGAAGCTATATTCCAATTCTTTATAATTATAAACAATAAGCTTATAATGAATGCTACTATTAGTATTTTCTCACTAATCATTTCAGATAAAATAACACCAATTATAATTATTAAACCTGCCACAAAAAATGTATTACACATATCTATCTTAAATTTATATATATCAAATTCTCTATTTTTACTTTTTAAAAACAAGTTAAATCTACCAATAAAAAGAGATTCTCTTTTTCTAAAAATCAAAAATGATATAGAAATAATTTCAAAAACTATTGCACTCAAAAAACCTGCTATTATCATTATTTTTCATCTCCTAACAATAATACATTAAAAAAGTGGCTTCACCACGCTTTTTTTATACTTTCACAGACATTAAAAAGCAGTTTCCAAACTGAAACTGCCTTCTAAAATTTGTAATTATTCAAACTTAAAATTTTTGAATAAATCAGCTAATGTTTCGCCTTCATCATTATCATTATATTTCATATATTCATTAGTTTTTTCTTGAGCATCTTTAATACTTAAAGAAAGTTTTTTAGATTCAGTATCAACATTCATAACCTTAACTTTAACTTTTTGACCACTTGATAGAACATCACTAGCCTTAGCTATATTTTCATCTGTTATCTCTGTTATATGTACTAATCCTTCAACTCCAGGTTTAACTTCAACAAATGCTCCAAAGTTAGTAAGTCTTGTAACTATACCTTCTACAACTTCACCTTCTTTTAAAGAATCACCATAAACTTTCCATGGTTCTTTTTCTACATCTTTTAATACTAAAGAAAGTCTTTCTTTTTCTCTATCTACATCTCCGATAAATACTTCAACTTTATCTCCAACTTTTACTACATCTTCAACATGTTTTACTCTTTCCCATGCCAAATCATTTATATGAATAAGTCCTTGAACTCCTCCAATATCAACAAATGCTCCAAACTTAACTAACTTAACTACAACTCCATTTCTCTTTTCGCCTGATTTTAATGAAGCCCATATTTTTTTCTTATTCTTTTCATACTCTGCTTCTTCAATTACTCTTCTAGAAGCTACAACTTTTCTATTTCTAAAATCTAGTTCAATAATTTTAACCTCTAAATTCTTTCCAACAACTTCAGATAATTCCACCCTTTCTCTACTTACTTGAGATCCTGGAATAAACACTCTTACATTACCATAATAAGCTACAACTCCACCTTTAACAGTTTCTTTAACTTTCACTGTTATAGTATCTTCATTTTTAAAAGCATTTTCTATGTCCTCTTTTTCAGTTATCAATAAAGCTCTAGTTCTAGATAATAATACGTATCCTTCACCATCATTTGGAGATATTACGTATACATTCATCTTATCTCCAGGTTTTACTATGTCAATTGGATTTACATCCTCATTACTTAATTCTTCTTTAGTTATTAAACCATCAAAAGCATAATTTATATTAACACTTACTTCTTTATCATTTACTTCTATTACTGTTCCTTCTAAAATATCGCCGGTCTTAATTCTTTTAACATCATAATTATCTAATAAACTTTCCATACTGTTCATTATTTCATTTTCCACAGTTATTCACTCCTTAAGCTTCATTTATATTTTAATTTTAAACTATCACTTTAGTTAATACAAGTATTGCCACAGCAAACTTTTACCTTACACATTTTATTATTTTTATATTTTTTTAACTTATTTGTGCTTTTATCGTATTTTTGTTGTATAATAATATAAATATAAATTTAGGAGGATATATACATGGGAATTTTTTCTAGAATGTCAAACATGGTAAAAGCAAAAGTAAACTCTACATTAGATAACATGGAAAATCCAATAGAATTGTTAGATCAAAAAATAAGAGATATGGAAGAACAACTTAATAATGCAAAACTTAACTCAGCAAAAGTCTTAGGTAATGTTCATGAAATAGAAAGAAAATTAAAAACTGCACAAGCTGAATCAGCAGACTATGATGAAAAAGTCAAATTAGCTTTATCTAAAGGAAATGAAGAACTAGCAAAAAGAGCTTTAAGCAAAAAGCTTGATAGTGACAAAAAAGTAGATTCTTTACAAGAATCTTATAACGCTGCAAAAATCCAAGCCGAAACTATCAAGAAAAATTTAAAAGCCCTTCAAAATGAAATAGAAAAAACAAGAAGTTATAGAGATGAAGCAGCAGCTAGATATTCTAATGCTGAAGCAAGCAAACAAGTCAATGAAGTTTTAGCTAATGTTCAAAGCAAAACTAATTCTATAAAATTAGATGATATCGAAAGAAAGATATCTCAAAAGGAAGCTTTAGCTAATGGTCTTGCAGATTTAGGTCAAGTAGATGATTTTGATAGTGAATTCGAAAAGTTGGGTAATTCTACCGATTTAGATGCAGAACTTGAAAAATATAAAAATCAACAATAAAAATATGCTGGCTTTATTAAGCCAGCACTTTTTTATTTTCAGTTCTTATTTTTTAACTTATTTATTTCATTGAAACAATAATTAATAATATCACTTCTCTTTATAATTCCTATAAAAATCCCATTATCGTCTGTTACTGGAACAAAATTTTGATTTATAGCTAAATTAATAAGACTCTCTATATCCGCATTTATTGAAACACTCTTATGCACAATTCTTCTACTAATATCAGCAACTTTAACAGTTTCAGTATTTTTAAAATTTAAATCGTCTGTATTTTTTAACTTCCACAGTAAATCACCTTCAGTCAATGTCCCAACATATTTCCCATTCTTATCTAACAAAGGTATAGCTGTATATCCATGCTGTTCCATACGTTCCATAACTTGTCTCATACTAGCGTCCAAATTTTCACAGACTACTTCATTCTTGGGTGTAAGAAAAAATGCTATATTCATAATTCTCCTTCCTCTACTTATATACATTACAGTTACATTTTATCACATATAAATCTAATTATCAGTTTTAATTTCATAAATAGCTTTAGAAATTTATGCTATATTTTCCCTACCTTTTTCCATAACATCTTCAGTATATATAGCTAATATGTAAGGTTCATCTGTATATATTATACCTATATCATTAACATATCTTTCATAATCACCAATCTTATGTGCAACTATATCATTAGGTATATATTTATCTATTCTATCATGAGTAGTAGTTTGCTTCATAAATTCAATAATATTTTTATAATAAATATTATTATTTTACTTTTCGTAACTATTTTCTCACTATTATTATCAATATTACTTTCTTCTATTTTATCTTTTGTTTCATATGACACTTCACTTAATTATTTTTATAATTTTGTTATTTACTAATCTCAATTCCTGCTAATTTCATCAAATAAACAGCATTTTGAGTTACACTCTTCCCTTGTCTTAATTTATAATCAAATTGTATTTTATCATCTTTATAATATTCTCTAAAATTATAATTTTCTACTTCTTTCATTTCTTCTTCCAAATCACATAATTCTAAATCATGAGTTGATAAAAGTCCCATTGCACCATTATCTGCTAATTGTTTTACTAATACAGTAGCTCCTGTATGTCTATCTTTTGAATTAGTACCTTTAAAAATTTCATCTAGTAAGAAAAATACTTTTTCTCCTCTCTTACATGCTTCTATTAAAAGCTTAATTCTTAAGATTTCAGCATAGAAAGATGATATGCTTTCTTCTAAATTATCCTTAGTTCTCATACATGTATAAATATTCATTATGCTTGCTTTAAATTTTTCTGCAGCACATGGAGCCCCTATATAACTTAGAACTAAATTTATTCCTATAGTTCTTAAAAATGTACTTTTTCCGGACATATTAGAACCTGTAATAAGTGTAATTTGTTTAGGATTACTTAAAGTATAATTATTTGCCACAGCCCTTTCTCCTATTAATGGGTGTCTAATGTTTAACCCCTTAACTTCAGCTTTTTCTGATATTACAGGACAGCACCATTCATCATGATCAAAATATAAGTTTGATATACTTGCCAAAGCATCAAATTCCCCCATCACTTCTAGCCATGATTCAACTTTAGAACCATTCAATTCTTTCCATCTATTTAAATTATAAAGTATAAAAACATCTGCAAAAAATAATATATCTAAAATAAAGAAATATGCATTTCCTGTAGAATCACCAACCCAATCAAGAAGGCTTGCCAAATTTTTCATTTCTGCCTTACACGATGTGTTTGAATTTTCATTAAGCTTTTTCTTTAGCGAATTCAAATATTCTGACTCAAAACTTTCATCTTCAATCAAAGCTAATATATTTGAATATGCTTTAACACTATTCTTTATCTTATTAAATAGTGTAATAACTTCTGATATATCTTTAATCAAAACTTTTATAACTGCATAATTAACCATAAAATCAAGTATTAAAAACGAAACTGGAATTACTTTTGTTATAGCTAAGAATATGCAAGCAAAAGTTATCAATATGAATAATGATGCTATAACTACTCTACCTTTATCACCTTTAGACTCACTTTTGCCCCACTTAATTAGCTCTTCAAGTTCTTCACCTTTTTTCTTTTTAAAAGTCGATTTTACATATAAATCTTTTCTCCAATTAACCTTGCTTCCAAGTTCTTTTATTGCTTTTTGTCTCTCTTCAACTTTAGCTTTAAATGGCATTTCTTTTAATGAAAGTATATTACCTAATCTCTTTCTACCACTCAAAGTTCTTGTTGTATTAATCATTTGGAATAATGAATTTTCACCAAATATATCTAAATCGTTTGCAAATGCATGATCAGCATCTACTAAATCAACACCTTTATCATCAAATTCTTTGTATTCTCCATTAAGACGTTTTATTCCTTTTTCATTAAACTCAAGTTCTACTTCAAGTTCATCATGTTTTTTTATTATTTTCCCATGAAATATTGCAACAGCAGAAAATATTACAAACGTAACACAAATGCACTCAATTGAAGTAACTAATCCATTAGCTTTGTATATTTTATACGATAAAAATAATCCTACTAATAATATTACAAGTCTACTCCATCCTATAACTTCAATCTTTTTATCTAAATCCTTTATCTTTTCTTTTACTAATTTAATATTATTCTCATAAAAATACTTTGCATTCTCCATTTCATTACCTCACAATCTTTTTATAATACTACAATATCACAATTTTTATTAAATTTCCAATATATCCAAAAACACTCACAAATATATTAAAAAAGTAGCTTCACAACATTCTAGGAGAGAAGCTACTTAATCTTTATAATTTACAAATTCTAATAATATATATTTATTTAGAAATACTATTTAGTTCATCATATATTTTATCATAATCATCCTGTAAGGCTTCTAAATATGTTTTTCCTTCTACTTTAGATTCTAAAGTATATATAGGAACAACCTTACCATTTATTTCTTTAGCAAGTGTTTCTGCATCTTTTTGTGAATCACTATTTTCAGAGAATACAACATTTATACCAGCTGCTCTACAAAAATCTGCCAACTGTTTCATGTCCTTAATAGTTGATTCTACATCCTCATTTGTCACTCCTTTTATAGCTCTTTGCTCTAATCCCATATCTCTACATAAGTAAGCAAAAGCTTCATGACTAGTCACAAATGTTTTTTCTTTCAAATCATTAAATCTATCTACATTTTTGTTATACAAATTTTCTAATTGAGCTTTATATTTATTAAAATTGTCCTCATAATAATCTTTATTTGCCAAATCTATTTCCACTAACTTATCTTTTATAATCTCACATTGTTTTATAGCTTCCTGTGTACTTAACCATACATGTGGATCTTCTTCACCATCTGTTACTATTACATTAGAATTTTTATTTGTATTAACCTTTTCTAAATCTACACTTATTTGATCTGTCCATTCATCTAATCCTAATCCATTGCAAAAAAGAACTTTTCTATTACTTAATTCTTTTTGATCCGAAGGAGTAAAATCAAAATCATGAGGTTCCATATTACCTTTAACTACAGTATAAACATCAACTTTATCTCCACCAATTATCTCAGTGAATTCTCCTAAAGTATTAATTGTAGCTGCAACTTTAATCTTCCCATTATCATCAACTTTATCATTACACCCTATAAAAATTAGCGGAATAAATAAAGTTGTCAATATTTTTGCTATCTTTCTTTTCATACCACACCTCTATTGCATTTGATTTGCATTATTAATAAGTATAATATCATCCCTATATTTTGTCAACATATTCTTAGATTTGAATATAATTAAAATCCATGCTGTTTTTTAACATTATATTTCTTTCAATATCATGGCATGTAAATATAAGCATTTGACCTCGTATCTTTTCTTTTAAAAGTAATAATGCTGTTTCTCTCCTTTTATTATCATATTGAACAAAAGCATCATCCAAAATCAAGCAATATTTATCTTCCTTAAAAAGAATTTCTATTAATGCAATTCTTAAAGACAAATATAATTGATCATAAGCACCATTACTAAGATAGTTGCCTTTAAATAAATCATCCTTATTTCTCACAAGCATTTCATAATTACTATCTAATTTTATTTCTTGGTACTTACCATCAGTTACATATGAAAAAATATCAGCAATACTTCTATTTAAAGCCGGCCCCACACTTCTTCTTATTTCATCCATAGATTCTTTTAAAGTTTCCATAGCCAAATCTATAGCCGAAACAGATTTTTGTGATTTATTCAATTCTTTAACAACTAACTCCATTTCTTCTTCTATTTCAACTAAACTTCTCTTTCCTATCATTCTTGAATTAATTCTATTTTCAATATCTTTAATATCTTTTTCACATTCTATAAGTTCTTTTGATTTTAACTTTTCTTCCGTTTCTATCTCATCCTCAGATTCATATGAAAAACTACTATCATCACTTATTATATCTTTTAAATCTTCTCGTATCTTATCAATATCTCTACCCTTTATTAAAACATTATACGTTTTTTCTATAGATTTTAAATTATTACTAATTTCTTGTAATCTTTTCACTTTTTCTTTGTATTCTTTAATAAATACATCCAAATCTAAAAGAGGAATTTCCTGTGCACCTATTATTTTCAACCTATCTTTCAATAAATATTCCTTTTCTTCAATAGCCGATTTCTTACTTTCAATTATATTTTTTAAATATAATTTTTTTTCATCAATTACATCTATCTCTGACTTTATTTTTGTATAATTATCTATAGCATCTATAACTTGATTAATATTTTCACAACTAGATAACTTAATCAATGAATCAACCATTTCATTATTTTTAGCATACCTTTTTAGAATTTCTTCATAATTATTATTTTTTAAAATTTTTCGTTTTTCTTCAATTCTAATAAGAACCTTCTCTTCATATTGTTTAAACATCATATATTTATTTATGAATTTTATTAATTCTTCATTATTTTCTAAAGATAATTTATTTCTTGCATCACTTAAAAAGCTTTCAATTTTTTCAATATCCTTTGTAAGCTTTGCCATATTTTTATTTGAAAGTTTTTTAAATTCCTTAAACCTAGTTATTCCAATATAAATCAAACTTGCTCCAGCTACTATTAATATTAACGATATTATTATGTTAATTCCTTTTATAAAAAATAACACACTTCCAAATATTCCAATCAAACATCCTAATATGATTCTAAATTTCTTATTGTTCTTTTCTTTTTCCAATTCTAAATACATCTTTTCAGAATAAGCTGTTTCCTTTAATTCCTTTAACTTAGATTCATATAGATTTAAATTACTTATTATTTCCTCTCCTAACTCTTTATTTTCACTTAATTTTTCAAATATAGCCTTTTTGGCTTTAAGATTACTTTCATCTTCATTAATTGATAGCTTAATTTCATTAAAAGAATTAATTTTTTCTTCAAAACTCTTTTGTTCAAACTTTATCTCTAATAGTCTATCTTTTAAATTATCTTCGAAGAAATCTATAAATTTATATTTTTCAAATTCTATATTTTTATCATTTAATGCTGTGCAAAGAAATTTAAATTCTTCTTCCTTTTCTTTTTTATCATCAATTAAAGATAAATACTGATTATTCTCTTTTAATATATCATCTAGAAATTCTTCATCTACTACATTTCCATCCTTAGATATGTTTCTTACAATTTTATTTTCTTCTCTCTTTAAAGCTTCCGATTCTTTAAAATATTTAATAATCTCCTTGTACTCATTCTGTAACTTTATTTTTTTTAAATATTTCTTATATACTTCAAGCCTATCGATCTCTTCATTTATATTTTGTTTATCTTGCTTCTTATCAATAAGTTCTTTTTCCCAATTTAAATTTTTTTCTGCTATAAGCATTCCTTCATGACGCTCTTCTTGAAGATTTTGATACTTCTTATTTAACAAATCTAAAGTACCTGCGCCTCTAGAAGTAGTGTAATTTTTTCTTAGGCCATCTAATTTCATAATCGCTTTTTCTCCAGATACTTCATTGTCACCACATCCAAATAATGCTGTAATCTTGTCCATTATTTCTTCTTCCTTATCTTTAGAGAAAGCAACTGATAACTGACTTATACACAAAGTTTTTTCAAAAGTAGCTCGATTTATCCCCAAAAAATACTTACCTGGTTCATTACTATTTATATATTCTACTTTTTCACCAGTCAAATAATCTAATACTTCTGACAAATCATACTTTTTAGTATTTCCAAACTTTCTTTTTATTAAATAATCTCTTTGATTATGAGATACTAACATCTCCCCATAAGCAGTATCTTTATTAAATGAAATATATTTTTTCCTCTCATTAATACCTTTGATTCTTTTATTAGAAAAACCATATAACATTACTTTAATAAATGATTCTATACGACTCTTACCTGCTTCATTATTTCCATATATTATATTCATTCCATTTTCAAAGCTAATAAACTTATTTTCTATTCCTGCAAAACTACCTATTCTTATTTCTTTAATAATCATCAAGCTTCACCTCTCCATCTGCTAAAGCATTTAATCCAATCTTAAGTGCCTGCTCAATAATTTCTCTTTCTTCCTGACTTCCACTCATTTCCAATTTAGCTAAAAGTTTTTTAACAAAAATTCCTCTAACAGAATGTCCTTTTACTATTTCTTCAAAATTTATTCTAACTTTAGTTTTATCTATTACCTTAATAAAATAGAAATCATTTTGCAAGTAATCTTCTATAACTTTTTCATTTATACTAAACTCATCACTCAACTCACCACTTAATATAACTTTATAAAAATTTTTTTCCCTATCTTCTTTTTTAATCATATCCTTTATATGTGTTATCAATTCTTGATGTGTTTCTAAATCACTTACATCTATATTCACTTCTTTATACTGTCTCTTACTTGTTTTTATAAATTCAAAATCAGAAAAATCACTGCTTATTTCTGCATATATAACTCCCTTTTCTCCCATTTCATCAAATCCTCTACCCTGAGGACATCCACTATATGCATAATAAGTTCTACCTTTTCGCTTTATGCCACTATAATTATGTCTATGGCCTAATGCAACATAATCCATCCCACTTTTTTCTATTTCTTCTATCGTTATAGGATTATATTCATTGCCAGTTCCATTATTTAATTCTCCATGGATAACCATTATATTAGTTTCCCCACTAGATTTATGAGAGCATCCTTTAATCATTGATTCATATACATATCTATCATTAAATGCAGCTCCCCATATATTTAAGTTTAACTCTTCTATATAAACACACTCTAATTCCTTTGAAAATATATATACATTTTCAGGCCACTTTATTAATTTATAGAAAGAATTAATCATATATGGATCATGATTACCAGGACTTATAAAAACTCTAGTATCCCTTATATTATTAAAACTCTTTTCTAAGAAACGTAATGTTTCTTTATCTATTGTTAAATTATCAAAAATATCTCCAGCTAAAAGAAATACATCAACTTGCTTTTTCTTGCACAAATCAATTATGCTGTTAAAAACTTCTTTTAATTCTTCTTTATTAATTTTACTTTGTTTTTCATTTACATCCTTAAAAGGAGTATCAAAATGTATATCAGCACAATGAATTATCTTAATATTTTTCATACACTCACCTTACCCAGAAACGAACTCTTGTTCTGATTTTATCATATTAAATCTAAAAGTTAAATACAAATACAAAACAAAGTATATAACATCATACTTTCCTAGACATTAAAAAAGGACAACCTTACGGTCATCCTTCCTTTTTGGTAGTTGAATACTATTAAGTTACATTTCTGGTGGTGTAATCTCCATAATGCTCTACCTCTTTAGCAAGTAAGTTTAGTAGGTGTCTAATTTACTTTATCTTACTTTCGTATTCTTCTACCATTCTCTTTACCATTTCGCCACCTACGGAACCACACTGTCTTGAGCTTAAATCTCCGTTATAATCTGAAAACGGAACTCCTAATTCTTGAGCTACTTCATTTTTAAATCTGGCTAAACCATTTTTTGCTTCTGGAACTAATGCTTTACTTGACATTGACAATCCCTCCTTAGGCTTACGGTTTTTCTATTAAGCTAATTAATTTTTCAATTAACTAACTTACACTATTATATTGTGTTTTTTTTTAATTTATATTCATGGAAATCTATGGTTTTATTTTTTTACATTAAAAAAACTCACATATATGAAAGTCAGTAATATTTAAAGTACTCACTTTCAAAATTTTTTATAATTTTCTAAACAAAAAAAATATCTAGATATAAAATCTAGATATTCTATTGCAGGAGCACTAGGACTCGAACTCAGAACCAATGGTTTTGGAGACCACTACTCTACCAATTGAGCCATACCCCTAAGACAAGTTTAGTTTAACATATAAATAACATTCCTGTCAACAAAATTCAAAAACTTTATTAACAAATTCGTAACTATTAACTTGAAAAAGCTAGGTTTAAATAGTTTTTTGTCTATTAAAACCTAACTCTTTCACTCTATTTCAACTTACATCTTTATTATAAAGAATCAATTAAATTATTCTCTTTCAGATACAATTTTATTAATTACTTCTCTTCTTTGTTCTCCAAGAACATTAGATATTTTATTTTCCATAAATCCATTTCTGTATACTTGATTAGCATCAACTATCTTTAATATCTTAGTAGTTAATTTTTCATAAGTCATTAAATCATCTAAATATAAATCAACTAAATCTTTTAAACAAGTTGCTAATTCTTTTGGGTTTTTATAAACTGCTCTCATAATGTTTAAACCTCTCTAACATATTTTGTATTTAAATTATATTAATTATAAAATATTATTTTTACATAATCAACAGTGTATCATGCATTTTCTTCAAATTTCAACGTAATTTTTTATATTCCAAAACAAAAAAGTTTTGAATTTACTATACAAAAAAACAACTCCATATAACTTAGAGTTGTTTTTTTATAAAATATATTTTTATATATAATTTCTAACCTTTATAACTTCACCATTTTTCATATAAACTCTAGGAATTCTTTGTTTTAACATACAGATAACTTCATAATTTATAGTTCCTATATCCTTTGCCATATCATCTGCATCATATTTAATTCCATTATATTCTCCTAATAATATTACTTCATCTCCAACATTTACTTCTCCTATATCAGTAACATCAACCATACATTGATCCATACATATTCTTCCTACAACTGGAGCAGCTTTTCCATTAATAATAACTTTAGCCTTTCCACTTAAAAGTCTTGAATAACCATCAGCATAACCTACTGGAATAGTTGCAATAACACTTTTTCTTGAAGTTTTAAATGTTCTTCCATAACTAATATACATATCCTTATCTAGTTCTTTAACATGAGATACCTTTGTTTTTAATGTTAAAGCTTTCTTTAATGAAAGCTTATCCTTTTCGACTTCATCTGAAGGATAATAACCATAAAGAATTATTCCTGCTCTAACTCCTTCTAAAAAAGTTTCTGGCATATCTATTATTGCTCCACTATTTGATACATGCTTAAAAGGAATTTCTATTTTTCTCTCTTTAAGAGATGATATTACACTATTCAATTTGTTAAATTGTTCATAAGTATAAGTTTTATCAACTTCATCAGATGTTGCAAAATGAGTAAACATTCCAATTACATCTATTCCTTTTAGCTTAACAATTTCTTCTATAATATTAACAGTTTCTTCTCCTGGCAAAAATCCTATTCTTCCCATTCCTGTATCTATAGCAATATGAATTTTAGCTTTCTTTCCTAAAGATTCAGCTATTTCTGATAATCCTTTAGCATAATCTAAATCATAAACTGTTTGTTCTATATCATTTTCTATTAATTCTTTTCCATATTCAAGAGGAGTATATCCTAAAATCATTATTGGAGCATTTATATTATTATTTCTAAGTTCAAGAGCTTCACTAATCATTGCAACTGCAAGCCTTGATGCACCGTTTTCCAAAAGTGTAGGTACAATGTCTACTGCGCCATGTCCATAAGCATCAGCTTTTACTACTGCTACAACTTCTCTTTCATTTGATATACTTTTTATATTATTAATATTAAATTTTATTGCATCTAAATCAACTTCAGCCCAAACTGGCCTCATAATCTTATCCATAACTTTTCTGTGCCTCTTCCCTTTATTTTCTATACTATTATTATATGAAATAATATAAATAAAATAAAAGAACCACTATTCTTTTATTTCTTTACTTTAGTGGTCCTTATTAAAATTCTTTTTTATATTCAAAAATTTTTTAGAAAACAATGTTATTACAACAACCACTGCTAATGGTACTATAAATTTTAATGATAAAGGATTCGATACATTTTCCCCCATAATATTGTAACAAAATACCTCTGGTAATATTCCTAAAATTGAAGCTAATGTAAAATCTAAATATTTTACATTAGTAAATCCACAAGCATAACTTAATGGATCATAAGGAAGTATTGGGATAATTCTCAAAAAGAAAATGACTTTAAACTCATTCCCCTTTAATTTATCATCTAATGTTATAAATTTATTTCCTACAATAGATTGAACAAAATCTCTTCCTAAAAACCTTGCTGTGTAAAATGCTATTATTGACGAAAACCAAAATCCAATTATTGATAACAAAATGCCTCTAAATGGTCCAAATATAATACCACCACATATAACAATTATGTTACTTGGAATAAATACTACAAATGGCTTAACTATAAAAATTAATAGATATATTATTATTGCATATGTGCCTCTTGTTTTCACAAAATCAACAATTGATTCAATTGTCAGTCCTTTTATATTTTCCCAATTTAGTATTGTAAAAATAACTGCCGTAAATATAATTGCTATAAAAATTAAGAATTTGAATTTATCACTCTTTTTAACATTCATTATTTCATCACCTAGTCTTTTTATATTTACCTCTTTTGCATCATCAAAATCTACTAATAACATTCCCTAAGAAACTAATTTATAATCAAATTTTAATATATATTATTAAAAATATTTATCCACATAATTTCTATATTTTTACATACTTATCCACATAACACCACAACTTACTCCCATTTATTCACAGTTATACACAGCTTAGTCTCATAATATTATCAAATAGATATAAAAAATATGAGTTGTACATTTGAAATAGACAAAAAACATATCTCAATTATACAACTCATATTTTTATAAAGTTTCTTTTACACTTTTTAAAGAAATCTTACCTTCATCTATAGATAATAATACTCTATCATTAATAGCAACAAATTTTCCTTTATAAGACATACTATTACCATTATTTATATTAGTCACTTTATTTTCATCATTATCATTAATAATTATTTCATTCTTATCTGTAATATAAATATCCTTTACATCTCTAGGTTTCTCTAAATTTTGTATCTTCCAACTTGATACATTCTGTGTATCTTTGCCAAAAATAATTTTTGAAATCTTCCCATTTTCAGAATACTCACCTAAAAAAATAATGTCATCAGCTGCTTTCAAAATAACTGTCTTTAATGGATTACTAACTAATATTTCAGATGTCTGAGAATTCTGTCCACATGTATACTTATATAATTTTTTGGTTTCTGAATCTTGATAAATAAATATATCTTCATTCCAAAAAACATCTGCACTGTTCAATTTATTAATTTTATTTTTTAATTTATTAACTTCCTTTTCTATATCTACTCTATAAATAGTTGTCTTACCTTTATAACATACTCCAATATATTGTTCTGAATGGGATATATATGACTTTATATCCATGCCCTCATTATATTGACACAGTTCATTTATATCCTGCTCGATATCACTATCTACATTATATGTTTTAAGATTTATACTATTATCTTTATTCTCAACTATATATAAAGTATTATTTTTAGGCACCCATTTACAATCGAGTATTTCAGTATCTGCTAAAATCTCCTTCGTTTCTGAATTAGAAGTGTTAACCAACATAAATTTACTATCATTTTTATATGTAATATACTTACCACTATAAGAAATTTGAACATCTTGAGCCGTAGAAGGAATTTCAATATTTGTATCAAATGTTTTTACAGGAACTTCTACAGTTTCTATTTTAAAATCATCAGATTCTTTCAATAAAACTTTATCAACATACCATAGAACTCCACATTGAACTATAACGGAAAAAGCTATACAAAGTGCCCCCTTCTGATATCTCTTCATTTTTATTATTCCTCCCTACTTTACAATAAATCCAGATGATATTTGTCTCTGCCCTAATGAAAATGATGGATTATTAATAACCTCGCCATTTAAATACATAGTTGTTGATTTTCCACCATCAAGATTAACGGCATTATAACACCCTAAATCATACATTAACTTTTGACATTCATTCATTGTTGCACATATTCTATCTCCTGGTAGGGCTGAATCCAAAACAACCATTACAATTGCTGCATCTTCACGTTGACCTATTAATGTTCTAGGAGATGAACCTGTTATTACACTGTTTTTTAGATTGCACTTTTTCCCATTTTTCACAAGAGTAACTTGATAAGTCATTGCATCTACAACAGCATTTTTGCCATCTTGACTATTCCCTAAAATTTTAGTAGTAGTAGTTTCTCCAACTAACATTCTACCTTCCTTTGTAATAGCTAAAATAGGTTGTTCTTCATTTGCATCTACATTATTTATTATTTTTCCATCAACCATTAAAAAGCCAACTGGTATTCCACCATTAGAAGACCATTTTTCCGCTCCTTCTTCATCAGTAAAATATCCTCCATTAATTGCAGCAACTGCATCATATTTTTCTGCTATTTCAGAAACAGTTTCACCTTTCTTTTCTAATAACTTAGATGATATTCCTATCCTCACTCTTGTTGGATCTTTTATTATTAATGCATATCCCTTAAACTTCCCATTTTCATCGCCCAATTTTTGTAATTCAATAGTATCATCTTTTCTTTTAGGTATATCTATAAAACTACTGTCCTGTTCTTCTGTCTCCTGAACAACTTCTTCAACTGTAGTATTTATTTCTAATAATTCATCTATCTTATCTTGAGATAAAAATGTAGTTACAATCCATTTATAATGCATTGACTCCATAGCTGTTCCAATAAATATCTTTCTTGCATTTGTAAAAGGCCCATATAATAATATGAACGGCATTGTAATAATAGTAAAAACTACTGTGAATATTATACATAAAATTATAGATTTCAATTTATTTTTATTCTTATTATATTCTGGTTCTTTTTTACTAAGTGTTTCTATATTTGATGGTAGTTTTTCTTGTATCATATTACCTTCTCCCTGTATTTTATTTTGTTATATTATATAATTAATGTTATATTTTTGCAACAATATACATTAAGAACAAAGCTGATTACACTACACTTTTTACTTCAAGAATACTTCTTTATCAACTATCCAAGTGATAATACATTATTTTTAAGTTTACATATTACAAAGCCAGTAATAATCAATCTTTACTCTCAATTTCTTCTACGAAAAAAAGCTGCACACTAGTTATTTAGTGTTACAGCTTTTTCTGTAATGCTTAAATAGCAAGTTAAACCCTTTAATTATTTTACATTTACTACACAAATTCAATGTTTCTCTAGCGCTACTTAGAAAATCAAGAATAATGTTTTTTCACTCATAGCAGTATACCTCTTAAGCAATTACATTATTATTATTTGTAAACTTTATATTTTAATTCAAAAACAAAATTTATTTTTAGATTAATTAAATTATATTTTACGCCTAACTTATTGTATAATTTTATATTTTCTGTAAAATTATATATATAATAATTAAAGGAGGTATATATTATGAAAAATGAAAAGATTTTATCAAATGAAGAATTATTAGAAATTACAGGAGGACATTTTATTAAAAAAACTACTGGTAAACCACATCCTATTTCAAAATACGGAACACCAGCACCAAAATACGGAATTCCTGGAACTTTCAAACCAATTAAGCCTGCAATAGTATTGTATGCAATCAATCCTGATTTAAGTGGTGATAATTAAGAGATTCAAAAACTCTTAAAAAGTAGTTTTCCACATTATCTTTAGGAAGCTTAATAAAATTAAAAGCATAGGAAATTTAAAATCCTATGCTTAATTCTTATCATATATAAAATGAAATAAAAAATTTTATACTTTTCTTTAAACATAAAAAAAACCGTAAGCATTTCGCTTACGATTTTCGTGGCAGGGGCACTAGGACTCGAACCCAGAACCAATGGTTTTGGAGACCACTACTCTACCAATTGAGCCATACCCCTAAGACAAATTTTATTATATATGATTTAATTTTAAAAATCAACTATTTATTATCTTTTTTTTCAATAAAACCATAGAATGCCTTATAATTATTTTCAATCAACTCTTCCATATCAATTCTACTGTCATATTTTGCTAAATTAATAACTTTAAATCCTTCCTCTGAAAAAATAGTTTTATCATCCTTTAATATTATTAATTTATTAGAATCGATTTTACTCTCTTCAACATACTGCTTAACAGTTTTATCTTGTGGTAGCCTTATAGGATTTATTCCTAAGCTCTTATAAAAATAATCAATATTATTATCAAGAGAAATAAAAGTATATTCAGTTAAATCTTTTTTATCCTTTTTAACTTCAGAAATAAAGTCACTTAATTTTTTAATTATATCATTATAATTTTTCTCATATAATTCTCTATTTTTAGGATCTCTATCTTGAATTGATGCTTTTACATTATATAACAATACTTTATATTCATCTACTCCTATATAAAAATATGGATTAGTTTGAGATTGCTTATCAACTTCCATATTTATAGTCCTAATTCCTCTGCTTATATCTATAGTACCTACATTACTTTTATTTAACTTTGCTCTAAGCTCTGAACACCATTTATCTAAAGAACTTCCACTATACAAAAATAAATCCATATTAGATATATTATTTATAATATTATTATTTATAACAACATTCTTACTATTCTCTTCATCTACAAACATATATTGAACATTATGCTTGTCCCCAACTAAAGATTTTACCATTTCATATTCCATCTTATTAGTTGTTATTATATTTAAAAATAAATCTCTATCTGAATCTCCTGTATCAACAATATTAGCCACTGTTGGATTTGAAAAATTTCCTAATCCCAAAAATAATATAAATGTTATAATTAACATTGCAAATGTCAATTTCTTCACCATATCACCTCCATAAAATCATATAATACTTATTATAATTATATCAATCTTTTACTTAAATATATATATATAATTATCACAAGTATATTTTTCTCTTTAATACTTTCTTTTTATTCAAATTTGGATAAAATAATAGATAGAGTTAATTTTTGAAGGGAGTCACTTATGGAATTTCAAGCAAACAGTATAGAAGAAACCACTAAAATTGGATTTCAATTAGGTAAATTATTAAATTCTGGTGATATTATCTGTTTAACTGGAGACCTAGGAACAGGTAAAACTCATATAACAAAGGGAATAGCTAAAGGGCTTGGTATTAATGATACAATTACAAGTCCTACATTTAATATTGTAAATCAATATGATAGTGGAAGACTAAAATTGAATCATTTTGACGTATATAGAGTAAGCGATCCAGATGAAATATACGCTATTGGTTTTGATGATTACATTTTTTCAGAAGCAGTATCTATAATTGAATGGGCTAACTATATCGAAGAAATACTTCCAAAAGAATATCTTCACATAAATATATCAAAAGATTTTAGTAAAGGTGAGAATTTTAGAAAAATTTCTATTAATTCCTATGGAGATAAATACAATTATATTAAGGAGTTGAAAATATGATAGTTTTAAGTATAGATTCATCATCAAAAGTAGCAACAGTAGCTTTACTTAATAATGATGAGATACTTGGAGAATACGTTATAAATAATAAAAGAGAACATTCTGTTCTTCTTATGCCAATGATAGAAAATTTATTAAAAGATTGTAATTTATCAATAGATGATATTGATGGCTACGTTGTTTCTAAAGGGCCTGGGTCTTTTACAGGATTAAGAATTGGTATGGCTACAATTAAAGGATTAAGTTTTGGTAGTTCTAAGCCTTATATTAGCATTTCTACTCTTGATGCATTAGCATATAGCCTTATAGACTTTAATGGTCTTATATGTCCTATAATGGATGCTCTAAGAGAAAATGTTTATACAGCACTTTATAAAAATACAAATGAAAAACTTGAAAATATTCTTGAGCCAAAACCTATGGATATAGATAAACTTGTAGAACTTTTAAAAGAAAGAAATGAAGATGTTATATTTACAGGTGATGCAATATCAAAACATAAAGATTATATAAAAGCAAATCTTCCAAATGCAAAATTTGCACCAAACCATCTAAGTATAATTAAAGCATCTTCTCTTGGCGAATTAGGACTTAATCTTTTAAAGAGCGGTAAATATGATGACCCTAATTCAGCTCCAATATACTTAAAACAACCACAAGCTGTAAGAGAATTAGAAAGAAGGTTATCTATTAATGAGTGTAACGCTTAGTTTGATGGATAAATCTGATTTAAATGATGTGCTAGAAATTAGTACCCTTAGCTTAAAAGAATCATGGTCATTAGATTCTTTCGCTAAGGAACTTACTAATCCTTTAGCAAAGTACATAGTTGCAAAGACTAAAGATAAAATTATAGGATTTGCAGGGATATGGATTATAGTTGATGAAGGTCATGTTACTAACATAGCTGTACATCCCGATTATAGAAAAAATGGAGTTGGTAGTGCATTAGTCAATTCATTAATTGAAAATTCTAAAGAATGGGGCTGTTCAGCCCTTACATTAGAAGTAAGAGCTTCTAATATTCCAGCTCAAAGTCTTTATAAAAAATATGGATTTAAGCAAGAGGGAATAAGAAAAAATTATTATAATGATAACAAAGAAGATGCTATTATTATGTGGAAAAGATAAATTTATTAAAAGCCATATAAATATGAAACTAATCATATTTATATGGCTTTTGTGGTTGGTTTATTTATCTAAATTTTATGAACAGATTTTGATGTTTACTAAGATACACAGAAAAAATTTTTAATACTAAAGGCGAGGTTACGCGAATTTGAACCTTTAAGTATTTGATTGTAAGTATATACTTTTATTTCATCATATAAGCTGAAAATTCGTTTTGCTGTATTGTCATCATTGTATACTTTCCAGTAACCACACAATAAACATTTTTTTTCAGTACAGTTCATAAAATCTTTAACATCATCTATAGGTATTCCTAAAAATAATCCTAACTCATGAGGGCAATGATATAACTCATATCTTTCTTTCAATTTATAAAGATATGATTCAATATTACTTTCTTCTTTATATCCCAATTTTTTTAAAAACACCTTATTTTCTTTTTTAAAAATACTTTGCTTCAATTTATCTTGATTATAAATTAATAGAACTACAAATTCTTTATTTTCTCTAAGTTCAATAAATTCTAATCCAACAAGTTTTATAAAATTAATACCATATTTCAACCATTTATCATAACTATCATTTTTATCTTTTTTCAAACATATAGTAGATGCTGGTTTTATACCTGATAATACTTGAGATATATTAATAAGAAGAAAATTTTCTATAAAGTCTTTGTCATTCATTGAATTTAATTTCTCATATAACCCTACGTTACTCATATCTTATAATTCAGCAATCTTTCTACCGAATTCTCTACATTCTTCTTCAGAATCACCTTCTGGTGTTTCTTGAATTATTAATGGTTCTAAAGAAATATCACATCCATTATCCCCCATTAACTCTTCAAAATTTCTCATCCATTCTCCGTCTCCCCATCCATAAGAGCCGAATAATGCTGCCTTCTTACCACCAACTTTTGAACTTATAGAATCAATAAATGGCTGGAATTCACATTCTTCTAAGACTTCAGATCCCATTGCTGGGCATCCTAAAATTATAATTTCTTCATCTTTAAATATATCTGAATCAACTTTATCTACTGATAAAACTTGAGCTTGTTTACCTTTTTCAATTATCCCCTCAGCAATTAAATTTGCCATCTTTTCAGTATTACCTGTTCCTGACCAATAAACTATTTTCATCTAAGACCAACTCCTTACAATACTTTTTAATTTGAATTGAAATTCATTCTCAATTAAATGATAACTAGTTTTTATCGTTTTGTCAACTCTTTTTATGCAAATCCTAACAATCTTCCTACTTGGTATACTAATACTGATACTATCCATGCTACAGCAAATGTATATGCAGCTGTGAATAATGTCCATTTCCAAGAATTTGTTTCTCTCTTTATTGCTCCTAAAGCAACTAAACATGGTGTATATAATAACGACATAACCATAAATGATATTGCTGATAGTGGCGTAAATATTCCTTGAATTGCAGCAACCAATTCTGGTCCTTCTTCAACTCCAGCATAAATTAATCCCATTGTTCCGATTACTGACTCTTTAGCTAATATACCAGTTAATAAAGATACTCCTGCTTGCCATGTTCCAAATCCAGCTAATGTAAATATAGGAGCAATTGTTCCCCCTATCATACCTAATACTGATGCTTCACTATTAGCTTCTACTCCTGCAGGGAAATTTGATAAGAATGTAAGTAAAATCATTACTGGTAATATAATAACTCCTGCTTTCTTAAAGAATGCCCCAGCTTTGTCCCACATTAAAATAGCAACATTCTTAATTGATGGAACTTTATAAGTTGGAAGTTCCATTACAAAATACGATGTTTCTCCCTTAAATAGAGTTTTACTGAAAATTTTACCCATAATAAGTGCAACTACAATTCCTGTAACATATAATCCAAATAGTATTAATGCTTGATATTCATCAAAAAATGCTTCTATAAATAATGCATATATAGGCAATCTTGCTCCGCATGATACAAATGGATTTATAAGTATAGCTATCATTCTATCTTTCTTATTTTCCAATGTTCTAGTAGACATAATACCTGGAACATTACATCCTGAACCAACTAACATTGATACAAAAGTCTTTCCATGAAGACCTAAGCTTCTCATCAATCTATCCATTACATAAGCAGCTCTTGCCATATAACCACTATCTTCAAGAATACCAATTAAGAAATACATCACCATTATTAAAGGTAAGAACGAAAGAACACTTCCTACTCCACCAAATAATCCATCTCCAACTAAACTTACTAATAAATCTGGCACTTCTAAACTTGTTAACCATTCTGTTGTTGCATCTCCAAGTCCTCCTATAAAACCATCAACCACTTCTTGTAATCCTGCTCCAACTTTAAATGTTATCTCATACATTACAAGCATAATTAATGCAAATATAGGAATTCCTAAAAATTTATTAGTAACTACTCTATCAATTTTATCTGATACAGAGTCTTTCTTTTCACTTTCTCTTGTAACAACTCCTTTTAGCATATTTGATATAACATTATATCTTTCATTAACTATTGCCATTTCACCTTCAAAGCCAATACCTTCTTCAATATTCTTACATGAAATGTCAAGTTGATCTTGTAGTTTCTTATTTTGATTAATCTTTAAATCCCTTTTTATATGTTCATCATTTTCTAATAATTTTAATGCAGCCCATTCAGAAGAATATGCTTTTCCCTTTATTTCTTCTTTTATAAGCTTTGAAATGTTATCAATTTCTTTATCTATTTCAGTACCATAATTAATATTTAGGCTTGATTGCTTAACATCAAATTTAATAGTTTCTTTTATAAGCTCTTCAATACCTTCGCCTTTTAAAGCCACTGTAGGAATTACTGGAATACCCAATTTCTTACCTAATTCTTTAATCTTGATATTTATATTTTTATTTTTAGCTTCATCCATCATATTTAAAGCTATTATAACTTTTGCTCCAGCTTCTATAAGTTGAAGTGTTAAATATAAATTTCTTTCTATATTTGAAGCATCTACAACATTAATTACTACATCTGGTTTATCATTAATAATATAGTTTCTTGCAATAATTTCATCTTCAGAATATGCACCTAAACTATAAGTACCTGGCAAATCTACAACTGTATATTCTTTTCCTTCAAATTTTAAAGTTCCCTCTTTTTTCTCTACTGTAACACCTGGCCAATTTCCAACATGTTGTCTTGCCTTTGTTAATTGATTAAACAAACTTGTTTTACCACAATTAGGATTACCTGCTAACGCTATTGTTTTCATAACTTCCTCCTCGAAATCGAAATTCATTATCATTATATACTTAATCTGAAATCATAATTTGTCTTGCCGCATCTAAATCTAAGGCAAATCTACTTTCTTGTATTGAAATAATAAGATTTCTTCCATCATTTTTAACTATTTTTACTTTGTTTCCTGATATAATTCCCAATTCTCTTAATCTTTTTCCTGTATCATCTTTCAATGAAACTGCCTTAACTTCAACTTCTTTACCTTCAGTTGCCATATTCATAGGTAATATCATTTAATCACTTCCTATTATATTATTTTCCAGATACAACTTTAGCTTCATTATTTCTCAATGTAAGTTTATACCCTCTTACCATTATTTCAATAGGATCTCCTAATGGTGCTTTACCTGTAACTTCTATTTCTACACCTGGAGTTATTCCCATGTCTAGTAATTTTCTCTTTACTGGACTATCTTTTTCAATATTTATAACTCTCATTTTATCCCCTACAGATAAATTATTTAATGTCTTCATAATCTAACCTCCTATTTTATCAATTAAACTCTTACCTTTTGGGGTTATTTCCCACTTAACTGTTCTATCTAATTTTTTTGTTTTGGCACATCCACATGAACACTTTGCACAAGCTTCTGAACTACATCCTTCTTCCACTTTTTTAATATAGCCCATCATTTGAAGCCTATTTTTCAAGTCTTCTACTATTGATTCTGAAATATCTAGATTATCGGCAATTAATTTAGTTGAAAAACTACCGCTTTTATTTATAAATTTAAGAACCTTATTAAGCATGTAACCCCCCCTTATTAAAATATTTTACTTACATACATTTTATCACGCACAATATTATATCATAAATGATTATCTTTTTCAAGTGACTCTTGTAATCACTTATTAAGTAAAGCATCGTCCTAAGTTAAACTATTTCAAAAAAATAAAGTTAACTATTTGCTCATAAAATTAAGGGGGATACACATCTTAGTGTAACATCCCCTCATTTATTATTTTTCATTTTTTGAAGTTCTTTTTGTAATATATCTACCTGTTGTTCTAGCTGTCTTATCTGTCGCTTCATTTTAAATAATTCCTCTTTTTCATCACTTGTTTCAGAATTTGAGGTTTTATTATTACTATTCTGAGAAACATCATTATTCATACTTTGACCTGCAGTTGCTCCATTATTAGAACTAAAAGGATTATTTATATTTAGATTTCTTATATCATAATATCTACCTGGCCCCGCCTGCATATATTGTTGTTGAGCATTATAGGTTTCTATTGCTTGCCCTATTAATTGAAGCCAATTTCCTATGACATTTTGAACATTAAATGGCATCTGTCCAGCCATTACATTTCCCATAATTTCACCCAACGCCAAAAAGAATTGTGGATTAATTGTTTGAAATCCTCCAGGTATATCTCCTCCAGAACTATATGTTTGATTTTTAGACTCAGATGATTCATTATATGATTTATTACAATAATCTATAAAATCTTGAAAACTTTTAAACGGATTTTCTTCCATATTCTAATCCCCTTTAATAAGTTCTATGATTATACTATTCAAAACCTTATTTTTTTCCACAAGTTTTAATTTAATTGAGTAAAATTTATTTTTTAGTAAATACTATAATTGATAAATTTTAAATTAAGGAGAGATAATTAATGTCAAGTACTGGTACAGTAAAATGGTTTAACAGTGAAAAAGGTTTTGGTTTTATCTCTTGTGATGAAGGCAAAGATATCTTTGTACATTATTCACAAATAAAAGATCAAAGTCCTAGAAAAGACTTGCACGAAGGCGAAAATGTTACTTTTGACATAGAAGAAACAGAAAAAGGACCTATGGCAACTAATGTACAAAAAATATAATTTTCAAAAATATAACTAGGATTATAATCCTAGTTATATTTTTTGAATTAATAATATGTAACATAAAGCTACAGAAAAATCTCGCACAGTCGCTTATTCATAAAAAAACAACTCTTCTAATACTTTTAATTCTATACCTCTTCTACACTCTGCACTATTTCTTCTAATTTCA
>SVCK01000021.1 GCA_015058375.1 Clostridium sp.
AGAACAATTGAAAGATGAATTAGCTTAAAGCTTGTACTTTTTATTAAAAATATGTATATTTTAATGCTTTTATCAAATACTATAAAAAGATAATAAAACTTATTATTAGTATTTCTAGTAAATAAAAAAATATTACTGGAATTCAAAATTTCCAGTAATATTTTTTAATAATAAACTTGTTTACACAAACTTATCTATTGTCTCCTTTAATCAAATAATATCTGTTCAAGACTTTCTACATCAAATACATTTATCTTGTATCTATCAAATTCTATGATATTTTCCTCTCTTAATTTAATAAGCTCTCTCGAAAGTGAAGGTCTAGGTATCCCAATATATGACGCTAGCTCTTCCTTACTTCCCCTAATTCTAATTACATTTGTTTTTTGATATATACATTCTTGCAATATATAATCTACAACCTTTTGTCTTACACTTTTAAGTGAAAGACTTTTTATCTTATTATTAAGTATAATAACTTTCTCACTTAAAAGACCCATATAGTTTTCCATAAGCCTTGAGTTAAATGAAAATAACTTTATTATTTCATTTTTTGTCAAATATAAAACTTTGCAATTCTCTCCTGAAACAACTGTTGCTGGATACTTTTTAAATTTTGAAAAAATAAGTGCTTCACCAAATACATCTCCACCTTTAAGTGTTTTCATTATAATTTCTTTTCCGCTAGAATGTAAACGTTTTATCGCAATACTTCCTTCAATCACCAACCCAAGCGAATTACAGTCATCCTCTTCATGAGCTATAATTTCATTTTTCTGGTATGTATTAACTGAGTAATTCATTAAATTAATAATTTCCCTAATTTCTGAATCATCTAATCCCTTAAAAAGTCTATTCTTCATCAATCTATCTATTACTTTTTGCATTTTTACTCCTTAATCTTTATCATAAGTTGTTTTTCTGTATTTTTTGCTCCATAATTATAACTTATAAGTGGCTACACTCCAAATGCTACACCAAGCAAAACCATATATACATTTGTAGTTAGATAATTAATAACACTAAAAGCTAAAAGCCAATCATCTCCTATAATTTTTACTATAACAATATTCATTAAAAATATTATTATTGAAAAAGTTATTTCTTTAAAGAATGAATAGAGCCTTATATTAGAAAATTTCTGCATAATTGTTTTATCACTTCAAAAATGTACTATATCAGCCATTATAAACTCTATAGATACTATAGAGTCAACTTTAAATTCAAACTATTTTCTTTATTTCTTGTACAATAAACTGCATATCTTCAGTTCCATAACGATGATCTATTGGAATAGGCAATAGATTGTATATCAAATAATTTTCAAAACTTTCTCCTTCCACTGTTCCTATTACATTCTTCCAAAACATCGGTATATAAATTTTCTTTTCCACTAGTTTTCTTTTTATTTCAGTTCCATTCTTAATAAGAAGCGGATACATAAAGTTTCCTGTTTTTAATCCCTTTAATTCATTAATATCTTTAAGATTCTCATTTAAATAATTGAAGTTATCTTCTCTTACTCTCTTTATTTTCTCATAATCTAAAGACCTTAATATATTTTGAGTTAATTTAGACATCTTCTTAATTTCTAAATATCTTAAATCATCATCACACTTCTTGCAAAGTTCATAAAACTTAGGGGCTCCAAGTTCAAATCTCCCTATCAAGTATTCAAATCTTTCATAAGAAGTATCTCTTTCAAGTTCTTCATTTAATTTTAAATCTGTACTTAAATAAGATCCATCTGTAACACCAAAAACCTTATGACAAGTATAAAAAGTATCAACATCTTTTGCTGCTCTTTGGAAGAATGCTTGAGTACTATCTATCATTATATTAGGATATTTACTCTTAAGCTTTAGTATTTCTTCATTAGATAGCTGTCCAAAAAAGTTTACTACAAATAAGCATTCATCTTCATCTAACTTCTTATTAAAATTAGGAGTTAAATCCTTATTCAAATGATAACATTCATACTTTATATTGTTATCATTAAACATATCAAAAATGCTCCATCCCAAGTAATATGGAACATATAATTTTTTATATTTTTTCTTCTCACATAAAAGTCTTATTGCATTTCTTGAAACATTTAGTGGAATACAATCTTTGTGATATTCCTCTCCGCTATAAGTTTCAAACTGCATATATCCACCTATTTCTGCCATGCTATCTTCTCCCTTCTATAGAGTAGGAGTTTAAGTCTTTCTATAAACTTAACTTCTATAAAGAAATATTTTATAAATTCCAAATAATTAGATCTTGATAAAAATATCTTCATTATAAGCTTCTGAAAGAATGCAATTTCTTGATCAACTAAATACTTATATTCCTTAGGAGCTATAATTCTTTGAGCTCTTAAGGATCTAACATAGTCATAGTGCTTCCATACTATATCCATAGAAGAAAAAGAACCTTTTTTATGAAGTATATATCTATATATTGCAGTTTCAGAATCAAGGAATTTTACCTTTCCATATTTCAACATAAGACAAAACATTATTCTATCGCTTATATACTGGCTTATAAAATAATATTTTTCTATATTTTCTTCTTTAACAATGTTCCTAAACATAACTGTTGCTGTTGGCATAACAGGATTATAATTAAAATATTCTTCAAAAGAGTTAATATCCTTATTATATTTTCTAGAATTATATTCTTCTATCGCTAATATATCATCCCCTATGACTTTAACGTCTGTATAGCATGCAGAATAATCTTTATTCTTATCTAGAAAATCCACCTGCATCTGAAGTTTATTTTCATTAATCCAATTATCATCACCCTCTAAAAATGCAATATATTCCCCTTCACAGCTATTTAACATATTTAGTTCATTTTGCATGATTCCCACATGACTATTATTAGGATTATACTTAATTATATTTGGATATTTACTCTTATATCTCTCAATAATGTCTACTGCCCCATCTGTAGAGCAGTCATCTCCAATAACAATTTCATATTTAAAATTAACTTTTTGCTTTAAAACACTTTCTATTGCATCTTCTAAATAATCCTTATGATTATAAGTTAAAAGTGCTATACTTACCTTACACAAATTCAAATCCCCCATTCTATCTATTTTATACTTCTGCATAAAGAGTCAAACATGCTGGCATAGCCCTATTAAATCTTAAATAGCATTTATATTCTGGTACTATCTGTTTTATATATTGAGGAATATTAATTAATGCATTTCCATCAAATCCAACTACAATTGCAAACCTTGGTTTTCTTCTTTTTATTAATTCTTTTGCTCCCTGTAATGTCTCCAATACTCCAGAATAAAAATTAACTTTCATAATTGTTATCTCATCTAGTTCTGGATATTTATCCACAAGGTTATCTATCTTATCCACGGGACATGATATTTCTCCACATCCATCTGTTATACTAAAACTTTTATCATCAGCTGCAAACTTTAATACTTCTTTCTTATTCCATGTTCCTTGTTTAATACATGTAACATTATTTAGATTATCCTTTTCTATATAATCTTTTAATCCTTCAAAGCTTTCATCTCCAGGTTCGAAAGCGATAATCTTACTGTACTTTCTATTCATATCCATTACAAATTCCCTTATTGTATCTCCATCAAAAGCTCCTACATCTACAAATACCTGATTATTATCTAAACTAAAAATATCATTTTTAAAATAAGTAATTTCCTCTTTTGATAAAGGATAAATATACTTCATATCCCCATTTACTCTTGTATTTAAATATGCAGCCATACACTCTCTTGAATAATCATCTTCTAATAAATTAAAGGTTCTATTATAAGCCTCTTCATTTTCTATAATAAAGTCAGCTTTTATATTCTCACACTGATTATAAAAAACACTTGGAATCATGAATACATTAGATATATTTTCTACTTCCTCGGCTAATTTTTCCCCTTTTTTATAAGATGAATGTCCTAAAATAAGATTAAACTTTTCATACTTATCTAAAACCTGTTGTAATGACAATACTTTATATCCATCAAAATCAATATTATCTGCTTTTACATCTATAAAAACATCATCAATAATTATTCCATTATCCCTTAAATAATTTTCAACTGTATTACCTACATCTCCACAGCCCCACATAACCAAAGGAAGCTTTTCCTCTTTTAATGCTTCTACAACATTCATAGGTTTTCTATCTAAATCAAGATACTTCAAAATCGACTTTTCCATATTACTCATCCTTTCCTAATAAAGCTTCTATTTCATCTGCTATAAACTTCATTTCTTCTTGGCCATACCTCTGATCTATTGGTATCGGTACTATTTGTTCTGTAAATTTATAATCATAGGATTTCTTGTTTTCAATATCAAATACATTTGGCCATAATGTAGGAACAAAAACCTTCTTAGAAATTAGATTCTTACGTACTTCATCAGCATTATCTATCATTAATGGATACATAAATGTTCCAGTCTTTAAATCAATTAATTTATTATATTTAAATAACCTCTTATTAAGATAATTAAAGTTATCTTCTCTTACACTCTTTATCCTTGTATAATCTAATGACTTCAAAATATTTCGAGTTAACTTAGGCATACCCTTAAGCTCTTTATACTTCAAGTTGTAATCAGCTGTTTGAAATTCTTTAAAAAACATAGATGCCCCCATTTCATATCTCCCAATAAGATAATTAAAACGATTATAATTAACAT
>SVCK01000022.1 GCA_015058375.1 Clostridium sp.
AGAACAATTGAAAGATGAATTAGCTTAAAGCTTGTACTTTTTATTAAAAATATGTATATTTTAATGCTTTTATCAAATACTATAAAAAGATAATAAAACTTATTATTAGTATTTCTAGTAAATAAAAAAATATTACTGGAAATCAAAATTTCCAGTAATATTTTTTAATAATAAACTTGTTTACACAAACTTATCTATTGTCTCGAAAAAACTTCGCATAGTCGATTATTTTTTCTTTGTCTTATTTTTTTTCTTTCTAATAGAATAGCCAAAGGAACCTAAAGGTTTTGCATTAAGTCCATAATATTCTCCATGACTATAACAAATTAAGTTTGCTTTATTAAAGCATATCTTTCCTTTTTCATCTAAAAGATCTTCGTCAACTTTGACATTTAAAACTTCAAGTAAAAACATATCATGAGTACCAAGAGGCGTTATTGATTTTACTTTACATTCTAAAGCTACAGGAGATTTAGCTAAAGAAGGTGTGTTTATGCTATATCCTTCATCGAGTTGAAGACCGAAGTGCTTTATTTTATCTTCTTTTTTGCCAGATTTAACACCACAATAATCAACTATTTTAACCATATCTTTAGTTGTTAGATTAACAACACATTCTCCGCTTTCTTTTATATATTGGTAAGATAATCGCTCAGGCCTTATACCAACAGCAATTATAGGTGGCTTAGTGCATACTGTACTTACCCATCCTACTGTAAAAACATTTACTTTATCTTCTTTATTTTTAGATGTTATTAATACTACTGGGGTAGGATTTAACATTACACTTCCTTTGAAATTTAATTTGTTCATTCAGATTCCTCTTTCAATATTAAAATTTTGTCATTGGCTAGATTATAACATTTATTATCACATTAATCTATGCCATTATAATAAATGTAAAAAAAGCAATTAATCTGGATATACAAATTAATTGCCTTTAAAAAGATTAATATCTTCTTCTATAACTACTTCTTCTACGCTTTCTAGAATTAATCATTCTTATTATAAAAATTACTAGAGCAGCAATAATACCTATAAGAACAATAATTGCTACGTATAATAGAATATTAGCTTTTATTAAAGTAAAAGTACTTATATCAATTTTTCCATTAACAGTAGTAGAAAATTGCTTTACATTTACAGTTAAAGGTACTTTATCAGATGATGCAGCTTTCCATGCACTAGTTTCTTTTGAATCAATATTTATGATAGTCTCATTATTGTTTATATTATTATCATATAACTGAACATCTTCTGATAATACTATCGGAGCTGAAATTGTCTTCTTTGGTCCAAAGAAACCAAATGCTTTATATTCAAGTTCTGTAGTTCCAACTTCTTCGCCACTTGATTTATAAACTTTTCTAGATGCATTTTCGCTATAGTCCATCATCTTATCAATATCTTCAAATCTTATTTTACTATGTGATGCATCACTAACATTAGTAGATTTTAATACAACAGTTAAATATTTTTTACCATTTCTTTCATAAACGCCGGCAAAACAGTTTCCTGCCATATTAGTAAAACCAGTTTTTCCACCAAGGTTACCGTTGCTTCCTAGTTCTGTATTTCTTTGTATTAATTCGATTCTTACATTTTGAGGAAGGTCTATGTAAGTGCTTGATAATGAAACAGTATCTTTTATCCATTCATGTTGATAAGCTTCTTTCATTATTAAAGCTAGTTCATATGCTGTTGAATAGTTGACATCTTGATTAGTAACAGTTGATGCAAGTCCATTTGGATTTTCAAAATGAGTACTTGTTAAACCTAGTTCTGCTGCTTTATCATTCATCATTTTTGCAAAACTTTCAGTGCTTCCAGCTACTTCATCAGATATCATATAAGCTACGTCATTTGCAGAATAGATTAACAAACTTTTCATAGCTATGTCAGCAGATAATTTATCGCCAATATTTAATGTTTTGCCAGATAACTCCTGCATGTGAGATTGAAGTGTATAAGGAGGTTGGCTTTTAGCATTTTTGGTATAAGTAAGTATGTCATTTTTGCTATTATGTTCTGCAAATAATATAGCAGTCATAAGTTTTGTAGTACTTGCTATATATTTTTTATCATTAGCATTTTTTTCATAAATTATTTCACCAGTATCATAATCCATTATTATACCAGCTTCAGCAACAATTGTTGGCTGAGAATCCTCTGTAGCCTGAACCTTATTAGCAATAGGTGCTAATAAAAATAGGGAAAGAGTTAATGTAATAGTTTTTAAAAGTTTTCTTTTTGTCACGGTTGATCTCCCCATCTCTTTCTGAAAATTTTATTGTGTTAACAAACATTTTTAGTATAGCATTTATAAAAACTAATAACAATATCAATTAATTAAGTAAATGTGTATTTAGAAAAGAAATTTGGAGCATAAAGATAAAGGGCTTGTATCTATGAATAATTAAAAACATTCAGAGATACAGACCCTTTTGATTTTTAGCTTATAATTTTGTGTTGTTAGAAAGCTACTTTGTTTTATTATTTTTCCAGTTATCAGCGGTATATTTATCTTTTATTATTTCTTTTGCTTTTAAAGCAAAAGTATCATCTATTTTGTCTAATTTAACATTTTCGTATTTTTTATTTAAAGCAATAGTAAGCATTCTATCTGCAAGTTCAGGATTCTTAGATAGAAGTGAACCATGGAAGTAAGTGCAGAAAGTGTTTTTATAAATACATCCTTCATTTCCATCTTCACCATTATTGCCATATCCATAAATACATTTGCCTAATGGCTTTAAATTGTTTATGTAAGTTCTTCCTGAATGATTTTCAAAACCGACATAAATTTCATTATATTCTTCATTATGGATGACTGTATTTCCAATAAATCTAGTATCTCCTCCTTCAGTATAAATATCAAGAATGCCAAGACCTTCAAGTTTTTCACCATTAGGAGCTCTATAATACTTACCTAAAAGTTGATATCCACCACATATTGCAAGAAAAACTTTTCCATCTTCAATATATCGTGCAATTGCTTCTTTTTTATTAGTTTTTAAATCTTCAGATACAATAGATTGTTCATAATCCTGACCGCCACCAAAAAATACAATATCCATATCATCACCATTAAAATTATCTTTTAAAGATATATTGATGATATTTACTTTTATTCCACGTTTTTCAGCTCTATCCTTTAATATTAGTATATTACCTACATCTCCATATACATTTAATAAATCGGGATAAAGGTGACAAATATTTAATTCCATAACATCCTCCTAGTATTTACCAAAGTTTTTTAATATATCCCTTAGAATGTAGATGCTTTCTATAATTAATCATAGCAGTATAAGTAGCTAGGATATAAATTCTATCAGTAGAAGCATTTTTAATTTTTTCAGTTAGGGCTTCATAATCTTTTTCAACTATAAATGAAGATGAATTTAGACCAGCAGTTTGAAGTCTTACAGCCATGTCATATAATCTTGTACCAGAAATAAATACATCTTTAATAGGAAGAGAAGATAATTTTTCAAAATCTACGTCCCATATCCATGAAACATCGCGACCATCAGCATAATTATCATTTAACATAAATAATGTTGAAAACTCTTCTTTATTTAAACATAAAGTTTCAAGAGCTTGATTATAACCAGCTGGATTTTTAACTAAGATAATTTTAGCCTTTTTATTACCAATGATTATTTCTTCTTGACGTCCAAAGCTTGAATCTTGTTTGCTTAAAGAATTACCTATAGTTTTGCTATCAATATTCATTTCACTTGCAATAGAATATGCACATAAACCATTATATACATTATATAAACCAGATTGACTTATAGTAAGTTCTGTATCATTAATTACAACAGTTGAACTATCTGGAGTAATGTCTAAAATTTCATTTACAGCATATTTTAACTTTGGTCTTTTATATCCACAATTAGAGCAATAATAATCTCCTAAATGATTATAAGTAATGAAATTATATTGATATGGAGCTTTACAGCATTTGCAGAATTTTGCATCAGCATTAATATCAATAGCTGTTTCATTGTTTAATGTTTTATTAAAGCCGTAATATATAATTTCATTTGGAATGTCTAACTTACCAAATAAAGAATCATCACCATTTAAGACAAGTTTAGTAGAAGGTACTTTTACAATGCCTTCTAAAATTTTATCTAGAGTTGTATAAACTTCGCCATATCTATCTAGTTGATCTCTGAAAAGATTAGTAATTGTAATAACTTCAGGAATAATATAGTCAGTTACAAATTTCACATTAGCTTCATCAACTTCGATAACAGCTAAGCTTTTATCATTTTCATTATTGAAGAATTTATAGTTATCAATAAAACATGTAACAATCCCTCTATAAAGATTGGCGCCTGTGCTATTTGTTATTACTCTATATCCTTTTTCTCTGAATATATTTGAGATCATACTAGTAGTTGTAGTTTTCCCGTTTGTTCCTGTGACTAAAATAACTTTATAGCCTTTAGATACTTCCTTTAAGATGTTCTTGTCAAATTTTAATGCAACTGTACCTGGAAAAGTACTACCACCTTTTAATAGTTTTTTGGATAAAAAGATTGTGATTTTACCCGCTAATAAACTTAAAATAGATTTTATGTTAATCTTAATCACCACCTATAAATGCTTGTAAAAAGTTGCTGATAATTGCGATTAATCGCACAACTTTTTCATCTAAGTATAGCATAAAGTATATCATAAATGAAAGATTATAACCAATTCGTAAAAGGTAGATTTTTGTGTCTAAGAATGTTAAAATAAAAAGATGTAGAAATTTTTGTGAAAATATTTAGGAGGTCCTATGGATAAGAATGAATTAAATCAAACTAAGGGGATAACTAATATTGTTTCAAAAGAAAGTTCAAATAAGCAAAGAGATATTATTGAATCAGTACTAACTATTGTAGGGGTAATTGCATTTGCTTTTATAGTATCTTTAATTTGTAAAAAGGCTACAGTTGTAGAAAGTGAACCAGAACTTACAATTGGAACAAATGATGCTGAAATAAAACTTTACAATGCAGATTATGACGGAGCTATTTCATTATATGATTTGTCGAAAGAAAATGAAGAATGGCCAATGTATAAGGTAAAGGAAGCTGAAGCATATTCTTTAAAGGGTGATTGTACATATTCAAACAGATTACTATCAGATGCATATGATAAAAGAAATGAACTTATTAGAAAAGATGGTATATCAAAATATGAAGAGCAGGACATAGAATTAGGTAAATTAATGATTTTTACAGCTCTTATGAATGGCGAAAAAGAAAAGGCATTGCAATATGGAGAAATATTTCTTTTAGACGAAGGGGAAAATGAAGAAATATATAAAACTATGTTTACAGTTTATTTAGCTAATGGAAAAAGAGATAAAGCACAACAAATTTTGGGTGATTTAAATTATGATAGCAATTCAGCAACAGATTTATCACAAGTAGCATATATGAATATGATTATAGGGGATTATGATAAAGGAATAAGTTATCTGAAGGCTGCTTATGAAGTTAATAAAGATGAAGTAAAGATATATGATGTTATTCGTGATGTAATGAAATATCAAGGAGATAAACTAAAGAAAAAACTAAAATCTTTGAGTAAGGATAATGAAAATGAAGAATGTTATGACGTTTTTTTAGCAAAATGTTATTCATTAGATGGTTCAAAATTAGAAGAAGCTCAAAAAATTTTAGATAAATTCAATGAACATAATTTACCATGTAAGATAATACAAGCAGATATTTATAAGCATTTAGGACAGGTAGATAAATATAATGAACTAATTGAAAAAATTATTGAAGATGAAAAAGATAATTATTATGGCAAATACATAAAAGCACAGTATGCTCTTGAAAATAGAAATTATGATGAAGCTATAGAGTATGCTAAAAAGAGTATAATTGATAATAGAGATTATATTAGTACATATTATAATTTAATGCCTGAATTATTATTATCAAAAAAGCAAAGTGAGAAATCAGAAAGCTATATTAGAACAGCTTTATATAAAGAACCTTTTAATTATAATGTTTTAGTTAATCTTGCTGATTATTTTAATAATATTAGAAAGGTTTCTGATAGAGCATTAAAATATTATGATTTAGCAGTTGCAATTGATGCAGATAATTCAGATGTATATTATGAAATGGCAATCGCAAAAATTGCTTTAAAAAAGAAAGATGAAGCAGAAAATCTTTTAAATGAGGCAATAGAAAAAAATGAAGGGCAAGCAAAGTACTATAGAAAATTGGCAAATCTTTATTTAGATAATAAAAATGGTGATAAAGCAATAAAGACAATAAGAAAAGCATACGATATTAATGATAAGGATATAAATACATTAAATGATGCTGGATATTATTATATGTCAGTAGGAGAGATAGATAGAGCAATAACTAATTTTAAAGCGGCTTTTGCAGGAATTAATGATTCAACAGATATAACGGTAAGGGATATAATAACTAAAAATTATGAAAAAGCTAAACAATATTTAGCAAATAAAAATTTATGGACAAAATCAGCAATTGATGATTTTAAATACCTTGATTAATAAATTAGGAAACTAAGCTCATTAATGCTTAGTTTTTTAATTTTTTAACATATGAAAGTTCTGGGTGGAGGATAATATGAAGAGGAAAAAGAAGTTTAAAAAAGTTTTGCTACTAATTATGGTTGTAGCAATTTGTATTGTATTATATTTTAAGGTTTTTGCAGCTAAAACAGGCGTAAATGTAATTATGTGGGATAATATTTATAATGAAAATAATTTAACATTTTTTTATGAAAATTCAGATTCTATTGATGAAAATACTAAGCTAAAAAATCTTAATAGCACTTATAATGTTGCAGAATTGATTTCGACAGAAGGAAGTGAAATAAAAAAGGTTTTAAAGACAACAGAAATATTAAATACAATTATTGAATATGATGATGTTAAAGATAGCTTGTATTATAATGGGTATGATATTCTAAAGGAAAAGGGTGTTAATAAGAAAACTTCAGCAAGAGACATGGCTATAATTGAGAGAGATCTTCTTCTTTCTGTAGGAATTATAAGCCGTGTGGGAGAATTTAGAAAAGAAAGTCCTCAATTTCAAAAATTACCTAACTATTATGTTGTAGAATATTGGAGTACTGAATATAATAAATGGGTTATGATTGATTTTCTTGATAAAGGATATTTTGAATTAAATAATAAGCCTTTATCGTCTATAGAAGTTTTAGATGGAGATGTAAAGAATTTAGTTTATGTTGGAAGCAGTACCCAAAATGATTATAGAAGAAAAATTAAAAAGTATTTGAATTCGTATACTATAGCTATAGATAATACTTTGGCAACTAAAAAAAGTAATAGTAATGTTACTTATATAAAAGATAGTAAAGATATAGATATTGTAATTAAAGGAAATTATATATATCCAACTATATTTACTCAAAATAAGGATTTATTTAATATTGCACCAGGGGTAGAAGCAAATGGAGAGGATTCTAAAGCGTATCTTATACTTATGAAAAAACCTGTAAATGGAAAGGAAGAAGGCGTGAAATTTGTGGCTGCAGCATTTAAAAATGGAGCAGTAATTGATGAATGTTATATTAAAATCAATAAGGAAGCATTTGAAAAAGTGAATAAATATAAAGAATTTGATTTGGAAAAAGGCGAAAATACTATAGAGTTATCTATAGACGGAAATAATGTTATAGATACTATTAAGATAAATAAAAACAAATAGGCATGGACAATGCTAATTTATAAAAGTATAATTAAACATAGTTTGAATTTTTAGGAGTGTGAATTGAGTGGGATTAGATATACTTTTACTGATTAAAGCTGTGATTGTAGGTATAGTTGAAGGATTGACTGAGTTTTTACCAGTATCATCAACAGGACATATGATTTTAGTAGGTAATGCAATAAATTTTACAGGTGAATTTGCAGAAATGTTTGAAGTTGTTATACAGCTTGGAGCTATTTTAGCAGTTGTAGTATTATATTGGAAAAAGATAAAGGATAGTGTGATTGAGTTTTTTAAGTTTATATTTACTAAAGGAAGAGAAGGAAAAACAGGTTTTAGATTTGGCATAAATGTAATTATTGGATCTATACCATGTGGAATTACAGGAGTATTATTTTATAGTAAGATAAAGTCACTATTTAAACCAGAAGCAGTTATTATTGGTTTTATAGTTGGAGGTATATTATTAATAGTTATTGAAAACATGTTTAGAAAAAGAAAACATGCTGTAAGAAATATTGATAATATTACGCCAATACAATCTTTGAAAATAGGTTTTTTTCAAGTTCTTTCTATGTGGCCTGGAATGTCAAGAAGTGCCTCTACAATTATGGGAGGTTGGGTTGCAGGATTAGCGACACCTATAGCTGCTGAATATTCATTTTTCTTAGCAATACCAGCAATGGTAGGTTCAACAGGTAAAGATCTTTTTGAATATGATTATTCAGGTATGACTGCAGCTTATTGGGCAGCACTTGCAATTGGATTTATTGTAGCTTTTGTAGTTTCTATATTTGTAATGAATGGTTTTGTTTCATTTTTAAAGAAGAAGCCTATGAGAGTATTTGCTGTATATAGACTATGTGCAGGTATATTATTAGCTATATTAGTATTTGCAAGAGTTATAGTCTTATCTTAGAAAATAAAATGTTTTAATTACGATGTAAAAAAGAAAATTGGTTGTATCTGAATGATTTAAAATGACATGATATCAAAGAAGTTAGATTTTTTAGCAAGGTGGTTTAAGACTACCTTGCTATTTTTTGTGTAGTTAACACATTAAATAATAATTTATAATTTGATAAAAAATATATTATATTGATTGAATTGATAAAAAAATAAATATATGGCAAAATGTAATATAATGGAATGCAATAGATTATGTATTTTGTAAAATTAATAATGAGGAGAGAAAGAGATGAATAGCGTTATTAGTATTAGAAATTTAAGAAAAAGCTATGGAGAAAAGAAAGCAGTTAACGATATTAGTTTTGATGTATATGAAGGTGAAGTTTTAGGGCTATTAGGACCAAATGGTGCTGGTAAAAGTACAACTATTAGTAT
>SVCK01000023.1 GCA_015058375.1 Clostridium sp.
GAATTCTATTCTCCCATATCTAAATGACATATTAAATTGAAATGTGTATATATCAATTTTTTCTTTAACATAAAAGAAATCTTCTCTTTTATCATATTTTGCATTATATCCAAAGTCATTTAATCTAGAAACACCTTAGTTATATTAGGATTATTATTAGATTTTAACCTTTGATAATAGTGAATAAACTTAATAATGTGATTTACTTTATATATAATTTAATAATTTTCCATAAATCATCTTTTAATATATCTAATGGTTCATTTAATTTTAATCGTGTAGCAAAATCATCATTCTGAATATAAAACTCATTTAATCCGCCATGCGCTGGATAAAGCACTTTATACCTTCCTACTATATATTTCGTTTTTTCTTTCCCATCCATATCAGAATCAATACATTTGACAATATCAGAAAGGGCTTTAATTTGGCTCGTATAATATTTTTGTCCATATTTTTGTATAATCTCCCCTAATTGTATACATATTTCTCTAAGTTTAAATAACTCTTGCTCTGTCATATAATCTCTCCTTTTCTAATTTAATAGCATATACTGTATCTACCACTGACTCACCTGTCAGTTCTCCTGTAATTAGGTCAATCCATTGTGGTTTTACTGCCGTATCAATTCTCACTTTTGCAACTGATTCTGGCGGTTCCTTAGTAGCCAATCTTTCATTAAATTCTCTTTCAAACCTTACAAAATCACCGAAGTTAGAACTCTCTCTAGCAAGTCTACTCTCTTCCATATTCTTATACCTAAATCTCCAGCCTTACCCAAAGCATACATTCTAGCTACATCTCTATCAAATAATCCACAATTAGGCTTAGATGAATTTTTATAGCTATCTTTAGTATACACCGAATATACATCAGTTTCATAACTTACAACTCTTTCTTCTGCTTCAGTAGTATGGTTAGATATATTAGCTACTGGATCTTCAATAACTTGTACATGAAAAAGAGATTAACGCTTCAAATACTGAAACATTAATCTCTTATCTTATTTCACTGCATTATTAGAATTATGCAGTGAACTATTACATTACTGCATCTATTAATATCTTATTAAACATCTCATAGAAACTATTAAATTTATTACTTTCCCTTCCTGATGGATTATCAAGTTCGATAAAACACTTATTTTTATATTCGTAAACATACCAACTAATATTGCTTTCCCCTAGAATATTATGTTCTATTTTATCAATTCTTTTTATTTTTTAGTTCTTTTCTATCTTTTATCCTACATATGTTGAACATTATATAGTTCATTATTGATTATGAAATCAAACTACTGTCTAACATTAAATATATTTCAGCTTAATCATTAATATTCTTTACTTAATATTATATACTTCTTCTATTTCTTTAAATATTTTATTTACTATACTTTTTTCTTCCGGATGATTTTCAATATAAAATTCACATGTAAAATATAAATATAAATATAAATCATCATAATCTATAATATCGTAACAATCATCACCTGCATAAAATAAAACTCTGTTTTCTCCAAAATACCCATCGTCATCATGCTCAAAGTCTTCTGAATAGATTACTCCCAAAACTTGGCTTCTTTCTGTTTCTTTATTTTTAATTTTCTCTAATTTCTTTAAAAAATCACATCCGTTTACATATGAATTTAGGACATCAATGACTGTACCTTTATCTAAATAATTCTTTTTCATTTTTTCATTAAACTATTTATATTCGTCCATCGCTAATCTTTCCTCCAGTATAAAAGTTTTATTTATATCTTATAAGTTATCATGAATGCTTTTTTCCCCTCTAGAAGAATTTCCTTGTAGATAACTGTGGTATGTTCAACATAATAATTCTCTTTAAATTTTATATTAGGCTTATGACTTACATTCTCTTTTCCATACTTATCATTAAGAAATTCTGACCATTTAGATGTACTATAAGGACTTTGGTTTTCATAATTATAAATCTCAGCATTACTAACCCCCTTGGGGCAGAGTCTGTCTTTTTATTTTTGGGGTAAGACCTTGGTATTTTCAAGCCTTACCACTATTTTATCATGCTACTTTATCAATTTCCATAACTTGTAAAATGTATCCAGTTTTATTCTTCATCATTCCGTAAATGATGTTGTTAAGCCTTCTCATTACAAACACTAATGCTTGTATCTTAGTTTTACATTCTAAAATCTTTTTCTTGTAGTACTCTAGAAAAACTGGGTTTCTAGGAGTTCCTTTCCTTGATACTTGAACCTGTTGCACCGCTAGGAAGTAAAATACTCCGTAAAGCTCTCTGTTCCCCTGTTTACTCTTTTTATCTTTCCCTTTACTTATTAAGCAAAAAAATAATGAACCAGCCTACTTAAATTGCAGCTGTTTCATCTCATTTTCTCACTGCATTATAATAATTATGCAGTCTTAATTATTCTTACTGTTGTTTATTTAGCTATATTCTAGTGTTAATTATTTTTATGCAGCTAATTTTTTTATTATTATGCATTCTACCATTATTAACTTAAATTAAACTTCTTACTATATTCTTGATTTATTTTTAGTAATTCTTCAGCTGGTACTATTTTTTTATCTGCATTTTCTAATTGTATTTCATTAGACCATAAAAATGGATATATCAATATAGCCTCATTGAATTTAATATTTTTACATTCTTCTTTCCATGTAGTCCACCTCATAGTACTATAAAATTCATCTATATTTCCTTGTGCAATCCAAGCTATAAACTCTGAATATTGCATTTCTAATGACTCCCACTCCAACGTATCTGGAGCAAAATACCATACCTCTCCTATTCCTTCAGAGAATTTTCCAGCATTTAATGCAAAAAGCCCTCCAACAACATCATCTGCAACTATTAACATTTTATCAACCTGCGTTGCAATTCCATTTTCTACAATTGAATTATATGACAGTATACCTCTGTTACTATTACTGCCGTGTCCAAGTATTCTAATCCAATTATCAATTACTATTCCAGATGTATTTAATATTATTAAGCCTAACGGCGATTTTGATGTTATTTTTAAAATATCAAGTGATTTTATTCCATCCTTAGATTCATCTAAATTCAAATCTATTTTTCTATTAGAATTCATAAACATGTCATTTATTTCTTGCCATAAATCATTATCTATTTTACTCATTTTTCCTCCTACTATTTTTAATTAGTCATCAGTTATCTTAAACTTAATTCTAGTTCCATTTTGATATGGTCTCAGCTTATGTCCGAATGATGACCCACCCCCCCTATTGTCAGAAGGATTAATTGGTCTAACACTTGCACCATTCCCTCCTTCCTTAAACATAGCTGGTGGATATTCGTCTAAATCCTTTCCTGGAACCTTATCTATTCCCTTTAATGACGCTCTACGATTAGCTTTTTTACCAGCTCTATCAATTGTTAAAACTTTTGGTTGACCATTAGCTATTGCATCCTCAATATGCTTTGCAGACTCTGGGTATTTACTTCTTGAAATTTCAACCTCTACTACATCAGAGTTACTTACCCCCTTAGTAGCCAATCTTTCATTAAATTCTCTTTCAAGCCTTGCAAAATCACTATTGGCTAATAACCTACTTATAGAAGCTTTTTCTGCTTCTGTCAAGTCAAAATTATTTATCTTATTTACTAAATTCTTTAAATTTTACTATTAAGAAGCCTTTTTAGTTCCCCTGCTCCATTACTGCTTAAATAAACAGAATTATCTCTAGTTAAGTCCTTAAGATTATCCATTATATCTTTATAAGCACTTTTATTATTAATCCTTAAATCATCTAAGAAACTTCCCTTAGAAACACCATTTGCTCTAGCTTTATATTCACCAATATTTCTTGATTTCTTGCCTTACCTAAAAAATACATTCCAGCTATATCCCCAGTTAAATTTCCAGTTATATAAGCTAGTCCTTTTTCTTCATAAGTATCATTTACACTCTGACCCAAATTATCTACTAAAGTAGCTCTGGATCATGA
>SVCK01000024.1 GCA_015058375.1 Clostridium sp.
CCAGTACAATGAATATTGAGGAAAGAAGAAAAAGTATAAAATTTACTGTTGATGTTGTTAATAAAAGAATACCTGTAATAGCTGGAACTGGTACTAATGATACAAAAGCTTCTATTGAAATGAGTGAATTTGCTGAAAGTGTTGGAGTTGATGGACTTTTAGTTATAACACCATATTATAACAAAACAACAAATAAAGGTTTAATTAAACATTTTGAAGCAATAAATAATGCAGTGGACACTCCTATAATTTTATATAATGTTCCAAGTAGAACAGGAGTTAATATATCTCCTACTCAACTATTGGAATTATCAAAATTTAAAAATATAATTGCTATTAAAGAAGCTAGCGGAAATATAAGCCAAGTTGCTCAAATGAAAGCTTTAACTGGCGATTCAATTGATATATATTCTGGGAACGATGACCAAATAGTTCCTATCATGTCTCTTGGCGGAAAGGGAGTTATTTCTGTTTTGGCTAATATTATACCTAATGAAGTACATGAAATGACTCATTCTTACTTAAAAGGTAATATAGACAAAGCGCTTGAGCTTCAAATTAAAAACCTAGAGTTATGTAATAATTTATTTATAGAAACAAACCCTATTCCAGTTAAAACAGCCCTAAATATGATAGGAATGAAAGTTGGTGCTTTAAGACTTCCATTATATGAAATGGATTCTAAAAATGAAATGACCTTAAAGGCAACTTTAAAAAAATACAATTTAATTTAAGGAGAGACGTATGATTAAAGTTATTTTAAACGGTTGCTCAGGTAAAATGGGTAAAATGGTAATTGCCTCAGCTTCACAATTTGAAAACATTGAAATAGTTGCAGGCATCGATAAATTTAAAACTGAATTAGGTTTTCCTATATTTAACTCACCATCTGATGTTAATATAGAATATGATGTTATGTTAGACTTTTCTAGAGCTGATGCTTTGAAGGGACTTTTAGATTTAACAGAAAAAACAAAAAAACCTTTAGTTATCTGTTCAACTGGATTTTCTAAAGAAGATTTAGATCTTACAGATGAAAAAAGTAAAACTCTTCCTCTATTTAGATCTGCAAACATGTCACTAGGAATTAATTTAATTAATTCTCTACTAAAGAAAGTAGCTCCTATTCTTTATGGCAATTACGATATAGAAATAATCGAAAAACACCATAATCAAAAGGTAGATTCACCTTCTGGAACTGCTATTCTACTTGCTGATACTATTAAAAATTCTCTAAAAGATGATACACAATATATTTATGGACGTGAAGGTCAAAGGAAGAGAGAACAAAATGAAATTGGAATTCATGCTGTAAGAGGCGGTGGAATTGTAGGTGATCATGATGTTATCTTCGCTGGTACTGGAGAAGTTATTGAATTAAATCATAAAGCAATTTCAAGAGAAGTATTTGCAGTTGGAGCATTAAAAGCATGCGAATACATGAGTAAAGTTTCAAAGCCTGGACTTTATAATATGGATGATGTAATAAATCTTTAATTTCTAAAAAATATATAAATAAAAAAGCAGCTTTTTAGCTGCTTTTTTATTTTTGGAAGTTTATTCTTATGTGGTTCATTCTCCTAAAACATTATAAAATTAAACTGCATCTATTTCATCTTGAGATGTAGATTCTTCTTTTGTCACCTTTTCCATTTTAGAAATAGAAACTTCATATGCAATTTTCTTAACAACTTCAGTTTCTGAAATCTTCTTTTGATATTCTCTACTTTGTAATCTTCCCCATACTCTTATGTTATCTCCAACATTTAGAGTCTGACAGAATCTTGAGTTTCTTCCCCAAGCAATAGTTGGAATATAATCTGATTTATTATAAGCTCTATTTACTGCTAATAATACATCAGCTATTTCTCTACCGAATGGAGTAGTTCTATATACTGGTTCCTTGCAGATAAATCCATCAAGATATATCTCATTTGGATTTTTACTCTTTTCAACGCAAGGTTCTATATTTCTCGCAAATACAGTCAAAATCAACTTATTAGATCCATCTATAAACTTATTGTAAGATCTTAATTGCCCCTCAACAACTACATCCTTTCCAATACTTAAATCCAAATTATTAAGTAATCTTTCAGAAACAGTAATATTTAACAAATCAACAGAATCACTTAATCTCATAACTTCAATATTGAAGCTATAAAATCCTTCCCCATACATTTCATGACTGAACTCAAGTTCAGATGCTACCTTACCTTCAAGGTAGATTTTGTTGTTTAACATTAAATTATCCATTTGTAACCCCTCTCTCCCTTAGTAATAACTTAATTCAAAATAAAGAAGACCCCACAAGTACATATTTCCATTATAATACATTTAATGTTTAGTTTTCAAGTTAATTTATAATTATTTTCTATATTGAATACCTTTTTCATCTATAAAATAATTTTCCTTATAAATTAACTCCCCAACAGTTACAACATCATATTGATTTTCCTTAAAATAAATCAATAGTTTTTCCAAATTTTTCACAGTATACTTAGCATTATTATGAAATAATATAATTGATCCTTCTTTTACTTTATCTATTACTCTATTAAATTCAATATCCTCACCTTGCTCTTTCCAATCAACAGAATCAACATTCCATTGAATAGGTATAAGTTCAAGGTTTCTAATCTTATTACATCCAGCTTTATCATATTCTCCACTTGGAAATCTAAAAAGCTTTGGTTTCTCTCCTGTATATTTTTCTATTAAATCGTTAGTTTTTTCTACTTCCTCTTCCATTCTTTCTATAGAAATCATACTAAAATCAGGATGAATATAGCTGTGATTACCTATTTCATGATTTCTATCTGATATTAACTTTAATTTTGTTACGTTTTCTTCACTATAATCTACCCAGCCTCCCATTATAAAGAATGTTGCTTTTACATTATACTTATCTAAGACATCTAATATACCTTGCAAATAATCCTTTTCCGCCCAATTAATATCAAAAGTTATGGCAACTTTCTTCTCATCTGTGTCAACCCCAAATATTGGCGGTTCATATTTTTCTCCAGATACATTAATACTATTTGTCCTAAATAAGTATGATAAGCCAATTACTAATACAACTAGAATTATAGATAAGAATGCCTTTATACCTCTCCATCTCAAAGTAACTAAAGCTCCTTCCATTTCTATCTATAAATTTATATTCACTTATACAAAATTTATGATATAATATTTTAGAATACTTTCACTAGAGATGGAGGTTCTTATATGTTTGAAAACTCAGCAGAATTGGCTGAAAACAAATTATTGTTATTATATATTTTACAAGTTTTAAAAAGACCGATTTCAAATTCTCAACTTACAGAAATAATTTTAGAGAATAATTTAATAAACTACTTCACTTTACAACAATATATAAGTGAACTAGTTACATCTGGATTTTCTTCTTATGAAGAAATAAATGAAAAGAAACTTTTAACTATAACTAATAAAGGAGAAAATGTTCTCTCCCTTTTCAAAGATAGAATTTCTCCTTCTAAATTAGCTATTTTAGACAACTACATAAAAGATACTATTGATTTAATAAAAAAGGAACTTACTATTCAAAGCGACTATACTCTAACAAAAAATGATAATTTTTTAGTTGATTTAAAAGCTTTAGAAGATAATATCACACTTATGGAATTGAAAATTTCAGTGCCATCTAAAAACCAAGCAGTATCTTTATGCAAACGTTGGAAAGAGAACCCTTCTGAACTTTATAATAAAATCATGAATTTGTTATTTACAGAAGATAGTCAACAAGAATCATAGCATTAGGCTCCTTGCCTACTGTTATGTTTTTTATTACCCTTTCCTTTAAATTCACCTTAACAACTCTTCCATTCATATAATCTCCAATAAAAATATCATTTTCAATTTTAATAATAGATTTAGGCATTCCACCAATATATATCTTTTTAATTTGCCTTCCTTTTTGTATATCTATAATATTTAAAGATCCTTCACTTAAGCTAACGACATACAATTTGTTATCTTCCACCCACAAATCAATCGGTTCCATACCAGCTCTTATTCTCTTTGTTACTTTGTAATTCTCTGTTGATATAATAGAAATATAACCTTCTATATCTCTTCCGAAATTACTTTCACATAGGTATAAATTCTTTTTATCCTTAGATAAGAAAATTTTTGTTGGATTTTCATAAGTTTTTATCTCTGCTATAACTATTCCATTTTCAAGATCAACAACTGAAATCACATTACAATTCAAACTACTTACATATAATATTTTATTCTCATCATCAATTTCAATACTATGTGGATACTCTGATACTGACAAAGAAGATATCAACTCTCCTGTATCTATATCAGCCTCTACCACAGAGTTAGAATCACTGCATACTACATAAGCACTACTTCCATATATCTTTAAATCATTAGGATGTGCACCTATATACATATTGCTTATTTCTTTCTTTTCTTTTAATGAGAATATAGATATTGTATCATTGTAGCTATTACTTATAATAAGTTTATCCTTATAATATGTGATTTTTTGTGGTCCAACAGGCCTTTTTCCTAAATCTAAGGGGTAATTATTTACATTATAATTCATTAAATTTATTTCACTTAACGAATCTCCTGCAGTATTACATACAAAAATAGATTGCATACTGTTAAACCCTCCTTAGGAAAACCTTTCCCTATAATATATGATTTTCAGCTGTATATGGGACATTTTCCCCTATATTATTGCTTTATAATTTATTAAATTTGCTTTATAATTAAAATAACAATCAGTAATAAGGAGGAATACTAATATGTTCACATATAAGACAAAAGGCACTTGTTCTACAGAAATAAATTTTTCTATTGAAGATAACATAATAAAAAAAGTTAACTTTGAAAGAGGATGCGAAGGAAATTTAAAAGGAATATCAGCATTAATATCTGGTATGAAAGTTGATGATGCTATAAGCAGACTTGAAGGCATTGATTGTCATGGAAAAGGTACATCTTGCCCTGATCAATTAGCTAAAGCTCTAAAAGAGTGGAAAGCAGGAAATCTATAAAATCAGAATAAGTAAAATTATTACACAAAAGCGAAAAATAGTCTGTATGAACTTCAATAAAATATTAAGCAAAGTTTATACAGACTATCTCTTTGTCTAAAAAATATTTAGAAATTTAAATTTCTTATCTTCTTTCTCATATCTCCTATCATATATAGAGAACCTGAAACCAATATAATGTCTTCATCTTGTGCCTCACTCAAGACATCATTTAATGCTTTTTCATAATCTTCATAAGCGACACAGTTTTTATTATATTTATCAATAACTTTCTTAAGTTCTGCAGAATTTTCCGCTCTTGTACTTAAAGGAGTAAGTGAATATACTTTATAAGCATTTGGAACAATTACTTTAACCATTTTTTCAACTTCTTTATCAGCTAAAATGCCAAGAAGAAGAAATAGTCTATTATATTTAAAATACTTTTCAACATTTGTCTTAAGCTTACTTATACCTTGAATATTATGAGCTCCATCTATAACTATTAAAGGTTTCCTATTCATAACCTCTAATCTTCCTATCCACTTAACATTTTTTATAGCTTTCTTTATATCTTCTTTTGAAAAAGTGATATTTTCTATAGAACAAATTTCTTTATAACTTTCTAAAGCCACTAAAAAATTACTTATTTGATGTTCACCTAAAAGTGGCAATTTAACTTCAAATTCTTCATTATCCATATGAATTTTAACAAGCTGATAAATATTATCTTCATTTATAACTTTTATAAATTCACCTTTAGATATATCTGTTATTGTTAATCTAGAGTTAGTTTCTGCACATTTATCCTTTATAGATTTAAGAGCATCCTCTTCTTGAGGATATATTACAACTGGCACTCCTTCTTTTATAATTCCTGCCTTTTCCTTAGCTATTTCTCCTAAAGTATTTCCTAAAAGATTCATATGATCAAAACTTATAGAAGTTATTATACTTAATATAGGATTTATTACATTAGTAGAATCAAGTCTTCCTCCAAGCCCTACTTCAATTACTCCATAGTCAACATTCTCATAAGCAAAATACAAAAACATTAAACATGTAATTATTTCAAATTCAGTAGGATGATTATACCCTTCTTCTATTACCTTATCTACTGCCACTTTAATTTTTGTAATTAACTTAGCTAAAATTTCTTTAGGAATATTATTTCCATTAATCTGAATTCTTTCTTCAAACTCTTCCAAAAAAGGAGATGTATACATTCCTACTTTATAACCTTTTTCTCTTAATAACTGTGTAAGTATTGCTGTAGTAGATCCCTTACCATTAGTACCCGCTATATGTATAAACTTACCTTTTTTATGAGGATTTCCTAATAACTCTAAAAGTTTATATGTTCTTTCAAGTCCGTAATTAGACCCAAAGTTCCCAACTTCATGTATGTAGCTCATTGCTTCATCATAATTCATATTATTCACCTAACTTTTATAATAATTTCTTTTATTATATTCCACCCTTAAAAAAATCGTCAAGAAAGTGCCAGAACAAAAGTTCTGACACTTAATTTTATATTAACCTAAAGCTTCTATTCTTGTCTTAACTGCTTCAAGCATTTCCACATATTTAACTCTCTTAGCTTTTTCACCATCAACAACAGCTTGAGGTGCTTTAGATACAAAACCTTGATTAGAAAGTTTTTTATCAATTCTTTCTATTTCTCCATTAAGTTTCTTAACTTCTTTATTTAATCTTTCAAGTTCCTTTTCCTTATCAACAAGATCTAATAAAGGCATGAATAATTCTCCACCCTTAACAACTACAGATACTGCATTTGCTGGAACTAATTGCTTATCGTTAGTAAACTCAACTTCAGAAGCTGATGCAAGCTTTTCAATATATGCCTTTCCTGCTTTGAAAGCTTCCTTAGCCTCTTCTCCAATATAAGCTATAACTTTAGCTTTTCTTGAAGGTGGTACATTCATTTCAGCTCTTACATTTCTTAAAGACTTAATAGCCTCTATAACATAAGCCATATCATTTTCTGCTTCATCATTAACTAAAGAACAATCAAATTTTGGCCACTCTGAAGTTGTAATAGTTTCTTCATCACTTAAATGAGTAAATATTTCTTCTGTTATAAATGGCATTACTGGATGTAATAATTTTAATCCTGTAATTAATACTTTATAAAGTACATTATAAACTACACCCTTAGCTTTTTCATCATCACTATGGAATACAGGTTTTACAAGTTCTATATACCAGTCACAGAATTCTGTCCACATGAAATCATAAACCTTTTGAATAGCAATTCCTAATTCATATTTATCCATATTTTCAGTTACTTCTTTTACTAAGTTATTCATTTCAGAAAGTATCCACTTATCAGCTAATGAATATTCTTTACAATCAGCATACTTATTCATTATTTCCTTATCAAGGTTCATCATAACAAATCTTGATGCATTCCAAATCTTATTTGCAAAGTTTCTTGCAGCTTCAACTTTTTCTGGATAGTATCTTATATCATTTCCTGGAGCATTACCTGCAACAAGCATATATCTTAATGCATCTGCACCATATTCATCTATAACATCTAGTGGATCAACACCATTTCCAAGAGATTTACTCATCTTTCTACCTTGAGAATCTCTTATGATACCATGAATTAATACTGTATCAAATGGAGTTTCATCCATATTGTGAATTCCTGAGAATATCATTCTAGCAACCCAGAAGAATATGATATCATATCCAGTTACTAATGTATTAGTTGGATAAAAATATTCAAGGTCTTCTGTCTTATTTGGCCATCCAAGAGTTGAGAAAGGCCATAATGCTGATGAGAACCATGTATCAAGAACATCTTTTTCCTGTTCAATATTAGTTGATGAACACTTAGAGCACTTGCATGGTGCTTCTTCTAAAACCATCATTTCGCCACAGTCTTTACAATAGTAAACTGGTATTCTGTGTCCCCACCATAATTGTCTTGAAATACACCAATCTTGAATGTTTTCCATCCAATTGAAATATGTCTTATCAAATCTTTCAGGAACAAACTTAGTCTTCTTATTCTTAACAACTTCAATAGCTGGTTTTGCTAAAGATTCCATCTTTACATACCATTGTTTAGATATAATTGGTTCAACAGTAGTACCACATCTATCATGAGTTCCTACATTATGAGTATGTTCTTTAATCTTAACTAAAAGTCCTGCTTCTTCAAGATCCTTAACTATTGCTTTTCTAGCTTCGTATCTATCCATTCCAGCATACTTGCCGCCCTTTTCATTGATAATACCCTTATCATCCATAACTCTTATAATTTCAAGATTATGTCTCTTACCAACTTCAAAGTCATTAGGATCATGAGCTGGAGTCATCTTAACTGCACCAGTACCAAATTCTAA
>SVCK01000025.1 GCA_015058375.1 Clostridium sp.
AGAAACGGTGGATATACAAGAATGTATAAAAAAGGTCCAAGAAGAGGGGACGGAGCTGAAGTAGTTATACTTGAATTAGTATAATTAATAAAGGGGATTAAGTTTTTGCTTAATCCCCATATTTTTTATGTATTATAGAGTAGATAAAAGTTATCTTTGTTTACGAAGTTATATATCTTTTGTATAATATATAAAAGTTAGAAAATAATCTGGAGGAGTTATATGAGTGAAAATATGATAAGATTCCAAGATGTAACATATAAATATACTTCTATTCAGGATGATAAAGAAGTAGAGAGATATGCAATAAAAGGAATTGACTTAAAAGTGAAAAAAGGTGAATTTCTTGTTGTATTAGGGCATAATGGTTCGGGAAAATCAACTATTGCTAAACATATAAATGCATTAGTACAGCCTAGTTCAGGAACTGTTATTATTGATGGAATGGATACTTCAAATGAAGAAAATATTTGGAAAATAAGAAGTAAGGCAGGAATGGTATTTCAAAATCCTGATAATCAACTAGTCGCAACAATTGTAGAGGAAGATGTAGCTTTTGGACCTGAAAATTTAGGAATAGATCCAAAGGATATTAGAAAACGTGTTGATGACAGCTTAGAAAAGGTTGGAATGAGTGAGTACAAAAGACACGCACCACATTTATTATCTGGAGGTCAGAAGCAAAGAATTGCTATAGCTGGTGTGTTGGCTATGAAACCTGAATGTATAGTATTTGATGAACCTACAGCCATGCTTGATCCAAGTGGAAGAAAAGATGTAATGGATAGTATAATGGATCTTAACAAGAATTATGGGATAACAATAGTTTTAATTACTCATTATATGGATGAAGCTGCAATGGGCGATAGGATTGTTGTTGTTGATGATGGAAAGATAATAATGGAAGGAACACCTAAGAAGGTATTTTCACAAGTAGAAACTATGAAAAAAATAGGTTTAGATGTTCCGCAAGTAACAGAACTTTCTTATGAATTAAGAAAGGAAGGAATAGATATAGATTCTGAAATATTAAATATAGATGAGATGGTGGATGCATTATGTCGATTAAAATAGAAAATTTAACACATATATATATGCAGAATGGTCCTTTTGAGAAAAAAGCTTTAGATAGTGTAAACTTAGAAATTGAAGATGGTGATTTTGTAGCTTTAATTGGCCATACAGGGTCAGGTAAATCTACATTAATTCAACATATGAATGGTTTGCTTAAGGCAACTGAAGGACATATTTTTGTAGACAATGTTGATATAACTAGAAAAGATGTTAAGTTAACAGATATAAGAAAAAAGGTTGGATTGGTATTTCAATATTCTGAATATCAATTGTTTGAAGAAACTATAGAAAAGGATATTGCTTATGGTCCAAGAAATTTAGGCTTAAGTGAAGAAGAGATTAATAAAAGAGTTGTTAAAGCAATGAATATGGTTGGACTGAATTATGAAACTTTTAAGGGTAAGTCTCCTTTTGATTTAAGTGGTGGTCAAAAAAGAAGAGTAGCTATAGCTGGCGTTATTGCTATGGAACCTAAGGTATTAATTTTAGATGAACCTACAGCTGGCTTGGATCCTAAAGGTAGGGATGATATTTTAGGGCAAATAAAGAAGCTTCACGATGAATTTGGAATGACAATAATTTTAGTAAGTCATAGTATGGAAGATGTAGCTAAGATTGCAGAAAAAGTAATAGTTATGGATAAAGGGAAAGTTGCACTTAAAGGTAAACCAGAGGAAGTATTTAAACAAGTTGAAAAACTTGAAGAGATAGGTTTGGCAGTGCCACAAGTTACATATTTAATGAAGGCATTAAAAGAGAAAGGTTTTGATGTATCGGATAATGCATATACTATTGAACAGGCTAAAAACGAAATATTAAAAGTATTAAAGAACAATAGGTAAGGAGGAAGAATGTATGTTGCAAGATATAACTATAGGTCAATATATACCTGGAGAATCTTTTACTCATAAGCTTGATCCAAGAACAAAGATTATCATATCAATCTTATTTATTGTTTGTTTATTTGTTATAAATAAGTTTCCAGGTTATTTATTAGTTGTGGCTTTTTTAGGAGCTGTAATTGCTAATTCTAAGGTGCCTTTAAGATTTATTGTTAAAGGATTAAAGCCTATCTTGTTTTTAGTGTTGATTACAGGAATTTTAAATATTTTTATGATAAAAGGAACAAATGAAACACTTTTAGTTCAATTAGGTTTTTTAAAAATATATAAAGAAGGGTTAAGTACAGCAGCTTTTATGTCTTTGAGGTTAGTATTTTTAATAATAGGTACATCAATATTAACATTAACTACATCACCTATTGAATTGACTGATGGTATAGAAAGATTGCTTAGACCAATAGGAAAGGCTTTGGCACATGAATTAGCTATGATGATGACAATAGCTTTAAGATTTATTCCTACTTTGATGGAGGAAACTGATAAAATTATAAAAGCTCAAGAAGCAAGAGGAGCTGACTTTGAAACAGGTAATATAGTTCAAAAGGCTAAAAGTTTAATACCTATTCTTGTACCATTATTTATAAGTTCTTTTAGGAGAGCTGATGAATTGGCTATGGCAATGGAATCAAGATGTTATAGGGGTGGAGCAGGTAGAACAAGAATGAAAGAATTAAGGTACTCTTATAGGGACGCTATAGCTTATGTAATATTTATGGTTCTTTTTGTATCAAGTTTTGTTATAAGATTTATAATTTAAGAGGGGTTATATGAAGAATATTAAATTGATACTTGAGTATGATGGTACTAATTATGGTGGATGGCAAAAACAAAATAATAATAGAACTATTCAAGAAGAACTTGAAAAAGCTATTAGAAGAGCAACTGGCGAAGATGTGGAATTAATAGGAAGTTCTAGAACTGATGCAGGAGTTCATGCACGAGGAATGGTAGCTAATTTTAAAACTAATAGTTCTATTCCAGCAGAGCGCTTTAGAGAAGCTGTAAATAGAAATTTACCAGATGATATAGCTATAATAAAATCGGAACAAGTTAATGGAGAGTTTCATTCTAGATATGATTCAAAAGGCAAAACATATAGTTATACGATTATTAATAGATATGAAAAAGTGTCTATAGGTAGAAATTATATGTTTCATGTAAAAGATGATTTGAATTTTAATAGAATGCAAGAAGCATGTAAATATTTTATTGGGAAGCATGATTTTGCAGCTTTTAAAACTAATGGTAGTTCTGTAAAAACTTCTGTGAGGACAATCAAAGAATTATATATTAAAAAGGATAATGATTTTTTAAAAGTTTTTATAACTGCCGATGGATTTTTATATAATATGGTAAGAATAATTGTGGGTACTTTGGTTGAAGTTGGAAAAGGAAAAATAAATCCAAAGGATATAAAAAACATAATTGAGTCTAAGGATAGAAGTAAGGCTGGACCATGTGTTAAGCCTAATGGATTGGTATTAGAAAAAGTTTATTATTAATAGCAAAAAAAGTAGAAAATATGTTGACACGCCCGTAAGCGTGTATTATAATAAGTTTGTTTGTTAGAAATATTTTATGTGTAAAAGATCCACTAGCCCCGGGTCTTGACATATAAGCAATACTTAAGATTAAGTAGAGCAAGATGTAAGTTCAGGGAGGGAAATAGATGAAATCATACATTGCAAAAGCACAAGACGTTGAAAGAAAATGGTATGTTGTAGATGCTGCTGGTAAGCCACTAGGAAGAGTTGCTAGCCAAGTTGCTTCAATATTAAGAGGAAAAAATAAACCAACATTTACACCAAATGTTGACTGTGGAGATTACGTAATAGTAATAAATGCAGAAAAAGTTGTTTTAACTGGTAAGAAGTTAGATCAAAAGATGTACAGAAAGTACAGCGGATATGTTGGTGGATTAAAAGAAACTCCTTATAGAGAAGTTTTAGCTAAGAAACCAGAAATGGCTTTTGAAGAAGCAGTAAGAAGAATGCTTCCAACAGGTGTTTTAGGAAGACAAATGCTTAAGAAATTAAAAGTTTGTAGAGGCGAAGAGCACAATCACGAAGCTCAAAAACCAGAAGTACTTGAATTAAGATACT
>SVCK01000026.1 GCA_015058375.1 Clostridium sp.
AAGTTGTTCCTAATGCTTCTGTTGCATCTTCTATAACATATAGATTATATTTTTTCGCCAAACTTTGAATTTTGTCCATATCTACTGGATAGCCATAAATATGAACAGGTAATATAGCCTTAGTCTTTTCTGTTATTAATTCTTCAATTTTATGATAATCCATAACAAAAGTTTCTCTATCTACATCTACAAATACTGGTTTTGCTCCTACATATTTAATAGCATTTACTGGCGAAATAAAAGTCATCGACGATACTATAACTTCATCCCCTTCACCAACATTTAAAGTTTCTAAAGCTAACTGTAAAGCTGCAGTACCATTCATGGTAACTACAGCCTTTCTACAATTTAAAAATTCAGCAAACTTTTCTTCAAATTTGTCTACATACTTTCCTGCAGATGAAACCCAATTTGTATCTAAACATTCTTTAATATACTTCCATTCATTTCCATTCAAAAAAGGAATACATAACGGTATCAATTTAGCATCTCCTTCTTACAAATTATAGATATCTGTTTTAAAATAATGCATATTATTTCCTATCCACTCAATTGTATTTTTTAATCCTTCCTCTAATGTATACTTAGGACTCCATCCTGTAACAGCTTTTATTTTTCTATTATCTGCCCAAAGCCTGTTAACTTCACTTTTTTCGGGTCTTAACCTATCTTCATCACAAATAATATTTACATCTTCTCCAATAATATTTATTATCTTTTTTGCTAAATCACCCATAGATATTTCATGGTTTGTACCTGCATTTAGAACCTTTCCAACTGCTCTATCACTTTCAGCTACTTTTATAAATGCATCAGCAGTATCCTTTACATAATTAAAATCCCTTGTAGGAGTTAAACTTCCTAATTTTATATTTTTCTTCCCAGCTAAAATCTGAGATATTATAGTTGGAATAATTGCTCTTGCTGACTGTCTTGGTCCATAAGTATTAAAAGGTCTTATAGTTGCTACTGGAAGATTAAAAGCTCTATAAAAACTTTCTGCCATTTTATCAGCCCCTATTTTAGAAGCAGAATAAGGAGATTGCCCTTGCATAGGATGTTTTTCATCAATTGGAACATATAATGCTGTACCATATGTCTCTGATGTTGAAGTATGAACTACTTTTTCTATTCCATTAATCCTACATGCTTCCAATACATTTACTGTACCTTCTACATTTGTTTTCACATAAGCCATGGGCGATAAATAAGAATATGGAATAGCAATCAAAGCAGCTAGATGCATTACTACTTCCTTACCTTTAATTATTCTATTCATACAATCAAGTTCTCTAATATCTCCTGTTTCAACTTTTATACTTTCTTTAATACTTTTATCAAATGTATCAATCCATCCCCAGTTATTAAATGAATTATATTGTACTAATGCAGTAACCTCTGCTCCTAGTTCTACTAATTTTTCAGTCACATGACTTCCTATAAAGCCTTCAGCTCCTGTTACTAATACTTTTTTATTTTTCAAATTCATCCCTTTCTCACCTACTCACTATAATTCTCCTTTTCCTCTATAAATTTTATCATCTGTTTCATTTCACTTATTTGTCCCATATCCATCCATGAATTTTCACTAATAGGATATACTCCTACATTTATCTCATCTTTTACATAGTTTTCTATAATAGATGGAAGATCGAAATATTTTCCATATGGAATATCATCTATTACATCAGGTTCTAAAACATACATTCCTATATTTATTAAATATGAACATTCAGGTTTTTCCTTTACATCAACAATTTTCCCTTTTTCATTTAAATCAAATACTCCATAAGGAATAGTATAATTTTTCATTGATGTAACAACGGTTACTTTATTATGAGACCTTTTGTGATACTTTAAAATATCTTGATAGTCTGCTTCAACTAAAATATCACAATTAGAAACAAAAAAAGTTTTATCTATTTTGTCCTTTAATAAAGATAAACTTCCACCAGTTCCTAAAGCTATCTTTTCCTCTACATAATTAATATGATAATTTCTTTCTGTTAATTCATTAAAATAAGATTTAATCATATTCTTTTTATAATTAACAGTTAAATAAAAGTCTATTGCACCATAGTCATTAAACTTTGTTATTATTCTTTCTAAAATGGGAGTATCTCCAATAGGGATTAATGGCTTTGGTAAAATTTTTGTATAAGGATATAATCTAGTACCCAATCCACCAGCCATAATTACAATAGGTGTGTCTTTCAAATTTTTACTCTTTCTATTTCTGTAGCTATACAAAAATACAACGTCTATAATTTTATTATCATCATCTAATATCGGAATTGCTTTTATAGATTTGTCTTTCATAACTTTATAAGCCTTATTCTTTTCTTGTTCATAAAGAATTGTTGGATGTTTGTTCATTACTTTAACTACTAATTCATCCATGCTTCCATTTTTAAGTATCCATCTTCTTATATCACCATCTGTTATAGTTCCTAATAAATGTTCTTCTTCATCTATAACAAATACTATCTGACTTGACTCCTTATCAATTTTTTTCATAGCATCTCGTATATTTTTATTTTTATCTATAGTTAAATGATTTACCTCATTCATAATAAACCCCTTAACTCTTTTCTATAATATTCATCAAGCCTTCTCCAATTTTATCCATATCGCTCATCTTATAATTATTCATAACCAATCTTCCATTATATGTATTTTTGAAATATGCATATATAAGTTTTTTATTATATTCTTCAAAATTTTCAAGTTCATCTTTTAATATTCTCACAACCACATCAAAAATGTCTTCATAATTATTAACGTTAAAGCAATATGGATGAACATTATAAAATACCTTACCCAAAGATATCACTGGTTTTTTATGAATTAATGCTTCATATCCCATCGTTCCTGTTAACGTTACTAATAATTTCATTCCTTCAATTAATTTATTAGTATCAGCATCACAATGAATCAATTTCACATTTGGTATCTTTTGTATTTTTTTATAAAACTCTAAAGGAAAGTAACCAAAAGCGTGTGGATGATCTTTAACATATAAATACATGCCTAATGGAAGAGAAAATGCTATATTTTTTATCACTTCATATTGATTTATATAGTACATTGCATTAACAGATGTAGATGATTCTGGTTGAAAATGAAGTGGATATAATACATAACTCTCACTATAATCTGGATTATAAAAATATTTATTGCTAAAAAAATTCAAATAATTTATTTTAATTTTTCTATATAAATTTCTCTTTATAAAATTTGACATCATAGTTATAGTATTATTAACCTCTATAGATTTCCTTCTTTCTTTTCTATAGCAAACATTATAGTATATATATGGCTTTAAAAGTTTCACTTTTTTCAAGTAATACTTCAAATAGCTTATATGGTATTCCTTAATATCACTTTTCAAATATTCAGGTTTTTCATCAATACACTTACTAAAATAATCATTTAATTCTTTGCTCTTATTAATATCATCTATATTACACAATTTAAAATCTTCTTCAATCTTATCTAGATTACCATATAAATCAAACCATACATCAAATCGTCCTTTCATTTTGCTTACAATAAACCCTATATATTTTTTGTTCAATATTTTAGTCGCTATATATGCACAATACGAAAATATATTTGATACATTTTCATATACTACAAAATCTATATCATTTTCTTTAATGACTTTTAAGAAAAATCCTATTAATTTTATAATTTCATTATCCATTGATTTTTCCGACTCTATTTTTGTATTAAACCATATATGCCTATCAAAATCAGGGAAATATCCTTTCCTTAAGTTATAAGTATAATTTAACTTATCTAAAATATCGTTTAAGTCTTTATAATCATATTCTCCTGTATACTCTGAATAATAATATTTTTTCTTATTTTCAATTTCAATACCACTTCTAATTTCAGCAAAATGGCTTTCAAATGCATATACCACTTCAATTTTATCTTCTATATATCCCGAAATCTTTGTAAAAAACTCCAAATACCCTAATGCTGAATTTACCAAAAACAATATTTTTTTCATATTCCACCTCCATTCCTGCATTTTGTTAAGATATCTAATTTTAAACTTGCTTCTTCACAAGTTTATTCTTTCCAACAATAAATATTAAAATCATAAAAAATATAGAACTATATACTATAATTTTTATGATTCCATTTGAATCTGTTCTTAACGCAAACATTATTCTCATAATAATCAAAATTTTTAATGGCATAAAAATATCATTTATATTTAAATTTCTTGATAATTTAAATACTACAAATGATAAAATTGCCATAATTATAGCAGGGCCTAAAACTCCAAAATTCATTATGCTTTCTGAAACCATAGTAAAATCATATCCAACTGTAGTTATTTTAGAATAAAACTGCTTTCTAAAGGTTACATTAATAGGTTCAAAGAAATAGAATCTAAATATAGTTTTAGGAAAAAGTACATTAACTAATGAACCTAAATAACTTTTTCCATATAGCAATTTATCACTATTTACATATAAACTTGTTATTAAAGTATCTATATCAGAGCATGCTAAAGTTTCACATATTCCTTTTATAATATCTATTATCCCAAACTCTAAAGAACATACATTGCTCAAAATTCCTTTAGCCTTAGACATAATCCTTATATTCGTTACTATATAATTAAAAATTGCTCCTACTACTAAAATTAAAAATGTTGTTTTAAATTTTATCTTTTTACAACTATTTCTTATAATTACTATTCCTAAAATTGATAATACAATAATTAACCTTTCTCCTAATATAAAGGCAACCACAAAAATAGTAGCCAAAAGTATTAGTACTTCTTTTGATATTCTGTTATACATTAAATATGATAATTGAACTAGTATTAATAGCAATAATAATTGAAATATACTTAGTTGAGCTATAGCCATTGATATATTTCCAACTTCAAACTGTCCTTCTCCCCTTGCCTTAGTAAATGTATCATTTACTATATACATTCCAATATTTAAAAATGTTATAATAATACATAAAAATAAAGAAACTTTATAATATCTCTTTATATATTTTTTATTAGAACCAATTACAAATACTTTATTTTTATTGCTAGCAGTAATTTCCATAAAAATACAAACTATAACATATGAAATAAATCCCCCAAATGTAATTAAAACCGTCTTCTCTACATAATTCCTTACAAAGAACATTCCACTTACATTATTAGTAATATTCTTTTGAAAAAAATATGCACTCGTTATTAATATATATGCTAATAAAAATATTAAATCTATATGAATATAATTTTTTGTCCTTCTACATTTAAAAGAATATAAAATAACAAATGTAGTCATTTCAATTATAAATATTAAAGAAATCATTATTTACCTCTATTTGAAATTAAATTATAAATTTTAATGTATTCTACATATTTATCTCTTTTGTTAAAAGCGTTAACATTAATATTAATCAACTTCTTATTGATTTTAATGCTATTAATAGCCTTTATAAGTTCCTTTGTACATTTATCTTTTACAACTATGCCCAAATAATTATCGCTAAATTCTATACACTCCCCGCTTCCTCCACTATCAAATGTAATTACAGGTGTATTGCAAGAAATTGCCTCCAAATTTGTAGTTGGATAATTATCTTCTAAAGTTGGATTCACAAACACATCAGCTGCTGTATAAATCTTTGCTAATTCTTTTGTATTATTTGTTTTATTAATTGCTAATATATTAGCAGGAACTTTTTTCATATCTTTATCACTAATTCCCACTAGAACAATTTTGTAACTCTCATCTAGAACCTCTGATAGTTCATAAAAAAATTTAATTCCTTTTCTATTATTCCAGATGCTCGCAACCCCTAATATAACAAATTTATCATTTAAATTATATTTATCTCTAAAATCACTTTCTGTTGGCTTAAATACATCTGTATCAATTCCATTATTAATTACTTTCACATCATATTTTTTAAGGAAAGATTCTTTTGCAAGATTTGAAAGCCAGACAGATGGAGTTATTATCTGCATATTTTCTTTTTTAATAGCTGTAAATAATTCTTTTTTTCTTTCATAGTTCCAACTAGAATTATCAATTAGCTTACTACAAGGATATTCCTTTTTCTGCATACATTTTTCACATTTTGTTTTCCATTTATCACATTTTATATAATCAAAATAGGAACAATGACCTGTAAAAGCCCAGCAATCATGTAAAGTCCATATAACTTTTTTATTATTTTTTCTTAAATAATTAAATAGGAGTTCAATGTTTATATAATATCCATGAATATTATGAAGATGCACTATATCAGGATCATATCTATTTATTTTTTCTAAAAAATTTTCAGTTGCTTTTTTAGATCCAAATCCATGTTTATCAAAAATTCTAGTTTCTAGTCCATGAATATAATTATCATACTTATCGCCTATTTTTATAGTCTCTACATCATTGTTAGCATTTCCTCTTCCATATGCAATAACACACTCATGTTTCTGCTTTTTTAATTCTTTATAAATATCAACAACAATACGTCCAGTACTTCCAACTCCACATACTGAATTTACTTGTAATACCTTTATAAAAATCCCTCCATAATTCTAATTTTTTCTCCATAACATTCTATTTATTATTTCTGTATATCCTTGAATAATATTTACAATTTTCATGGACACATTATTATCTCTATAATCATTAGCTATAATTTTCCTTTCCCCTAAAAATTTTTCATTAGTAATTATATTAATTGAATTTATTATATTTTCATTCCTAATTCCAGCTAAAATAAAAGTTCCCTTATCAACAGCTTCTGGTCTCTCTGTACTTGTTCTTATTGAAATTGCTGGAAATCCCATTATATTTGATTCCTCTGCTAATGAACCTGAATCTGATAATACACAAAAAGCTTCTAATTGAAGTTTATTATAATCAAAAAATCCAAACGGATTAACATTTTGAATTCTATCATCTAACTTAATTTTGCTTTTCTTTATCCTTTTAAAACTTCTCGGATGTGTTGAATATATTATTGGCATATCATAAAAAGCTGCCACACTATTTAAAGAATCTATCAAACAATTAAAATTTTTCTCATTATCAATATTTTCTTCTCTATGAGCACTTACTAAGATATATTTATTAGTTTTAAGATTCAATCTTTCTAAGATATTGCTACTATTAATTCTATCTATATGTCTTTCTATTACTTCCCTAAGAGGCGAACCTGTTACAAATATATATTCTTTTTTTATTCCTTCTGATATTAAGTATCTTCTAGCATGTTCTGTATAAGCAAGATTCACATCTGAAGTTACATCAACTATTTTTCTATTTACCTCTTCTGGTACATTAATGTCATAACATCTATTACCAGCCTCCATGTGAAAAATAGGAATTTTTAATCTCTTTGCTGAAATAACACTTAAACAGCTATTAGTATCTCCTAATACTAAAATAGCATCAGGCTTTTCCTTAATCATAAGTTTGTAAGTTTTACTTATAATATTTCCTATAGTTTCACCTAAATCTTCACCAACTACATTTAAAAAATAATCTGGCTTTCTTAAATCTAAATCCTTAAAAAAAACATCATTAAGATTGTAATCCCAATTTTGACCTGTATGAACTAATATATTATTAAAGTATTCATCACATTTTTTTATAACTTCTGATAATCTTATTATTTCTGGCCTAGTGCCTAAAATTGTCATCAGCTTTAACTTACTCATAATTTAAACCTCCAAATATATAGTATCTGGTTTTTCCTCATCAAAATTTTCATTAGCCCACATTATAGTTACCATATCTTCATTACCAATATTTTTAATACTATGGGTATAACCTGATGGTATATCGACTACTTCTATCTTCTTATCACTCACTCTATATTCAATCACTTTAGAACTATTAACTTTTCTAAGCTTAATTAAAGCACTACCCTTTACTACAATAAATTTTTCAACTTTGGTATTATGCCAGTGATTTCCTTTAGTTATTCCTGGTTTAGAAATATTAACAGAAAACTGTCCACCATCCTTAGACTTTAATAATTCTGTAAATGATCCTCTATTATCAACATTCATTTTTAATTCATATTTAAAATTATCTTCTGGTAAAAAACTAAGATATGTGCTGTAAAGTTTTTTAATAAATTCATCTTCTACATTTGGCAGAAGAAGATTATCTCTACTGTTTTTAAAAGACATGATTAAATCAGCTATTTCTCCTAATGTTTTTTTATATTCAATCTTTACCTTTCTATAGCCTCTTATTACTTTTTCTTGTTTAAGATTGCTAATCATTTCATCTAAAACATCATCTATATAAACAAGATTAATAATTTTTTCTCTATCAGATATCCATATATCCTTATTTCTAGATATGTTATAACAAAAAGTTGCTACTGCTGAATTATAATTAGGCCTACTCCATTTACCAAACACATTTGGAAATCTATAAATAACAACAGTACTTTTATTCTCTAATCCAAATTTTAAAACTATATCTTCAGCCGCTTTTTTACTTTTTCCATAATCATTATCTAGTTCTGCCTGAATTGAAGAAGACATTATTATAGGAACTTTTTTGTTTAAATGCCTCAATATATTAACTATCTTCTCAGTCAATTGAGTATTTCCTTTATAAAAGTCCTCTGTATTTTGTGGACGATTTACCCCTGCTAAATGAAAAATAATATCTGATTTCAAAATACTATCATATAATTCCTCTTCATTATTATGTGTATCAATTTCTAAAATTTCATAGCCTTTTAAAGTATTAATTCTTTCAACTAAATTTTGTCCTATAAATCCCTGTGAACCTGTAATTAAGACTTTCATCTATATACCTCACTTAGATAATTTGAATTTTTTTAATTCTTTTTGTATATACGGAAGTTTTAAAAGCATTTCCTTTACTTCTTCATCACTTAATCTATTAGTATTATCTGAATTATACTCTATTTGATTTTTTCTACATCCATTCCCTATAGTAAAATATTTATCATAATTTAAATCTCTATTATCACAAGGAATTCTATAATAATTTCCATAATCAATCGCCTTTGCATATTCCTCTTTTGTTATTAACGTCTCATATCCCTTTTCACCGTGACGAGCTCCTATTATTTTAATTCCAACATCAGAATTAAATATTTCTCTTAAAGACTCTGCCAATTGTTTAATAGTACATGACGGTGCTTTCTGAACAAAAATATCTCCTTGTTTTCCTTCTTTAAAAGCAAATAAAACTAAATCAATAGATTCTTCTAAAGACATCATATATCTTGTCATAGTTGGGTCTGTAATAGTTAAAGGTTTTTTTTGTTTCATAAGACTAATAAATAAAGGAATTACCGATCCTCTTGATGCCATAACATTTCCATACCGTGTCCCACAAAATACCGTTTCATCATTATTTATAGTTCTTGATCTTGCAATCATAATTTTCTCTGCCATAGCTTTTGAAATTCCCATGGCATTTATAGGATACACTGCTTTATCAGTGCTTAATAAAATAACCTTTTTAACTTTATTCCTCAAAGCAGACTTAAACACATTATCAGAGCCTTCTACATTTGTCTTAACAGCTTGCATAGGATAAAATTCACAAGAAGGAACCTGTTTTAGAGCAGCTGCATGAAATACATAATCGACATCTTTCATTGCAAAATCCAAACTATTTTCATCTCTTACGTCTCCAATATAATATTTAACTTTATCGTTCTTTAATTTATTTCTCATATCATCTTGCTTTTTTTCATCTCTTGAAAAAATTCTAATTTCTTTTATATTAGTATTTAAAAATCTATTTAATACTGCATTTCCAAAAGACCCTGTACCACCAGTTATTAAAAGAACCTTATTGCTAAACATTTTCCTCTCCTTATAATTATCATTTATTTATTTCTTCAAAAAACTTTCTTGTTACAATCTTTCTGTCATACCCCTCAGAAAAAGCCTTCTTAACATTATTACATGTATCAATATAAAGTTTATTATCTTCTTTCATCTTTAATATATATTGTGCAATCTTTGATGCATCATCCTCAGCAAATACCTTACCCATACTATTTTCAGTAATCATTTTTCCTATTTCACTATCATTATCCATCAGTGCTAATATTGGTTTTCCCACTGCCATATAAGTATATGTTTTTGAAGGTACTCCCAGTCCTGTCAAATTATTATTTAACGTGCTAATAAAAATATCTGCACAATTTAAAAAATCATTATACTCTTCTCCAAATTTATAGCTAAAATATTTAATATTTTTCATATTATTATTTTTTATATTTTGCTTAATGTACTCTGCTCTGCTCCCTTCTCCTATAAAAATTATTTGTATATCTTCATGATTTTTCAAACTTTCACCCACTTCTAAAATTAAATCAATTTTATGAACAGAGCTTATATTTCCCGTATACACTATGTTAAATTTATCTTTAAGATCATTAGCCACATAAAAATCACTAACTACTTTCTTCTCATATATTTTTTTACTATCTGCCCAATTCGGTACAATTGCTATTCTATTTTCATCAACACCTTTTTCTAACAATATTTTTTGCATATCTTTACCCAATACTATAGCTTTACTAAGATTCGAAAAAATTTTCTTATTTATTTTATTTAGTATTTTGACAATAATTCCATTAGGTTTTAATTTATTTAACTGTTGAGCTATGTCAGGATAAATATCATGAACTAAGTAAATATATTTCTTTCCTTTTACCTTATTTAACAAATAACCTATATAAGGCAAACATGGAGGATTTGACATAAACATCAATCTATCATAATTGCTTTTGAATATCAGATAAAAAAAACTATTGATAGCAAAAGTAAGAGGATTTAATAACTTTCCTATAGTCTTTACTCTATCAAAGTTTGTAGATGATATTCTATTTATCTCAATATCTTTGTAATTTTCTTTTCTTTTTAACTTTATATTTTTTTCATAATATCCATTTTTACTTGTTAAAACCGCTACTTCCATCCCATACTCAACAAAATCTTCTGCAAGTTCTGTAAGTATTCTTGGTGCAGATGTTTTATATGGATAAAAGAATTCAGTAACCAACAATAATTTCCTTCTCTCAGTCTTTTGTACACTTTTATCAAAATCATTTACTATATAAGAAAAATCATAACTACTTATCGACTTATCATAAACAAGATTACCAAAAACCTTATTTATAATTTTTATTTTTGGCGAAAAAAGTCTCATAATCTTATTAAAAAACTTTATTGAATATATATTTCTATCATGAAATTCCCCTATTTTCTTAACAAGTTGATACGTATTTACATACTCCTTATTCTGAGGAAAGAATATTCCTCTACACTCATTATCAATTACTGCTTTTATAAAATTACACAAATTATCAATATGAATCATACTTCTTTCATTATTCATATCTGGAAAAATCTTTATTTTCCTTGCTAGTTTTGACAATCTAATGTAATTCCCTTTTGATCCTTTTCCATAAACCATTGGTGTTCTAATTATTAATACCTTAAAATCATTATCTTCCAGCTTTCTTATACCTTTTTCAGCCTCCAACTTACTTTGTCCATAAAAATTTGTTGGCATAGGTATTGTGTCCCTTTTTATAATCTTTTTTTCCATAGAAGCATCACCATAAACTATTATGCTACTCATAAAAATAAATTGTTTTACTCCACTTTCCTTAGCTTTATTAGCTACTTCTATGGTTAAATCTCTATTTACTTTATAATAAGTACTTTCTAATTTTAAATTTGTAGATACATGAGCTATTCCAGCAACATGTACAACAACATCATACTTTGAAAAATCATCATTATGCCAGTTGTCATCTTTCATACTTATAGTAAAAACCGTATACTCATCTCTATCTTTTTCAAGCCACGCCTTCAGTGAATTTCCTATATAGCTATTTTTACCAGTTACCAACACATTTTTCATTTAATCCCTTCCCGCTTAATTACCTTTACAACTGATAGTAATATAATCTTAAAATCTATAAATATATTATTTTCTTCCAAATATTCTTTTTCTAAATTCACCTTTTTTTCAATGCTAAGTTCATCTCTTCCATTTATTTGTGCCCAACCTGTAAGCCCAGGAACTAATCTAGTTATACCAAGTTCTGTTCTATACTTAATTAAATCATATTGATTATATAAAGCAGGCCTTGGTCCTACAACACTCATGTCCCCTTTAATGATATTTATAAGTTGAGGAAGTTCATCAAGACTTGTTTTTCTCAAAATCTTTCCGAATCTTGTAACATATTTTTCAGAATCTTTTAATAAATGAGTAGCAATTTCAGGAGTGTCAATTTTCATAGTTCTAAATTTGTACATATTAAAAATTTTATTGTTTTGTCCAACTCTCTTCTGAATAAAAATTACAGGTCCTTTAGACGTAACTTTAATGATTATTGAAATAAGAATAATCAATGGTAATAAAATAATTAATACTGCTAAACTAGAAACAATATCAAAAATCCTTTTCATTTTCGTTCCCCTTAAGAAAAGTTTTATTACCTCCTAAATATGAAGGAACTAAAATTTTTATTTCTTTTTCTATTCCTTCAATATTTCCCAATTTTATTACTTCCTTAAATTTAGTTATCTCTTTTCTTAAAGCACTATAATCAATGTTTACTGATTTACCTACAAATATTTTTTCATGGCCAGTCTTTTTAAGACCTTCTTCACTCATCGAAAGTTCTTCATAAAGCTTTTCACTTACAGAATCCTTTTCAATT
>SVCK01000027.1 GCA_015058375.1 Clostridium sp.
ACAATGATATTCAAGTTAAGATGACTCTATCTTATAAAGATAATTCAGGAAATACTAAATATGCTTCAGTTGCAAGTGCTACTGCTGGCTGTGGAGAATGGAAAGGAATGAATGGTTCATTTACTCTTCCAAATGGTGCAAGCAATCCTATAATATATTTTGAAACATCTGCAAATAATGGCGATATCTATATTGATGATGTTAAAATAACTAGAGTTTCAGGTGGTAATCAAACTCCAACTAAACCAACTGAGCCTACTAAACCAACAACTCCTTCAAACCCATCAAAGCCTAAAACTAAGGATTATTATGCAGGTGCCACTACTAATGTTAATCCACCATATGGCTTTAAAAATCGTAAAAATGGTGTAGCTTATGGAAGTATTCAAGGAGTATCTTATTATTCATCAGTAACAAAAAATACTCGTAGATGTAATGTATTACTTCCTCCAAAATATGATTCATCTAAGAAATATCCAGTTCTTTATTTATTACATGGTATAGGTGGAGATCAAAATGAATGGCTTGGAGGTGCTCCAAATGAAATTTTATCAAACCTTATAGCAAGTGGTGAAGCTTCTAATATGATTATAGTAATACCAAATGTACGTGCTTCTCATGATGATAGAGTACCTTCAAATATATATGGTAATGCTAATGTTCAAGCTTTTGATAATTTCATAAATGATTTACGTGACTGCTTAATACCTTTTATAAATCAAAAATATCCAACATTAACAGGACGTGAAAATACTGCAATTGCTGGTTTATCTATGGGAGGTAAAGAAACTTTAAGCATAGGATTCTCTATGACAGATACTTTTGGATATATTGGAGCTTTCTCTCCTGCTCCTGGTTTAAATACTGGTATATTAAATCTTAGAAATGGAAAACAAACTCCATACTTTGTTTCTGTTATGTCAGGGCAAAATGACTCAGTAGTTCATAATATACCAAATGATTACCACCAAGCTTTAGCTAATAATGGTGTAAAACATGCATGGTATACAGTACCTGGAGATCACAACTTTGATGTTTGGTCTATAGGACTATACAACTTCTTAAAGCATATTTTCTAAATTACAAAAGGGCTGTTGCACTAAAAAGGTGTAACAGCCCCATTTTATTTGTAAATAATCACTTTACTTTTATCATCTTTAAATAATATCTATTTCTTTATTGAATAAATGCTTCCTAAAAAGACACTTAAACATATAATACTGCTTCCTGAAATGAAAACAGCCATTGTTTTTGCTAATTTTGTTAAAGGAACAATGTCACCAAAACCTATAGTAGTAAATGTTGCTACAGTATAATAGAACAAATCAAATACTCCAGGGCAACCTGAAAAACTAGAAGGGTTAACCCCATCAACTATAACCACTCCAATGAAAAGGTTTAGAATAATCATAAAAACAATAACAAATGCAGATATCATAATAACTGCAAAATTATTATAGCAATCTCCATCTTTTAGCTTTCTTCTTCCTAATAGAAGAAACATTACAAGTAGCTTCATATTTATTATATAACTCGCTATATCAGCTATAATGAAAGACATAGTAAAAGTTTTTATTGTTTCTTTATAGAAAAGCAAAATAAAGAATAGAGAACCAACTATTAAGAAATAACTAATCAGAAAATCTCCAGTTAAAACTTTGCCTTTACTATCCCATCCTTCTAGTCTGTTGTAAAAAAGAAGTACTGCTCCTATAACATAGTGAATTATAAAAAAGGAGGCAATAAGTATAAGTATTTTTATACATTTATTTAACTGATATATAGCCAAAATACTTTCGCTAAATCTATAAATTATGAATATTGTTAGAGCTTCGTTTAGTAATATAAATGAAGCTTCTATTATTTTGAAAATGAAATTATTATCTCTAAATATTAAATTATATTGGGTATTTATTTTTTTTATTAAATTCATCATCTATAAATCTATACAAAGACAGCTCAATTTTCTATTTTGCTGCTTTCCCCTCTCCCAAGTCTTTACACTATCTATACTATGTGTGATTTATAAAATAAATTACCAAAAAAATTAAATCCACTCTCTTTTGCATATATCACATATGTAATGGGAGGTGTTTTTTATGGAACTAAAAGATTTAACTGATCTTATAACAAATGCAGGCTTTCCAGTAGTTGTGACAGCTTACCTTCTTATAAGATTAGAAAAACAATTAAGTGAGCTTACAGCCTCAATAACAAAATTAAATACTATAATAGCTGCAAAGCTTGGCATTGTAATTACTACAGATGAAAAATGAACTTAAAAAGTAATTGTTTTTATTGTGCAGATAAAAATTTTTTTTAACCTTTGGAAAACTTTAATAAAACTGCATATATATTAATTGCAAGGCGTTGAAGAAAGGAGGAATTTAACATGGATTTTAAGAAAATTACTGCTACAACTTCTATGCAAATTGAAGTTGCAAATGGTCAAGACTCATCAGGTAATACAACTTATAAAAAGAAATCTTTCAATAATGTTAAGGCTAATGCTCCATTAGCAGACATTAGTGCTGTAGCTAATGCAATCAAGGATGTTATGGAAGCTGAAACTAGAAATGTATTACTTGCAGAAACATCAACAATAGTTGAAGAGGCTTAATGATCTATCCCTCTTTGCTAGCAAAAACTTTATAATAAGGAGGTGAAATTTTATGGAATACTCTTTAACTCTTACTTTTATCTGTGAAAATGGACAAAAAAGCTCTATTTCTATAGATGGAGTAAAGGAAGATTTGACTAAAGAGCAAGTTAATTCTTTAATGGATATCATAGTTTCTAAGAATATTTTTTTAAACAAAAATGGTGCTTTAGTCAAGAAATCTGGTGCTCAACTTACTAGAAAAGCTGTTACTAAATTTGAATTAGCTTAACAATAAAAGAAGCATATCCTATCAATTTAGGACATGCTTCTTTTTTAATATTATTTTTTACAACGTTTGTTACTGTTAAACGGATCCGAGTAATGTAGTTTTATTAAAACAGAAATCATTTAAATACAACGTTTGTTACTGTTAAACATATGAGAAAACTAGAAAAATTGAAATAACAATAGGATTTAAATACAACGTTTGTTACTGTTAAACATCCATGTTATAGGTAAAGGTAACCTACAGCTAGTATTTAAATACAACGTTTGTTACTGTTAAACGATTTAAGCCCTACTACAATTGGAAGTTTATTAGCATTTAAATACAACGTTTGTTACTGTTAAACCTGGGATAGAATAGAGGAAATAACTAAAAATCAATTATTTAAATACAACGTTTGTTACTGTTAAACGAAATCGCTAGAGTGGAAAGCGACTATAAAAATAGATTTAAATACAACGTTTGTTACTGTTAAACCAGGGACGATGTAGAGTATCCGTTTATATGTAGTCTATTTAAATACAACGTTTGTTACTGTTAAACCTCGTGATTAAGATATCTTAAATAAACTAAAGGATGATTTAAATACAACGTTTGTTACTGTTAAACAGATGCTGACCTAGCAAATGTTAGTGCTGTAGCATTTAAATACAACGTTTGTTACTGTTAAACAATTTTGGTTTTTTAGGGTCTTACGAACAAGAGCTATTTAAATACAACGTTTGTTACTGTTAAACCAGTTCATCTTTATCTGAGCTATTTGCC
>SVCK01000028.1 GCA_015058375.1 Clostridium sp.
ACATTGATATGAACGTTGAATTAATAACAGAAGTAGCAATGGATGAAGGATTAAGATTTGCCATCAGAGAAGGTGGTAGAACTGTAGGTTCTGGTGTTGTTACTAGCATAGTAGAATAATTAAGATTTTTTAAATATAAATAGGGCTAGGTATTAATTACCTGGTCCTTTACAGAGGAATGTTGTATTGACATTTTGTGACTTTTGTGATATTGTGAGAAAGTGACTCACAATTGAATAAATTAGTCGAAACTCTAAGAGTATAGTCTCTTAAATATATAGGAATAACTGGAGGTGCAGACCGTGAGAGTAAAAGTAACTTTAGCATGTACAGAGTGTAAGCAAAGAAATTACAATACAATGAAGAACAAAAAGAATAACCCAGACAGAATAGAAATGCAAAAATATTGCAAATTCTGTAAGAAGCACACTCTTCATAGAGAAACTAAGTAATTAGCGATTAAGTAATGACACAGACTTACCAAATTTAAGGATGTGATAAAATGGCTGTAAACAGTAGTGCAAAAATGAATAATACCACTAAAAAAGGTGGCATTTTGAAATTTTTTAGAGAAATTAAGGCTGAAGTTAAGAGGATAACATGGCCTAATAAAAAGGATACTAAAAAAGCTATAATTGCTGTTGCTGTAGCTACTATAATATATACAATATTAGTAGGTGGCTTCGATTATATTTTTCAAAACCTCTTTGAAGCGATTTTGAAACTTAAGTAAGGGAGGTTAGGTGAGTTTTCACCGAGCTAAATATGAGTGAAAAAGCAAGATGGTATGTAGTACATACTTATTCAGGCTACGAAAATAAGGTGAAAGCAAGCATCGAGAAGACTATTGAAAATAGAAATCTTCAAGATTTGTTGCTAGATATTCAAGTACCGATGGAAGAGGTGGTTGAAGAAAAGGATGGCAAACAAAAAGTAACCTTAAAGAAAAAGTTCCCTGGATATGTATTAGTGAAAATGTTAATGTCAGATGAATCTTGGTATGTCGTAAGAAATACAAGAGGAGTGACAGGGTTTGTAGGGCCTGGATCTAAGCCGGTTCCTCTTACTGATGAAGAAGTTGAATCTATGGGAGTTATAGAAATTCCTGAAGAAGTGGATTTAGAAGTAGGAGAAAGCGTTAAAGTAATTTCAGGACCATTAAGGGAATTTGTTGCAGTTGTGCAAGAAATTAATCTTGAAAAACGTAAAATTAAAGCATCAGTTGAGATGTTTGGAAGAGAAACATTAGCTGAGCTAGATTTTAATCAAATTGACAAATTAGTTTAATAATTTATAAACTGATTTTTTTAATTAAGTGGGAGGACAAAAAGTCCGTAATCACCACAGTATAGGAGGAATAACAAATGGCTAAGAAAGTAACTGGAATGATTAAACTTCAACTTGCTGCAGGTAAGGCAACACCAGCACCACCAGTTGGTCCAGCATTAGGACAACATGGTGTAAATATAATGGGATTCTGTAAGGAGTTCAACGCTAAAACAGCGAACCAAGCAGGATTAATAATACCAGTAGTAATTACAGTATATCAAGATAGATCTTTTAGTTTCATATTAAAGACTCCTCCAGCTGCTGTTCTAATCAAGAAAGAATTAGGATTAGAAAGTGGTTCAGGAGTACCAAACAGAACTAAGGTTGGTAAGTTAACTAAGGAACAAGTTAGAAAGATCGCAGAAATGAAAATGCCAGACTTAAATGCTGCAACAATTGAAACTGCTATGAGCATGATTGAAGGTACAGCTAGAAGTATGGGTGTAACTATCGAAGAGTAATTCAAAATTCGTGGGAGGTAAAAACCGTTATTACCACAAAGGAGGCTTATTATGGGAAAGAAATATGTTGAAAGTGCAAAGTTAATAGATAAAAATACTTTATACGGTCCAGCTGAAGCTTTAGAGCTTTGCGTTAAGACTGCTAAAGCTAACTTCGATGAAACTATCGAATTACATGTAAGACTTGGTGTAGATCCAAGACATGCAGACCAACAAGTAAGAGGTGCAGTAGTATTACCTCACGGAACTGGTAAGACAGTTAAAGTTTTAGTGTTTGCAAAGGGAGAAAAAGCTAAAGAAGCTGAAGCTGCAGGAGCAGATTTTGTTGGAGCAGAAGATTTAGTACAAAAAATCCAAACTGAAAACTGGTTTGATTATGATGTAGTTGTTGCAACTCCAGATATGATGGGTGTTGTAGGTAGAATCGGTAGAGTTTTAGGACCAAAAGGTTTAATGCCTAACCCAAAATCAGGAACAGTAACATTTGATGTAGCTAAAGCTATATCAGAAATTAAAGCTGGTAAGGTAGAATATAGAGTAGATAAGACTTCTATAGTTCACTGCCCAATTGGAAAGAAATCTTTTGGCGCTGAAAAGTTAAAAGACAATTTCCATGCATTAATGGAAGCTTTAGTAAAAGCTAAACCAGCTGCTGCTAAGGGACAATACTTAAAGTCAATAAGTGTTTCAAGCACAATGGGACCAGCAGCTAAAATTAATTCTACAAAAGTTTTAGATTAGTATTGACTTAAAATGACGAAAATGATATAATCAATTTCGTTGTGAAAAAGAATATAACTCCGTAGACAGTGGGTGCGCAAGCGTAACGTAAATCAACCTACCGAGGGTAGAACGTAATGATATTATAGGTCTTCCTTTGTCTACGGGAAGACCTTTATTAATATAATAAAGCAGTTAAAAAACTGTGAGGAGGTGGACACACAGTGATAAACAAAAACAGACAAATTAAAGAAGCAAAAGTTGCTGAAATTAAAGAAAAATTAGAAAAAGCTCAAGCTGTTATTCTTGCTGATTATCAAGGACTTACTGTTGAAGAAGATACTCAATTAAGAAAAGCATTAAGAGAAAATGGTGTTGAATATAAGGTATATAAAAATACTTTAGTAACATTAGCAGCAAAAGAATTAGGAATCGAAGGAATTTCTGAATATTTAGAAGGACCAGTTGCTATAGCTTTTGGATATGAAGATGCTACAGCTCCTGCAAGAATTCTAAATGATTTTGCTAAAGACCATAAGAAACTTGAGTTAAAAGCAGGTATTGTTGAAGGAGAATTTTTCGATACTCAAAAAGTTATCCAACTTGCTTCAATACCATCAAAAGAAGTTCTTATTGCAAAACTTCTTGGAAGTATCAAGGCGCCATTATCAAACCTTGCATACTTATTAAGCGCAATAAAAGACAAAAAGGAAGCTGAATCAGCTGAATAATAAAAAGTAAAGTAATTGTTGAAAAATTTTGGAGGTGCAATTTATAATGACAAGAGAAGAAATCATTCAAGCTATAAAAGAAATGAGCGTTTTAGACCTAAACGAATTAGTTAAGGCTTGCGAAGAAGAATTCGGAGTAAGCGCTGCTGCTCCAGTAGCAGTTGCAGGTGGTGCAGTTGCAGGTGGTGCTGCTGAAGAAAAATCAGAATTTGATGTAGTATTATCAAACGCTGGTGGTCAAAAGATCAAGGTAATCAAAGTAGTTAGAGAAATAACTGGTTTAGGATTAAAAGAAGCTAAGGAAATCGTAGATGGAGCTCCTAAGACATTAAAAGAAGCTGTAGCTAAGGAAGAAGCTGAAGAAATTAAGGCTAAATTAGCTGAAGTTGGAGCAGAAGTAGAATTCAAGTAAGATTCTTTGCTTATTGAATAGAAAGGTGCTATATTAGCACCTTTTTTATTGTCTGCAGTAAAAGTAGTTTAATATTGTTAAAAAGTGTTGACAATGTTTTGATTTTGTGATAACTTTAATAGATGTACTGTTCAATATGGATAAGTATATAAAAACGAAAAAAATAGTATAATCAAACTAATTAAAGGTTATACTAAAAAGATGATGCTCTCCGAAAGCAAAAGTCCTTAGGGAAGTTATGCTTTTGGTTATTTTAGTTTATACAAGGGGTGAAAATTCATGGTACATCCTGTCCAAGTTGGAAAAAGAACAAGAATGAGTTTTGCAAGGGTTAAAGATGTGACCGAAATGCCAAACTTAATTGAAGTGCAATTAGATTCATATGATTGGTTTTTAAGAGAAGGACTTCATGAAGTATTCGATGATATCAATCCTATAAGTAATTTTACTGGGAATCTAATACTTGAATTTGTTGATTACAAACTTGATATGGAGA
>SVCK01000029.1 GCA_015058375.1 Clostridium sp.
CAAAGTCGACTTTAACATACCTCTCAATATCAAGATTAAAAATTGAATTAACAGTATCTATCGAGCCCTGTACCCCTCCATAATGGTATGCATAGTTTATTTTATTTGCCATGTTTTCACCTTGATAAACATAAATATCTCTCATAATTGATACTAATTTTAATGTATTATTTTTTTCATTTATAGACATTATCATGATTGTATCAGATACATTTTCTTGTTTATCAATTCCTAAAAGCAAAATATTAGTTATTTTCTTTTCCTCCTCTTTAATTTCTTCCTTATTTTCCTCTACACTAACTATTTCTTCAATAGTATCCTCAACTTCTTCAACTATATTATTATTATCTTGCTCTACATTATCATTATCCTTATGATTACAAATTTTATAAACCACTAAAGCTCCTACAATAATTAAAACTATTATTATAAATTTCTGTAGCATCTTTTTTCTCATAAAAACTACTCTCCACAAAAATAATTATTTATTCCTATCCTCACAAGTATATATATCTTTAATTTTTCTATTACTTTTTACTTTTGCAAAAAATTTTTTCATCTTATTTTTTACAATACTCACCTGTTCTTCAAATATACTGGTTTTTAATACCTTCAACATAGTAAAGTACAATATTGCTGCAATACAAATTACTACTATCAAATCCATTAATAAGTGTATTCCTGATTTATAAACTATAAATCCTCTCATTACATAAACACAAATTCCCATAATAACAGTGCTTATCATTATTTTCAACAAATCATAAATAAAATTTTTTTCTAATATAACTCCAATCTTTTTCCTTAAACTTATGTATAATAATACTGCCATTGTTATTGCTGAAATAGACGTAGCTAATGCTAAACCTGCAATGCCCATAGTTTTTGATAAACTTATATCTAAAATCACATTAACACAAACACCCACTATACAATTTTTCATTGGAGTCGTAGTATTTCGCAAAGAATAGAAAGCTTTACTTATAATATCTCTAACTGAATAAAATATTGTTCCTATCGCTAAAAATAATGTTGCTAAAGAAGTCATTTCTACAGATTTCTCATCAAAAATGCCCCTTTGAAATAAAATTACAACTAGTTGTCTACTTAATATCATAATTCCTACTGATGCTGGTAACATTATTAAAGTTATGCTACATATTCCCTTTGAAATATGTTCTTTAAAACAATTTATCTTCTCTACTTCACTAGTTAGAACAGGATAAAGAGCTGTCATTATCGATGTAGCATAAATTCCATATATAATCATATTTACTTTATTAGATAAATTTATAGCTGAGATAGTTCCTTCTTCAAGCCCAGATGCGACAACTTGATCAACTAATAAATTAACTTGGTTTATTCCAACACCTATAATTACTGGAATCAATAATTTAGGAATATCCTTAAAAATTTTATCCTTAAAGTCAAAACTTATAGTAAACTTATACTTATTTTTAAGAAGACATGGAATTTGAATTAAAACTTGAAGAGCATATCCTAAAATATTAATTGCTGTGAGTCCAAAAATTCCATATTTATTAAATATTAATACATATATAATTATTGGAATATTAATAACTATTCCTACCATTGCAACAGAAGTAAATTCATTTAATGATTGCAATATTGCTGAAAAGACACTATATATAGCCAAAAAAATCAAGTTAATCATGCATATTTTCGCTAATTTTATAGTTAATATTTTTGTAGCATCATCAAATTTAGGAGCTAATACTTCTACTATATTATTTGTTTGTAAAAATAATAATACATAAATAATTAGTATTATTCCAAATAAAATTAGAAGAATCTTATTAGCAAAAACATACATCTTTTCTTTTCCTTGTCGCATTAAAATTCTTGTAAATATAGGAATAAAAATTGTAGACACAGCTGTTCCTATAAGAGTAAAAGCTAATGTAGGAATGGTCAATGCAATATTATATGCATCAGTTTCATAAGTAGTTCCATATTCTGAAGCTACTAAAATATCTCTAAAAAAACCTGTTATCTTACTTATAATTGTAAGAAACATTATTATTGCAGAATTCTTTATTATAGACGATTTAGACAACTTTATTCCTCTCCAATATTACTACTTAATTTGCTCATTAAAACTTCTGCCATCTCAAAATCCAGCTTAGTATCTATATCCAAAGAAAATTTTCTATCCATAATATAAGGGCATGTATCCTCTAAAATAAGTTTCTTACTTTCCAAAAACACATCAGTTTTCATTATATAAATTGCACCATTAATAATATAAACTTTATTCAAATCTTGCCTTCTTATTACATCATTACCTTCAAGTAAATTCTTCATTTTATTATTCTCTATAATTTTCATCCAATAAGGCGTTTCCGAAACCTCACATACAGATATTAAAGAATTAGAATCATTATTTAAAACGATTTTAAAGCTATCGTCTATATGTTTACAATTTCTAAAAGGAGATGTAGGCTGTAAAAGCACAAAATAATCAGGCACATAGTTATCTTTATTTTTCAATTCATTTAATACATCCAAAATAACATCTACTGTAGCTGTTTTATCACCTGCAAGTGATTCTCTTCTCTTTAACGGTATGCAGCTACCAATTCTTTTAGAAACTTCTAATATTTCCTCATCATCACTAGAAACAACTATTTTATTAATATAACTACTTTTGTTCGCTTCTTTTATTGTATATTCTATTAATGGATGACCATTTAGTAGCTTTATATTCTTTCTAGGAACTCCTTTAGATCCCCCTCTTGCTGGTATGATAGCTAAAATTTTTTTCATAAAAATTCCCCTTATATATCATAAAATTTTTTCTTCAAATTAATTTTTGAACATAGCATTTTATCTATATTTTCATATATTATTCTCGAAGTATTTTCCTTTTTATATGGATTAATAACATTTGTTTGTTTTTGTAATAAGACTTTCTTTATTCCATTTTTAATAGATTCCTTATCTTCTTTTACATTTATTATAGAATTCGCCTGTATTCTTCCCTTTTGTCTATCTCCTATATTAATTGTTCTTACATTAAAAGATGGTGCTTCAATTATTCCACTAGAAGAATTTCCAATAACACAAGCACTGTATTTCATTGCACTTAAATATCTTATATTTCCCATGCTTGTAAATGCTTTTATTCTGTCTTTATTAGAATTTGCAAAATCATCTATTAACTTATTTATAATTCTTCCATCATTATCAGAATTAGATTTTGTTAATATAAATTTCATATCTTTTACTTCATCTAACGCATTTAGTAGTTCTATTGTATTTCTTTCAGAAGACTTATCCTCTAACGTCACTGGATGATAAGTTACTAAACCATAAGGCATATTCAACTTAAAATTAATTTCATCTTCTAATTGTTTCTTTGATAAAAGTTTATAATTTAATACATTTTCAACACCTAAAGAACCCACATTAAATACTCTTTTAGGATTTTCTCCAAGTTGAATCACTCTTTTTCTATATTCTTCAGTACTTGTAAAATGCAAATAGCTCATTTTAGTTATAGAATGTCTAAATACTTCATCAAATGCACCTTCTGTAGTTTCCCCACCATACAAATGAACTATAGGAACTCTCATAACTACAGCCACACTACACATTGCAAATATTTCATATCTATCTCCTAAAACCACTAATACATCAGGCTTTAATCTATTTATTGCCTCAGAAAAACTTATCATAGCCAATCCCATAGATTTTGCTGTTCCTATAGAAGTGTCAGAACTTAACAAAATTTCTATCTTATCTCTTATATCAAATCCATCATTTTCAATTTCCGTGTAAGTTTCACCAAATTCTTGTGATAAATGCATACCAGTAGCAACGATTTGTAGTTCATACTTATTATCATTTTTAAACAATTCCATAACTGGTTTTAAAAGTCCATAATCTGCTCTAGTTGAAGTTATAAAACATATATTCTTTTTCATAATTCTATCATCTCATCCTTTTTAAAATCTCTTTTTGCTATACATCCTATAACATCATCCCAAAAAGCTACACTTATGCCACTTGCTGGTCTTTTAGCTGCTATATTATCATCCGAAAAAATTTCATTTCTTTTTATGTCTCTTTTGGCAACAATACTCTTTCTAACTAAATTCATATTTTTTCTTTCAGAATCTGATACCTTCTTTACTCCATCACCTAAACAAGTCTCTATATTTCTAATAGCTAATATCATATTTTTCAATTCTTCAAATTCTAAGCTTGCTTTATGGTCTGGTCCATCCATGTCTCTATCTAAAGTAAAATGTTTCTCTATCACCTTTGCACCTAAAGCTGCTGCGGCTATTGGAACTTCTATTCCTAAAGTATGATCTGAATAACCTATATCAACATTAAATTTATCTCTTATTTGAAGCATAGCTTTTAAATTTACATCTTCAAAATGTGTTGGATATTCTGTATTACAATGCAAAACTACAATATCTTTGCTTCCTTCATTCCTTAATATATTTAAAGCAAAACTTATTTCTTCTAAATTACACATTCCACTAGATAGAAAAATCTTTTTTCTTAATTTACCTATCTTTCTCAAATAGGGCACATTGTTTATTTCACCAGAAGGTATTTTATAAATAGGCATATTTATCTGTTTCAGAATATCTATGCTGTCCAAATCAAATGGCGAAGAAATAAACATTATATTTTTTTCCTTGGCATAATTATTAAGTTCAAAAATATCTTTTTTCCCTAGTTCTAATTTTTTTAGCAAATCATATTGAGTTTCCTCTTTATCATTCGAATTTTCAATTTGATAATTAGCCTTTTTAGCATTGTTTAAAACTAATTTATCTGCACAAAAACTTTGAAATTTAATAGCATCAGCTCCTGCCATAGATGCTTTTAAAATAAGTTCTTTAGCCAAATCAATATTTCCATTATGATTAACTCCCGCCTCAGCTATTACAAAGACTTTATCCTTCATTTTCAAGTCTCCTTCCAGGATTGCCCACTATCTTTTTATCATTATCTATATCCCTTAAAATAACGCTCCCTGCTCCAACTATACTTCTTTTTCCAATTTTTATTCCTTCAATAACAGTGGCATTACATCCAATATGAGAATCATTTCCCACACTGGCATTTCCACATATTACAGCCCCAGATGAAACATGTACAAAATCGCCTATATTGCAGTCGTGTTCCAAAATCGATCCTGTATTTATAATACAGTTTTTTCCTATCGAAACATTAGAATTAATTATGCTACCTTTTCCTATAAATGTTCCTTCTCCAATAAATATTTCCTTGGAAATTATTGCCATTTTATCTATTATTATTGGCATTTCAAATCCTATATCACAGAGCTTTTTATATAATTTTCTTCTTAAAAACGTATTTCCTATACTTCCAACAGATATAAAAGCATATTTAACTCCTTCTTTAAAATAAAATTCCAAATCTTCATCGCAGCCATTTACATATATATTGTCATAAACTTTTTTGCCTATCTTTTCACGAATATCAATTACTCCTAAAATATTATAGTCAGTAGATGTTATTATAGTATCTGCTATACTTTTACAGTGTCCTCCTCCACCAATCAAAATAATATCTTTCATTTACTTCACCTATTTTTCTTTGCATCTTTAATACACTTGCATATATACCTTATTTCATCAGATTTAAGTGATACAGAACTTGGAAGATTAATTCCTCTTTTACTTATCTCATCCGTAATAGTCATATCACCTTTTCTACATTCTTTATAAGGTTTCATATCATGAACTGGCATAAAAAATGATCTACTTTCTATACCTTTCTTTCTCAAAAATTCTATTAATTCATCTCGACTTAAAGGATAATCTTCTTCTACTAAAATTGAATATAACCAATAAGAATTATCTATTTTACTATCATCATTCTTTACAATAGTTATTCCATCTACATCTTTTAAAAATTTGCTATATAAATGTGCATTTCTTCTTTTAATTGTTAAAAAATCATCTATCTCTTCTAATTGCGCAGTTCCTACTGCTGCTAGTAAATTAGGCATTCTAAAATTATATCCAACTTCCTCATGTACAAAAGCCCCATTATCTAAGATCGTTTTTGTTTGAGTAGATAAATATTTAGCTCTTTTAGCATAATCAAAATTATTGCTTACCATCATCCCTCCTGCCCCTGTAGTAATAAGCTTATTCCCATTAAAGCTAAAA
>SVCK01000030.1 GCA_015058375.1 Clostridium sp.
ACTTCTATAAGTTTTTTAGCTGCTTCATATGATTCTGGATGGACAGATGTATTATCAAGTGGTTCGCTACTTTCTGCTACTCTTAAAAAACCAGCACATTGTTCAAAAGCTTTTTGTCCCAATCTCTTAACCTTTAAAAGTTCTCGTCTGCTTTTAAATCCTCCAACTTCATCTCTATAATCTACTATATTTTTAGCAATAGAAGAATTAATTCCAGAAACATATGTTAACAATGAAGGTGTTGCTGTATTTAAATCCACTCCAACTTTATTAACTGAATCTTCTACTACACCTTTTAATGATTCCTCAAGCCTTTTTTGTGTAACATCATGTTGATATTGTCCTACTCCTATAGCTTTTGGATCAATTTTTACAAGTTCAGCTAATGGATCTTGAAGCCTTCTTCCTATAGATATCGCACCCCTTACTGTAACATCTAAATCTGGATATTCCTTAGTTGCAAGTTCAGATGCAGAATAAACAGATGCACCAGCTTCTGAAACTATAACATAAGCCAATTCTTTTCCTGTTTCCTCTTTTATTTCTTTTAACATTTCTGATATAACTTCTTCTGATTCTCTAGAAGCTGTTCCATTTCCTAGAGAAATAACATCTACATCATATTTTTTTATAAGAGCCTTTAATGTTTTCTTTGTTCCTTCAACATCTTTTTTAGGTAATGTAGGATATACAGCAACATTTTCTAAAAATTTACCTGTACTATCTAGTATAGCTACCTTACATCCTGTTCTAAACCCAGGGTCATACCCCATTACTGTCTTACCTTTTATAGGAGCCTGCATCAAAAGAGCCTTTAGATTTTCTTTAAATATCATAATAGCTCCCTCTTCACCTTTATTTGTAAGTTCGCTTCTTATTTCTCTTTCAATAGATGGAAATATTAATCTCTTATAAGCATCTTTAATAGCAAGTTTTATTTGTTCATCTGTCACAGAATTTCCTTTTAACAATTCTTTTTCTAAGTAATTTATAACTTTATCTTCATTAATCACTATTTTTACCGAAAGAACTTTTTCTTTTTCCCCTCTATTAATAGCTAATATTCTATGTGGAGGAATTTTTTTTACTTCTTCACTGTATTCATAATACATTTCATAAGGAGTAGTTTCTTCAGATTCTCCATTAGTTTCAATAGTTCCTTCTCTCATTACCATTTCTCTAATGTGTTTTCTAAACTTAGCTTCTTCTGAAATTGCCTCTGCAAGTATATCTAATGCTCCACTTATTGCTTCTTCTGATGTTTGTACTCCTTTTTCTAAATTTATAAACTTACTTGCCTCTTCATTCAAATCACCTTTAAAAATACCGCTTATTATTACATTAGCTAAAGGTTCTAATCCTTTTTCTTTTGCTATAATTGCACGTGTTCTCTTCTTTGGTTTATATGGTCTATATATATCTTCAACTTCTGTTAACGTTTGTGCCTTATTTAAAGCTAAAGTTATTTCCTCTGTTAATTTACCTTGTTCTTCTATAAGTCTTGAAACATCTGATTTACGTTCTTCAAGATTTCTTAAATATGTTAATCTTTCAGAGAATTTTCTTAAAACTTCATCTGAAAGTCCACCAGTTCTTTCCTTTCTATAACGAGCTATAAAAGGTACTGTATTACCTTCATCCAACATTTCTATAACATTATTTACTTGATTAAGTTTTAATCCCAACTCTTTTGCTAGTCTATCTTGAATGTTAATCATATTTACCTCCCAAAATTAAAATAACATTCTTATTATAAACTTTTTTTCAATTTTAATAAACAAATATACTTTTCTTTTAAAGCATTAAAATTTCTGATATAATCTAATTGTAATTTTTTTACAGTAGGTGATTATAAATGAATAAACTTATTTTAAAAATAGTATCCTTATGTCTCGTTATTCTAATTACACTATTAGTTTTAGACCACTTTAGAATAATAACTTTTGCCAAAGTTGTAAGAAATATCCTTTCAATTATTACAGTAATTCTTACTGTTTTTTCTTCTACAGCAGTTATATGTACAAGTAAATCAGCGTTTAACAAATTTCTTAACTATGTCATATTGTTAACTACCAGTGTTGGACTAATATTATTTGAAATCAATAATAGTTTAAACAACATAATATATATAGCATTACTATTTACTGTTGTATATGCTCTAATGAATATGCTTTATAAAAGTCCAAAATAAACTATTCATAATATATTCTTTAAGCTAATACTATTAAGTAAAGCATTTATTAAAAGGATGGACTATGAAAAAGAAAATTTACAATGTATTAATGTTGCTTTCAATTTTCTGTTTAATAACATGTATTTGTTTTAAAATTTGTTATACAAAATTTGATTCATCAAAGGTTACAAAAACTATATGCTATCTATCATCTTCACAATTTAAAGGAAGACTTGCTGGAACTTATGAGAACAGCATTATTGCAGAAAAAATTGAAGACGAATTTAAAACTTTGAAACTAAAACCTATAGACAACAACTTTCAAGAGAAATTTACTATCGCTGTTCCTACATATACAGGTGGTAAATCATCTCTGAAACTTATAAACAAAGATGGCAGTATTACTGAGTTTACATTAGGAAAAGATTTTAAAGAAGATTTTTTAAACTTCAAAAATCCATCAATAGAATTTTCAAAAAATGATAGGGTTGATATTTTTAATAATGGTTTTTCAATTTTCAAAGATAATATTGAATATTTATTTTATGTTAATGTTGATAAAACTTTCTCTTTTCGAAGTTCCTTTTTTGAAGATTCAAAGTATGGATTTGTAATTCAAATTACAACAGAAACTTTTTCAAAAATATTAGAATCTTTAAGAAAAGGCTCTAATCTGAAAGTTGATCTTTCTTATAAAATTTCAGAAAAAGAAATATGTAATGTTGCTGGTAAAATCGAAGGTTATTCAAAAAATTTACCTCCACTAATTTTGACTGCACATTTTGACCATGTAGGTTCAGACACTCTTGGCAATTATTATCCTGGTGCCTTAGATAATGCTTCTGGAATTTCATTTTTATTAGAACTTGCCAGAAGTTATTCATCTCTACGAATTCCAAAACGTGATATTATATTTGTTGCTCTAAATGCTGAGGAACTTGGACTTAAAGGATCTGAATATTTTGCCTGTAAATATAAAGATTTTTTTAAAGATGCTGAAGTTATTAATTTTGATATGATTGGAGCCAATAACTATCCAATATCCTTAATGAGTGGAAAAGACTATGCAGATAAAAACTCAAAAATACTTGAAGATATGAAAAACATATGTAACAAAAATAATATAACTTATAACGAATCATTTGCTGATGCTAGTGATCATGCATCTTTTTTAAATAATGGATTTGATTCAATAACTATATCACATTGCGATATAAGTAATATTCATACTTCTGATGATACTGCAGATAAAATTTCTACTTCTGCTATAGATACTGCCTATGAAATTGTTAATAATAAAATTATCACATCTGCTTATAGTGATATTTTTTTATTTTTTTACAACAATAACACATTAATTTTCTTTTTATTTTTGACAGCAATATCAATATCTTATAAAGTTTTTAAAGCTAGAAAAGCTGCTTAAAAGCATTTTTATTTCAAGCAAAAAAGAGTCAAATACAAAAATGTATTTGACTCTTTTATACTTAAAATTTAAATAACCTAGCTTAATCAGCCGGCTCATTCATTATTCCTAATTTATCAAATATTAAAAATGCAACATTAATAACTAATCCTACAACTGTTGCAAGTCCCATACCTGTAAGAGATACTGACCCCAAATTTATAGATATTCCACTTAATCCAACAATAAAAATTACTGATGTTAAAATTAGGTTTCTAGACTTTGAATAGTCTACATTTTCTTCTATAAATGTTCTCAAACCTGAAGTAGCAATAGATCCAAATAATAGAAGACTTATTCCACCTATTACTGGTGTAGGTATTGAACTTATAAGCGCAGACATTTTTCCTGAAAAACCTAAAATTATCGAAAATAATCCAGCTCCACATATAACATATACACTATATACTTTTGTCAAAGCCAAAACACCTATATTTTCTCCGTATGTAGTTGTTGGAACTGATCCAAACACACCTGAAATTATTGTAGATAACCCATCTCCTAGTAAAGATCTATTTAAACCAGGATCTTTAGTTAAATCTCTTCCTACTATACTACTTGTAACCTTCAAGTGTCCTATATGTTCTGCTAGCACAACAAATGTTGCTGGTACTATTGTTAATATTGCCTGTAAATTAAAATGAGCAATCTGTATCTTAGGCAATATAAAGAAACTAGCTTCGCTTATTGGTGTAAAATCAACTATCCCCATTATGTAAGCTGTTATATATCCAACTACAACTGCTATTAAAATTGGAATAACCTTCAAAAATCCTTTTAGTAATACATTGCATAAAATCATAGTAACTAATGTTATCATCGAAACAGTTATCCAAGTTGGATTTAATTCTGTTGTATTGCTTCCCCCAACTGGAAATCCAGCCATATCAGCAGCTGAACTTGCTAATTCTAAACCAATTATAGTTACTATAGCCCCCATAGCTGCTGGAGGAAATAGTTTATTTATCCATCCAGTACCTGTATAACCTATTATTATAGCAATAATAGTAAATACCAAACCTGTAACTACAAAACCACTTTGAATAGTTCTAAAATCATATCCTTGGCTTTGTAATAAAAATACTGGTGATAGAAAGGCAAAACTTGAACCTAAATAAGCTGGTATTTTCTTTTTAGTTAAAATTGCATATAGCAACGTTCCTATACCATTAAAAAATAATACCGTTGTGGGATCAATACCAACCATGATAGGAACTAATACTGATGAACCAAACATAGCAAATAGATGTTGAAAACTTAATGGAATTGCTTTAACTAAAGAAATCTTTTCATCAACATCTATTGTTAGAAGTTCATCTTCTAAAACATTATCTTTTCTCATTTTTATTCCTCCTACAAATTATAACATTTTTTATTATAATTAATTACTTACTTTTTTTCCAGTATATTATGTACTAATGAACTTTAAAATTGTATTTTTAAAGCTCATTATAAAATCTCTTTCCACAACAAATATTAGTTACCAGAATTTTGAGATAAAAATCCATTTATAAACATATCTAAATCTCCATCCATAACTCCATTTACATTAGCTGTCTCAATGTTAGTTCTATGATCTTTAACCATACTATATGGATGAAATACATATGATCTTATTTGACTTCCCCATCCCATATCTTTAAGTTCACCAGTTAAATCTTCGATTTTATCCTTATGAGCTCTTTCTTTAAGCTCTATAAGTTTAGATTTTAACATCGACATAGCAGTCTCTCTATTAGAAAACTGACTTCTTTCATTCTGACATTGAACTACTATACCTGTTGGTATATGTGTAATTCTAATAGCTGATTCAGTTTTATTTATATGTTGCCCACCAGCACCACTAGATCTAAAAGTATCCACTTTTAAGTCATCAGCTTTTATATCTATATCCTGCTGCTTAGTAAGTTCAGGTAAAACTTCTACAGATGCAAACGAAGTCTGCCTTTTCCCATTAGCATTAAAAGGCGAAATTCTTACAAGTCTATGAATTCCTTTTTCAGCTTTTAAATAACCATAAGCATGTTCTCCCTTTACACTTAAAGTTACACTTTTTATTCCAGCTTCATCACCTGGTAACATATCCAAAGTTTCTACTGAATACCCTTTTTTATCGCACCATCTTGTATACATTCTCAAAAGCATTTCTGTCCAGTCATTAGCATCTGCTCCACCAACACCTACATGAAGAGTTAGTATAGCATTGTTATTATCATATTCTCCAGATAAAAGCATTTCTATCTTATATGCATTTACCTCTTTTTCAATATTCCTGATATCACTTATTATCTCTTTTGCTGATTCATTATCTTCTTCTTCCATAAGTTCATTTAGAACTTCTATATCCTCAACCTTAGTCACTAAATTATTATATCTTTCTAATTTTTCTTTAAGTCTTTTACTTTCTTTAGTAATCTCTTCTGCTCTTTTAATATCATCCCAAAATCCATTTTCCTGCATTTGAAGATCTAATTCTTCAATTTTCTTTTCTAGTGCTTCCTTGTCAAAGTGAAGCCCCCATTTCCTTTATATTTTCCTTTAAACCTGGAAGTTTTAATAACTCTTTTTCAAGTTCAATTATCATTTTTTCACCCTCTTAAAAATTATTAAAGACTAGTCTTTTATAGACTAGCCTTTATAGTAATTATATCTAATTTTATACTTCCCTGCCACAGCAGTTTTTATACTTCTTTCCACTTCCACATGGACATGGATCATTTCTACCTATTTCTACTTTCTTTCTAACTGGTTCTTGTTTAGCTGATTCTGATGAAGAACCTGCATGACTTGCTCCAGTTTCCTTAGCTACTCTTTCTCTTTCAGGTGCTCTTTCCATTTGAACATGGAAGATGTATTTAACAGTATCAAGCTTAATGCTTTCTATCATTTCTTCAAACATTTGGCTACCTTCCATTTGATAAGCTCTAACTGGATCTTCTTGTTTAAACGCTTGAAGTCCCATACCTTGTTTTAAGTGATCCATATTATCTATATGATCCATCCACTTAGTATCAACAGTTCTAAGAAGAATAACTCTTTCTATTTCTCTCATTCTTTCAGAAGTAAAGTCAGCTTCTTTAGCTTCATATATTTCATCTGCAATATTAATGAATTTTTCTATTATTTCTTCATTTGACATATTCATAAGTTCATCGATACTTACTTTATTTGCTGGAATACAAATATCATTTAAGTATGATACTAATTTCTTCATTTCTTCTTCTGCATCTACAGTATCTTCATCAAGTCCATTCAAATGTAAATTAACAGCATTAGTTATTACATGCTCAGTCATAGCTTTAATTTGGTCTTTTATATCTTCACCTTCAAGAACTTCTGATCTCTGCTTATATATAACTTCTCTTTGTACATTCATAACATCATCATAACCTAATAATGTTTTTCTTGTATTAAAGTTGTTACCTTCAACTTTCTTTTGAGCATTTTCAATTTGCTTAGTTATCATCTTATTTTCAATAGCATCTTCTTCAGTAAGACCTAACTTAGAAACTATACCTTGAATCTTTTCTGAACCAAATCTTCTCATAAGTTCGTCTTCTAATGAAATATAGAATTGAGATGAACCTGGATCTCCTTGTCTTCCTGAACGACCTCTTAACTGGTTATCAATTCTTCTAGATTCATGTCTTTCAGTACCAATAATCTTAAGACCACCAGCTTCCTTTACTCCTTCACCAAGCTTAATATCAGTACCTCTACCAGCCATATTAGTAGCTATAGTAACCATACCCATTTCACCAGCATGACTAATAATTTCAGCTTCTTGTTCATGGTACTTAGCATTTAATACTTGATGCTTAATTCCTCTCTTCTTAAGAAGTTTTGATAATTCTTCAGATTTTTCAATACTTACAGTACCAACTAAAACTGGCTGTCCTGTTTTATTTGTTTCAGCAATTTCATCAGCTATTGCATTGAACTTACCTCTTTCACTCAAATAAATAACATCTGGTTTATCATTTCTTAATACTGGTCTATGAGTTGGTACTACAATAACATCTAGTCCATATATTTCTTCAAATTCTCCCTTTTCAGTTAAAGCTGTACCTGTCATACCTGATAATTTTTTGTACATTCTAAAATAGTTTTGGAATGTAATTGTTGCTAAAGTCTTAGATTCTCTTGCTATTTTAACGCCTTCTTTAGCTTCAATAGCTTGATGTAAACCATCTGAGTATCTTCTACCTTCCATAAGTCTTCCTGTAAACTCATCAACAATAATTACTTCTCCATCTTTAACCATGTAATCTTTATCTTTCTTCATTGTTACATTAGCTTTTAATGCTTGAGTTACATAATGTTGAAGTGCCATATTTTCTGCATCAGCATAATTTTCAACTTTAAAATTCTTTTCTGCCTTTTCTATACCTTTATCAGTAAGCATAACTGCTTTTGCTTCTTCATCAATTGTATAATCTTCCTCTGCTTTTAATGACTTAACAAAATAATCAGCTACTTTATAAAATTCAGTTGATTCTTCTCCTGCACCTGAAATTATAAGTGGTGTTCTAGCCTCATCAATTAAAATTGAATCAACCTCATCTACAATACAGAAATTAAGAGGTCTTTGTACTCTTTCTTCTTTGTAAATTACCATGTTATCTCTTAAATAATCAAATCCAAATTCATTATTTGTTCCATATGTAATATCTGCTGCATACGCTTCTCTTCTTTGATTATTATTTAATCCATGAACTATAACTCCTGTAGTAAGTCCTAAAAATTCATAAACTTGACCCATTTCTTCTCTATCTCTTTGAGCCAAATAATCATTTACAGTTACTATATGAACACCTTTACCTGAAATTGCATTTAAATATGCTGGTAAAGTAGCAACTAATGTTTTACCTTCACCAGTTTTCATTTCTGCAATTCTTCCTTGATGTAAAACAGCTCCCCCAATTATTTGTTCTCTATAATGCTTCATTCCTAAAACTCTAGTAGATGCCTCTCTAACTACAGCAAATGCTTCTACTAAAATATCATCTAATGTCTCACCTTTTTCAAGTCTCTCTCTAAATTCGATTGTCTTTGCTTTAAGCTCTTCATCAGAAAGCTTTTGCATTTCCCCATCTAGAGCTTGAACTTTATCAGCTATTGGCTGTAATCTATTTACTTCTCTTTCTGTATATGACTTAAATAAGCCTCCAAAAAATTTCATAATTTCATCCTTTCAAACCTTTTTTTATTTTCTCCCTTAATTGCTCATTTTTTAAGTAAGCTTCTTATCTATAAATTATAGCATTTTACATCAAGTATTATCAAGAAATATAGCTATATATTAACAAAGATTAATATATTATTCTCTTTTTCTTCAAAATAACTCAAAAAATAATCATTGTAAAAAATCCATTAAAATCAAACAACCATATCAGCAAAAACTGGTATGGTTGTTAAATTGGCCATAATATCTATTTATAATCTGGTTCTATTAAACCATAATTTCCATCTTTTCTCTTATACATTACACTAAACTTATTTGTATCAGCATCTTCATATACAAAAAAGTTATGTCCTAAAAGTTCCATTTGCAAAATTGCTTCTTCACTTGACATTGGTTTTACATTAAAGTTTTTTGTCTTAACTATTTTTTGGTCTTCCTCTTCAAAAATTCCTTCTACTTCTTTAGGATTAAATGAAGGATATCTTAATGATCCTTTTGAATTTCTTTTTTGAAGTTTTGTCTTCTGCTTTCTTATTTGTCTTTCTAATTTATCTTCAACCAAGTCAATTGATTTATACATATCCTCGGTACTTTCTTCACCTCTTAATATAATTCCATTAAAAGGAATAGTAACTTCAATTATCTGTCTATTCTTTTGAACACTTAGCGTTGCTCTTGCTTTAACTTCTGGATCAAAATATCTTTCAAGTTTAGATATTTTCTTCTCAACACTTTCCTTTAACGCAGGTGTTAATTGAATATTTTTTGCTACTACTGTTACTTTCATAATTCCAGCCCCTCTCATATGTTATTTTTTGTTATATTTCTATTTCCTACATTCTACTCCCTTTTTTTATTAATTACAATAGCATTACGATAAATTGTCAGAATATTATGCATATTTATTTTAAAGTTTTATTTTACTAATTTTATGCTTTATTTTTTATTAATAAAACACTATTATTTTCTTGACATCTTATTTTTAACATTTTAAAAAATTGCATATCATATACCAGCAATACTCACTCTTAAAAAATTTTATATTTTTTTAGACGCAAAAAAATATTACTAAAAATCGAAGTTTTCAGTAATATTTTAAACAAACTTATATATTGTCTCTTTGACATTTTTATGATTCATTTTAAATAAAGCTAGCTGACCTGGTTTTTGACCCCACACTCGCCTGCTGGAGATTTCGCTACCCGGAATTAACCTCTCACTACTAACCCTCTCAGTTATTAACTGGCAGGACTTACTTCTATACCGCACCATGCTCACTAGGACTTTTGCCTAGGTTACGTGGATCGTTTCGCCTGCGACTGGCATCGACTTTCAACCACAGACCTAGCTCTACACTTTATATTATATATAAGTCTTAGCTATAGTCAATGTATTTATTTGTAAAGCGCCATATTTTTTTAAAACATCCTTTGCTTCTTTTAATGTTGCTCCTGTAGTTATCACATCATCGATAATTATAAACTTTTTTCCTCGTATACTCTCTCTATCTATAACATCAAAAGCTCCCTCTAAATTTTTCATTCTTTCTACTCTACTTAAAGTTTTCTGAATCTTTGTTTCCTTTACCTTCTTTAATGTATTCATAACCTTATAATTATTTCTGTATCCAATTTCAGTCGCCAAATATTCGCATTGATTAAATCCTCTATCCTTAATTGCCTTTTTCCCTGAAGGTATATAAGTTAAATAACAATCTTTATCATACAAAGATAACTTTTTTTCAAGCAACATTACTAAGATATCCCCTGCATTAAAATTTCTTTCATACTTAAATTTTAATATAAGCTCCTTCAATACACCTTTATAAAAACCAACACTATTTTGATTTTCAGAACACATTGTTATTTTATTAATACATTCATAGCAAATTCCTTCTGCTTCCTTACCACATATAACACACTTATAATCATTCGGATATAATATTTCTAATATTCCCTTAAATATTGATTTTAAAATAATTTTAATTTCTTGTCCCATATAATCTTATTGAAATTTCTACTTATGTTTTTAGCCGTATCCATATCTAACGAAACATTCTTTGATACCATCAAAACTTCTGGCATTTGTTTATTCCTCTTACCTATGTACGCACAAATATAAATGATTCTTTTATAGGAAAAAAGCATATTATCTGAAAATAATAATACAGCTTCATCAACAGTAAAATCTTTCAATACAACCTCCATATCATTAGTTATTATAAATATTGACTGATTTCTGTTTTGTAATACTTCATCTTTTAAATTTTCATAATTACTTTTATAACCCTTTAAAATTTTAACACCATTCATCTTAAGCTTATTAACATAATATTCATAAACACATTGTATATTTTCTTTTTGGGGAACTAACAAAAGAACTTTTTTCTTTTCGGATCTAAACCATTGTAAATAATCATATAAAATACTTGGAATATCTTTGTTTAAATCAATTCTTGTATTTATAATTCTAGGCTCAACAAACGGTTTTTCTGTTGATAATGGTCCCAAATAAAATCCTTCTTTACTATCAGTTTCTTCAATTGAATATAATATAACTTTTATAAATCTATTTAATAGCTTTTTATATTATAATTATATTTTATATCAGAATTATTTCTATTTAGATGCATCATAATACGCTCTTTTATACCACTACCATTCCATACATATAAAACCTGCCTATGCTCTTCAATCAACTTCAATATAATATCGCAAAAAATCAATGTAGAATTATATGGTATTGTAACTATACTTAAACTTTTAGATTCTTTATCATACCAACTATTAATCTTTTCAATTCCATATCTGAACTCTACATCATCTATTATTTCATCTAAATTACTATACATCAAAACCCTTCTTTTTATATAAACGATTCTTCATTTAATAAATCTTTTATTCTTATTTCTAAGCTCGAAAACCTTTGAGCACTATTAACATTTGAAACCATATAATGAAGTGCTCTAGGATATCCTACAACTGTTACTAATTCCTTTGCTCTTGTTATACCTGTATACAATAAATTTCTATTCATTAAAAATGGAGATCCCATAAACGATGGTATGATTACAACTTTAAATTCACTTCCTTGACTCTTATGAATAGTAATAGCATAAGCAAGTTCTAATTCTTCTATAGTTTCTGAATCGTATATTACCTTCTTATCATCATCAAAAATTACTGTTACACTCTTCTCATCATCACTTATACTCTTTATAAATCCCATATCACCATTAAATATACCTTCACCACTATCTCCATTACTTAAAAGAGTCCATTTGATAGAATAATTATTCTTAGTTTGCATGACTTTATCGCCATCTCTAAACACCATATTTCCTTGTCTCTTTTCATTTTTAGAATTTGATGGTGGATTTAAAATTTCTTGAAGTTTTTCATTAAGATTAATAACACCTAGTACCCCTTTTTTCATAGGGCTTAATACTTGAATATCTCTTTTCTTATCCCACTTCTTATTGAAATTAGGCAATCTTCTATTAGCTAAATCTAACACAGTATTTAATATGCTATCCAAATTTTCATTTCTTATAAAATAAAAGTCTTTATCCTTTTGATTAAGAAAGGGCATTTCACCATTATTGATTCTATGAGCATTTGTAATTATCAAACTTTCTGCTCCTTGTCTAAATATTTCTTTTAATACAACAACTTTTATAAGCTCACTATTTATTAAGTCTTTTAGTACATTACCAGCCCCTACAGATGGAAGTTGATCAACATCTCCCACTATAATAAGCCTTGTTCCCATTCTAATAGCTTTCAATAAACTATACATTAAAAAAACATCAATCATCGAAGCTTCATCAATAATTATTACATCTCCATCTAATGGTTGGTCAGCTTCTACAACTCCTTCTTCTTCACTTTCACCAGCTGTTATATCGAGAAGTCTATGAATAGTTTTAGAATCTCTTCCTGTAGATTCTGTCATTCTTTTAGCCGCTCTTCCTGTTGGTGCTGCCAAAAGTACCTTCATCCCTTGATTTTCATATATATCAATAATAGCTTTAATTATAGTTGTTTTTCCTGTTCCAGGACCACCTGTTATTATTTCTATTCCATTATTAAATGCTCCTATAATAGCTTCTCTTTGAGAATCAGCAAATCTTATTTTATGTTTTCTCTCAAAATTATTTATTTCAAAATCAACATCTGTATTTATTGTTTGATAATTTTCAAGAGATAGTTTAGCTATTCTCTCAGTTATTCCAAGTTCACTATAATAATATATTGGTATAAAAACGCCTTCTATATCTCCAATTTTTTGCACAATAAGTTTATTTTCTAAAGATAAATTATAAATATTTTGTTCCACAAGAACCTTATCTACATTTAATAATTGAAAAGTCTCCTCTATAACTTTTTCTTTTGGCATATATGTATTTCCTGCAGCACAAAACCTACTAATTACAAATTCAACACCACTTTTAATTCTTTCTTCCGAGTCTCTATCTACACCTATTAACGAAGCCAATCTATCTGCTGTAGCAAATCCTATCCCTTTAATCTCTCTACATAAAATATATGGATTACTTTTTACTATTTCTTTTGCATTAGAACCAAAATGCTTATATATCTTTAAGCACTGATTATGACTTATTCCATGTCCTTGAAAAAACATAATTATATCTTTCAAATCATGTTGTTCTAAATATGATTCACATATAATACTAAACTTCTTTTCACCTATTCCTTCTATTTCTTTAAGTTTCCCTATATCATTATCCATTATATCTAAAGAGTCTTTTCCAAAATGACTTATTATTTTTTTTGCCGTAATAGGACCAATCCCTCTTATAACTCCCGATGATAAATATTTTTCTATTCCTTCTATAGTATCCGGAATAATTTCTTCACATTTTTGGATACTAAATTGTTTTCCAAACTGCTTATGCATTTTCCACTCACCAGTAAGTTTTAATTGTTGACCTTCATTTATAAACGGAACTGTTCCAACTGCAGTTATAGTCTTATTATCACTATTAATTTTAGTAACTACATATCCAGTTTCTTCACTCTTATAAACAATTTGTTCAACAAAACCTTTTACGACATCCATACTATCTCTCCATATCATCTAATTTTAGTAACAACTTTATAATTTCATTATATCATAGACATTTAAACTATATTTAATACAAAAAACACCTGATAATTAGCATCCTAATTATCAGGTATTAAAATTAATACTATATTAAACTTCTAATTTCATCAACTTTATCTAATTGTTCCCATGGAAGTTCAACATCAGTTCTTCCAAAATGTCCATAAGCTGCAGTTTGCTTATAAATAGGTCTTCTTAAATCTAACTCTTTAATTATAGCTCCTGGTCTTAAATCAAACACTTTTTCTACAATAGAAACAATTTCTTCTTCACTCATTTTTCCTGTTCCAAATGTATCAACTTCAATTGACACTGGCTTTGCAACACCTATAGCATAAGCTAATTGTATTTCTAATTTTTCAGCAATTCCTGCTGCTACAAGATTCTTTGCCACCCATCTTGCTGCATACGCTGCTGATCTATCAACCTTTGTTGGATCTTTTCCTGAGAAAGCTCCGCCTCCATGTCTTCCCATACCACCATATGTGTCAACAATTATTTTTCTTCCTGTTAATCCTGAGTCACCTTGAGGTCCACCAACAACAAATCTTCCTGTTGGATTTATATAATATTTAGTAGCATCATCTAAAAATTCAGCTGGAACTACTTCTTTTATAACATATTGTTTCAAATCTTTTTCAATTTGTTCTAATGTTACTTCTTCATCATGTTGAGTTGATATAACTATAGCATCAATTCTCTTTGGCTTATTATCTTCATACTCTACAGTAACTTGAGTTTTTCCATCTGGTCTTAAATATTTTAATGTTCCGTTCTTTCTTACTTCTGTTAATCTTCTTGATAATCTGTGAGCCATAGCTATAGGCATTGGCATAAATTCTGGTGTTTCATTAGTTGCATATCCAAACATCATACCTTGATCTCCAGCTCCAACTGCTTCTACATCATCCTTTTCACCTTTTCTAGATTCTAACGCTTCATCTACTCCCATTGCTATATCTTTTGATTGTTCATCTATACTTGTTAATACAGAACATGTATCACAATCAAATCCATATTTAGCTCTGTCATACCCTATTTCTCTTATTGTTTCTCTTACTACTTTAGGAATATCAACATAACAATTTGTTGTTATTTCCCCCATTACCATTACCATACCAGTAGTAGTACAAGTTTCACATGCAACTCTTGCATTTGGATCTTTAGATAATATTGCATCTAATACCGCATCTGATACCTGATCACATATTTTGTCTGGATGTCCTTCAGTAACTGATTCTGATGTAAATAATCTTTTCATTAATTTCTCCCTCCTGATTTTTTGCAATAAAAAAACTCTTCAATAGAAGAGACCGACATCAATTAGTCTCTCATCTTGTAGAATTAATATCTACAGGAATTGGCACCTTGTAATCTTAACAGGTTGCCGGGTTTCATCGGGCCCTTTCCCTCCACCTCTCTTGATAAGAGTTTAAATATTCACTTATAGATTTATATTATCACATATACAAATATTATTCAACAATTTTTTCACTTTAAAAAACGGAAAAATTTTATATTTTCCCAAACATAAAATAAAAAAAGACAAACTTAATTGTCTTTTCAAATGGTGGATGAGGATGGATTCGAACCATCGAAGCAATTTGCAACAGATTTACAGTCTGCCCCCTTTGGCCACTCGGGAACTCATCCATTTATGAACTAACTCTAAGCACTTTGCTTTAAGTACCCGCGTCAACAATAGTTAGTATATATTCAAAACCATTTTATTTCAACTTCCACATTAGCTTATTTTTCTTATTTAATTTTATTTTTCTCCATTATACTCTAACATTCTAACTTTTAATACAATATCTGTTTTTTTGTTCTTTTTTCAAATATATATACGAATTTACACCCTAAATTATCATACTATTTCTATAAATTGATTCATATACTATTATTAGGGAGGTGTCTATGTGATTAAAAGGAAAATACATTATAAATCGCCACTAGCATACTATGAAATTGCTGAAGGAATACGTGATTTTGTAAAAGATGACACAATTATTGTTTGTATAGGAACAGATAAATGTATTGGTGATTGTTTAGGACCACTAGTTGGTACACTATTAAATGATAACTTATTTCCACTCCCTATATATGGAACAATTTCTTCACCAATACATGCCTTAAACATAGATAAACGCCTTAAAGAAATTAATGAACTTCATCCAAATGCATGTATAATAGGAATAGATGCCTGCCTAGGGGAAATCAACTCAATTGGCGAAATTCATACTCGAGATTATGCTATCCATCCTGGTAAAGGTGTAGGCAAATCTCTTCCTGATGTAGGAAATGCCTCAATTATTGGTATAGTTGACTCTTGTGATAATGCCGATTTTTTTTCATCTAGATCTATTCGTCTTTCTTTAGTTTTAGATATGGCAAAAGTAATATCAAAGGGAATATTATATGCCTATTATTTAAACAAAGGAATTAATTTAGTTATATAAAAAAGCATTTATTTAATTTAGTTTTTAGAATTGGACTATTGGATATTATCCAATAGCCTTTTCTTGCCTTAACATGTTCACATATTTATATTCAAAATCACAAAAAAAGATTGGGTTTATTCCCAATCTTTTTACTATTCTGCTAATAATACAATTTCTTGCAATTCAGATAGTTCAATTTTACTTAACGAACTCAAAACTTTCCCAGTTCCTTCTGCAACACACTCAACAGAATCTTCTGCCACAGTAACATTAATACCTGTTTCAAATTCTAATAACTTATCAAGTCCATCTAATAAAGCTCCTCCTCCAGTCATTAGTATGCCTTTTTCTATAATATCTGCGGCTAATTCTGGTGGTGTGTTTTCCAATACATTTTTTACACTTTCAACTATTGAATTTACTGTTTCTTCTAACGCTTCTCTAATTTCTTCACTAGAAACCTCCAACTCATCTGGAAGTCCTGTAACTAAATTTCTTCCCTTTATTGTACTTGTAATATTTCTGCTTCCCTTAAATGCAGTTCCAACTTCTATTTTTAAATCTTCTGCTGTCTTTTCCCCAATCATTATTTTATATTTATTTCTGATATATTTAATTATGGCTTCGTCAAATTTATTTCCTGCATACTTTATAGATTTTCTTACTACTACTCCTCCTAACGATATTACAGCTATATCACATGTTCCTCCGCCAATATCTACTACCATAACACCATTTGGTTTAGTAATATCAACATCAGCACCTATAGCTGCCGCTAAAGGTTCTTCAATTACATGAACCTTTTTCGCGCCTGAATTTCTTGCCGCATCAACTACAGCTCTTTTTTCCACTTCAGTCGCTTGAGATGGTACACAAATTACAACATTAGGTGCAACTATATTTCTTTTCCCAACAGCTTTTCCAATAAATTCTTTTAACATTCTTTCTGTTGTATCATAATCAGAAATAACACCATCTTTTAAAGGTTTTACTGCAACTATATTTCCAGGAGTCCTTCCAATCATTTTCCTAGCTTCTTCTCCAACTGCCATTATCTTATTATTATTTTTATTTATTGCAACAACTGAAGGTTCTTTTAAAATTATACCTTTACCCTTTTCATATACTAAAACAGTGGCAGTTCCTAAATCTATACCTAATTCTGCTGCACTTTTCCAAAACCACATTTTCATTCACTCCTATTATCTTTTTAGAAATTAACTAATATATCATTTTAATGTAACGTTTTATTTCTAAAGATAATTATATATTTAATAATAGACTCATTCAATAGCCTTATATTTCATTTTTGTAGCTTTTCCCCCTCTTATATGTCTTTCCGCTTTATTCAATTCTAAAATACTATGGGTTTCTTCTGCTATTCTAGGATTAATTTTAGGTAGCCTTTCCGTCATATCCTTATGAATTGTACTTTTACTCACACCAAATACTTTTGCAGTTTTTCTAATTGTGGCTTTAGATTCTATAATATATTGTGCTACCTCTAATACCCTCTCTTCAATATAGTCTTTCAAAACATTGCCTCCTTAACTAATTACAATTATAACTATGCTAATTAATTGAATATAATTACTTATTAACCAGCCATTTTTTCATTACATAAAAATGACTGGCTAATCTGACTTTATCCATTATTGCTTACTCTTATAATCTAAATACTTAGAAGGATTAACTTGTTCATTATTAGCATTTAATATTTGAATATTTAAATATTCTTTGAAATAATCATCTCCAAATATTTTTACTGATTGACCAACTTTTCCTATTACAGTAGCATTATTAACCTTGTCTCCTTTATTAACCAAAGTTTTTTCAGCTAAATTACAATACTTACTCTTCATACCATTTGAATGTTTTATAAGAATACAAACGCCTTCTTGTTCATTTCCTTTTCCAACACTCTCAACAACACCTTCTGCCATTGCTTTTACATCTGTTCCAACTTTAGCTTCAACATCAATTCCAGCTATAGTTCTTTGCTCTGTATCTGATATCTTAACAGGCTTTGGATAAGTGTAGGCTCTTAATAAAGCACCTTCTACTGGCTTAGTAAATTTTACTTCACTTGATGAAATTACTGCTTTTGTAGCATTATTATCATTATTTTTATTCTCAACACGTTCAGCATTAGGAACCTCTGTGCTAACCCCTTTATCCTTTTTATCACCATTACTATTGTCATTTTTATCATTTCCAACATCTACACTAGCTGCCTCGCTAGAACTTGCACTATTTTCTAATGCAGTTTGTGATTTTGTATCAATTGAATCTTTATAAACAATAATACCTGCAACAGCTACTATGCATAAGCAAACAAATAATACAATGTAAAAGCCCTCCTTCCTAAAAAAGTCTTTTACTATTTGTTTATAGTTTTTGTCCATATAAACACCTCCTTTTTTATTGTTTCCAAATTAAATTAAATTAATACATTCTTTCCAAAATTTTATTTAAATTAAAGTAAAGCAAAGAAACTGTTGTTTAATTTCTTTACAAAAAAAGATTTAAACAACAGTTTCCTGATTCAATTAATACATTTATTCCCCACTAAACTTAACTTTATCTATTTCTACTCCTGAATAATAATGTTTTAAAATATCCTCATAACTTTTTCCTTCCTTAGCCATTGCATTTGCTCCCCACTGGCTCATACCAACTCTATGCCCATATCCTTTACATTTAACTTTTACAGAATCAGAAGTAATCTCTATATTAAAATCTGTTGAGTTTAAATTAAAAAGTTTTCTAAATTTAACCCCATCTATTTTTATATTTCCTAATTGAATTTCCTTTACTCCTTCCCCCTCTGTTCTAGAAACTACATTTATATTATTTATATTATTGTTATCAAGTTTGGCTTCATGATTGAAGTTATTAACAACTTTTATAAATTGTGATTTTTTTATATTTATTTCACTCTCATATTTAGGTGCATTTTCTTCTCCTGGACTATCTATAGATTTTAAATATGGTACATCTTCTGAAAATACATCTACTGAGTTTTCTGTCTTTCCTGCACTAACTGCAAAATATTTAGGATTTTCTACCAACTCCCCATCATATACAAGTACTTGTCCTTCAGTTAATTCAACAGCATTTTTAATTTTATTCCAATTAGCTTCTGCTGATGATGCCGCCCACTTAGCAAAACGCTCTTGCTTATCCATATATACTTGACAATGCGTTGTATTACAAATTTCACATCCATGTCCTTTTGCATTTTTACATTGATTTTTTCTCTTCGAAAAATAATAAGTTCTTGCTGCAACAGCTTGAGCCTTTAGAGCCTCTTCATTAAAATTTGCAGGTACTTCTCCTGCTAAAACACCTACTATATAATCTTCTACAGATAACTCTAAAACTTTATTATTCTTCTCATCATACATTTTCACTAAATTCTTTCCTTGTATAATTAAACTATTCTCCTCATTATGTTTAATACTTTCTTCACTAATATCAAATGACTTTTTTTGTCCTACATCAACTATTTTGTTAATCGGAATTCCCACATATACAAATGAAAATACAAAAAGAAAAACTAATACAAACATTGTCATAATAATTATTAATTTAATTTTTTTTACAATCTCATCCTTACTCACGCTATTATCCTCCATTTATTATATTGAAAGTATATGCTTTTCTTTTTATCTATATTACATATTAAAAAGCCAGATAAAATAAACTTCAATTTTATCTGGCTTTTTAATACATAAATTAATAATCAATTCTATATATCTCAGCTCCTAATGAACTGAATTTTTTTTCTATATCAACATAGCCTCTATCTATATGATATATATCTTTAATTTCTGTTTGCCCATCAGCTACTAAACCTGCTAAAATCATTGCTGCTCCAGCTCTTAAATCTGTTGCTCTTACTTCACATCCAGTTAAATTATTAACTCCTTCAATAAATACACTTCTTCCATCAATTTTCAAATTAGCTCCCATTCTCACTAATTCTGAAACATGCATAAACCTATTTTCAAAAACTGTCTCTGTAATTATACTTGAACCTTTTATAGTACTTAATAAGCTCATCATTTGTGGCTGCATATCAGTTGGAAATCCTGGATATGGCATTGTTTTTATATCTATTGGTTTTTTTGCTCCTCTTCCATCAACCACAATGCTATTTCCTTTTTTCTCAAATCTAACTCCACATTCTTTTAATTTTTCAATTAAAGATCTAACATGATCTTCATTTACTCCATTTACTATAATACAACTATTAGTAATAGCTGCTGCAACCATAAATGTTCCAGCCTCAATTCTATCATATATAGGCTTATATGATACTCCTTTAAGAGACTTAACTCCATGAATAAGTACAGTTCCAGTTCCTGCACCTTCAATATCTGCTCCCATTTTATTCAAAAAGTTAGCCAAATCCCATATTTCTGGTTCTTCTGCAGCATTTTCAATTACTGTTGTTCCGTCAGCAAAAACAGCAGCCATCATTATATTTTCTGTTGCCCCTACAGAAGGAAAATCCAAATATATTCTATCACCTTTTAATCTTTTAGCCTCTGCTGTTATAACTCCATGACCACTTATTATATCTGCACCTAATGCTTTAAATCCTTTTAGATGCAAATCAATAGGTCTACTTCCAATATTACATCCTCCAGGAGAAGATAATTCACAGTGTCCAAATCTAGCTAGCATAGGACCCATAATTAAAAATGATGCTCTCATCTTTTTTATTAAATCACTACTAGAATTAACAGGCACTAACTTTTCAGTATTAATTAAAAGATTATCACTAGATAATTCAACCTCACAATTTAGCTCTTTTAATAAATCACATAACACAAGTACATCTTCCAATAAAGGCGCTTTATCTATAATAACTTTCTCTGGACATAAGATAGATGCTACTATAATAGGTAAAACCGAATTTTTTGCCAAACTTATATTTACTTCACCACTTAACTTCTTGCCACCTACGACTGTTATTTTTTCCATATTTTCCTCCACAATGAATTGTTAGTATGTTACAAATATTACTGGAGTTCCAATAACTAAATAATTACCTGTATCATAGCTATTTAATGCGATATTAACCCTTTCTCCATTGTTTAAATTAGCTCTTCCAACATAACCATTATGGATATCTAGGGTATCTATATTATTAATCTGATGTAAACTTTCTATTTTCTTAAGTCTATCATCTATATTATTTATTTTTCCCTTAATATATTGAAAATATCTTATATCAAATATATTTTTACCTTGCAATTCAGTTAATTCTTTCATTAAATTTGATATTATTATTTCTTTGTTATAATTTATTATTGTAAAATATACTATAGTTTGATTATTATTAGAAAAAAACTTAACTTGTATATCTTTCAAGCTAGTCCTAATATTAATTTCATCATTTTTTTCTATAACATCTTCTTTAAAATTTGCTTCTAAAGTACATTTAGTATTTTTAATAACATCTTGCTTTTCTGCATTAACTCTATAAACAGATCTCACTCCATTTTGCTGAAACTCAAAATCATCTTTCATTTCATTTTGTATATTTTCTAAATATAAATCATCTAATAATGCATAAGTTCTTACAGAATTACTAAATAAGGAAAATAAGAATATTAGAATAAGGCATATTTTAAATTTCATTTTTACTCCACCTTTCTTCTTAATTATTCTCACATATCCTTTTTTTATTCAATTTTATCTATACTATAATATATAAACTAATAATATTTTTGTGAAAGTTTTTTACTTTGTCATACTTAAATGTTGCAATTATAAAAAAAGGATGTACATATAAATTTATATTTATATGTACATCCTTATATAATTAACTATTTAGAATTTTTTTTTAAATTAATTCTTAAATTTGCTCGTTCCAATGCTAATTTAGCTCTTTCAGCATCATAAATTTTGGAATCTTTAAGTCTATCTTCTGCTCTTTCCTTTGACTTTTTTGCTCTCTCCAAATCTATTTCTTCCTTAGTTTCAGCTGCATCACAGCAAAAAGTGACTTCATCTTTACTTATATTTACAACACCTTTTGACGTAAATAATTCAATCTTATCGCCATTTTCATTTTCTAGCACTGTAATATTAGGTACAATACTAATTATCATAGGTGCATGCCCAGGCATAATCTCTACCTTACCATCATGAGATTTAATAAATATTTTAGTTATATTTTCTTTTACAAATATATTATTAAGTGTTATTATTTTTACTTTTAAGGTTTTGGACACTTTTATCAGCCCCTTATCCTAAAGTCTTTGCCTTTTCTACGGCTTCCTCAATAGTACCTACAAATAAGAATGCTGATTCTGGAAGATCATCATATTTTCCTTCTAGAATTTCCTTAAATCCTCTTACAGTATCTTTTACTTGAACATACTTACCTTTAAGTCCTGTAAATTGTTCTCCTACTGTAAATGGTTGAGATAAGAATCTTTGAATTTTTCTAGCTCTATTTACTACAGCTTTATCTTCCTCAGATAATTCATCAACTCCTAATATAGCAATTATATCTTGAAGCTCTCTGTATTTTTCTAGAATATTCTTAACTTGTGTAGCTACTTCATAATGTTCTTGACCAACAACTCTTGGATCTAATATTCTTGAAGTTGATTCTAATGGATCAACTGCTGGATATATACCAAGTTCTACTATACTTCTAGATAAAACTGTTGTTGCATCTAAGTGAGTAAATGTAGTTGCTGGAGCTGGGTCTGTAAGGTCATCTGCTGGAACATAAACAGCTTGAACAGATGTTATTGATCCGCTCTTTGTTGATGTTATTCTTTCTTGAAGAGCACCCATTTCAGTTGCTAATGTTGGTTGATATCCAACAGCAGATGGAATTCTTCCTAATAATGCTGAAACTTCTGAACCAGCTTGTGTAAATCTAAATATATTATCTATAAATAGAAGTACATCTTGCCCTTGATCTCTAAAATATTCAGCCATGGTAAGTCCTGTTAATGCAACTCTCATTCTAGCTCCAGGTGGCTCATTCATTTAACCAAATACTAAGGCAGTTTTATTAATAACTCCTGAATCCATCATTTCATGATAAAGATCATTACCTTCTCTAGATCTTTCACCAACACCAGTGAATACAGATAAACCACCGTGTTCTTTTGCTATATTATTAATTAACTCTTGAATTAGTACAGTCTTACCAACACCTGCACCACCAAATAGACCTATCTTACCACCCTTTTGATATGGTGCTAATAAATCTATAACCTTAATTCCTGTTTCAAACATTATAGGTTCAACCGATTGATCTTTAAAGCTTGGAGCTGGTCTATGTATTGGATAGCTTTCTGCACTATTAACAGGTTCTTTATTATCCATAGGATTACCAAGAACGTTAAATAATCTTCCTAATACTTCTTCTCCTACTGGCACAACAATAGGTTTTCCAGTATCAACTGCATCCATACCTCTTCTTAATCCTTCTGTTGCCTCCATAGCTATAGCTCTAACTATATCATCACCTACATGTTGCTCTACTTCTGCTACTAAAGTCTCTTCACCTAAATTAATGTGTATCGCATTATATAGGTTAGGAAGAGAATCAGAATCAAATTTTATATCAATTACAGGTCCAATTACTTGAACAACTTTTCCTATCTTCCCAGGCATCTAATGTACCTCCTTACTATTTTTGAGCATCTGCTCCACTAACAATTTCAGTTATTTCTTGTGTTATCATCGCTTGTCTAATTCTATTAAATTTAATGTTTAAATCATTTAAGATATCATTTGCATTACTTGTTGCGCCGTCCATTGCATTCATTCTTGAACTTTGTTCACTGCATTTTGCACTAAGCATTAGCCTTCTTAACTTACCTTTTATATAAATCTCTAAGGAATCTGTTAAAACTGTTTCATAATTTGGCTCTACTATAACTTCTCCAGATGTTCCTTCAAGCTTTTCTATTGGTAAAAGTTTTTCTGATTTAACAATTTGTTTAACTGGTGATACAAAATCAGTATAAACTATATTAACTTCAGAAACTTCTTCAGATTTAAAAAGACTTAACGCTTTTTCACAAATAACCTTTACCTCTTTTGTAGTTGGAATGTCAGGAATATCAACATACTCAGCTATTGATTCAAAACCTGCTTTTTTTACATAGCTAATTCCTTTTGAACCTACAGTAATTACGCAAACATCTTCCTGATTATCTTTAACTAATTCTGATAAATACGAAATAACAGCATTATTATATCCACCACATAAACCTTGATCTGATGTCATTAATATATATAATTTCTTACTACTATTATTATTAGCAGTAAAATATGGATTTTCATAATCTTCAATTTCAATTGCTGCTAATTGTCTTACTGTCTTTTCTGCTGCTCTCATATATTCATCATTAGCAGATAATTCTCTCCTACATCTTCTAAGCTTAGAAGTGGCAACAAGCCCCATGGCATTTGTTATTTTTCTAGTACTTTGTACTGATTTTATTCTTCTCTTAATTTCTATCAGTCCAGCTGCACCCAATATTTCCACCTCCTAAAGAATTGCATAGCTTAAATAAGCTATGCTTCTTGTAAAAATATCTTTTTATAATTAACTATGACTTCATCTAATTTAGATTTTATTTCATCAGTTAATACTTTTTCTGCAAGAATCTTTCTTCCAAGTTCTCTTTCATGTGTATCAACATATTCTAAGAATCCTTTTTCAAATTTTCTTACATCACTTACTGGTATATCTGAAAGGAAATCATTAACTGCTACATAAAGAATCATAATCTGTTTTTCAATATCCATAGGTTGATATTGATCTTGCTTTAATATTTCTGTTAGTCTCTTTCCTTTTTCTAGTCTTCTCTTTGAATCCTTATCAAGGTCTGAACCAAATTGTGCAAAGGCTGCAAGTTCTCTATATTGAGCTAATTCAAGTCTTAAAGTTCCTGAGACTTGTTTCATTGCTTTAATTTGAGCACTACCTCCAACTCTTGAAACTGATATACCTGCATTAACTGCTGGTCTTTGTCCTGAATAGAACAAATCTGTTTCCAAGAATATTTGACCATCTGTAATTGATATTACATTAGTTGGAATATATGCTGTAACGTCTCCTGCTAATGTTTCAATTATAGGTAATGCTGTTAATGAACCACCGCCATATTCAGGTGCAAGTTTTGCTGCTCTTTCAAGCAATCTTGAATGAATATAGAATACATCTCCTGGATATGCTTCTCTTCCTGGTGGTCTCTTTAATAATAATGACATTGCTCTATAAGCAACTGCATGCTTTGATAAATCATCATAAATTATTAATACGTCTTTACCTTGATGCATAAAATATTCACCCATACTACATCCAGCATAAGGAGCTAAATATTGTAATGGTGCTGATTGAGATGCTGTTGAACTAACAACGATTGTATAATCCATTGCACCCATTTCTGTAAGAGTATTAACTATATTTGCAACTGTTGATTGCTTTTGTCCAATAGCAACATATATACAAATAACGTCTTTACCTTTTTGATTTATTATAGTATCAATACCTATTGCCGTTTTACCTGTTTGTCTATCTCCTATGATAAGTTCTCTTTGTCCTCTACCGATTGGAATCATAGAATCAATGGCTTTAATACCTGTTTGCATAGGTTCATTTACTGAACTTCTTTCAATAATTGAAGGCGCTGGTACTTCAATCGCTCTAGTTTCTGTTGTATTTATAGGACCTTTTCCATCTATTTCTTCTCCTAATGAATTAACAACTCTTCCGATTAGCGCTTCTCCTACTGGAACTTGAACAATTTTATTAGTTCTCTTAACAATATCTCCCTCTTTTATTCCTTCCTCAGATCCAAGTAAAACGCATCCTACATTATCTTGTTCTAAGTTAAGAGCCATTCCATATATATTGTTAGGGAATATCAAAAGTTCACCTTCCATACAATCATCTAATCCATAAACTCTAGCAATACCATCACCAACTTGGATTATTGTACCAGAATCTACTGTTTTAATTTCTTTTTCATACTTTTCTATTTCTTTTTTTATAATAGAAGTTATTTCTTCTGGTTTAATATTCATGGACTCACCTCTATTCTCGTTTAAGCATTATTTCTTTCATTTCGTCTAACTTAGATTTTACTGTTCCATCTATTACATCATTTCCGACTCTAACAAAGACTCCACCTAAAATGCTTTTGTCCACTTCTGTGGTCATAATAATATTTTTATCATACTTTTCTTCCAACTTATGTTTTAACGCTTCTTTTTCGCTTTCCAACATTGGAACTGCAGTTATTACCATTGCTTTTAAAGTATTAATTCTTTCAAGATGGATTTTTTCCATCTCATTTAGTTTTTCTCTAATATATGATATTCTATCTTTCTCAATAAGTATTATTAAAAAAGCAAGTAATTCATTATCAATTTTTCCTTTAAAAATATTAGTGAATGTTTCTTTTTTCTTTTTTGTACTTATTTGAGGATGTCTTATTACTTCTTGAAAATCTTTATTATTATCAATCAAATCACATATAGATCTAAGATCCTCTAGAAATTCTTCTACCTTACCTTTTTCTTCTGCAATTTCATACAACGCTAAGGCATATCTTTTATCTAAATATTCATACATTTTTAATTACCTACCTTATTAATAAAGTCATCTATAAGGTTTCTTTGAGTTGAATCTTCAACTTTTTCTTCTAATGCCTTTGCTGATAACTCAATTGCCAAATCTACAACTTTTTTCTTAAGTTCTGCCTCAGCTTTTTCTTTTTGACGATCAATTTCAACTTTGGCTCTTTCCATAACTGCCTTAGCTTCTTTATTGGCATCTTTAACTATTTCATCATAAATTTTATTAGCATCTTTTTTCTTGCCTTCTATAATTTTACTTCCTTCATCCTTTGCAGAGTTAAGTATTCTTTTATTCTCAACTAAATAGATTCTAGCTTTTTCTTCAGCTTCATCAGCTTTAGATATTTTATCTTCTATATAGCTCTGTCTTTCATCTATTGACTTCTTTATCTTATCCCATAAAAAATGTTTCAATATTAATACTAATATCCCAAAGTTAATTAATGTTAATAAAACAATAGACGGTTCTAGTCCTAAAGCTTCCACATTTATAGCCTCCCTTCGGAGTCAATTTAATCAACTCTAAAAATTATTTTACACCAACAAATATTAAAATAATAGCTACAACTAATCCATATATTGCAGTTGCTTCTGCAAGACCTGCTCCTAAAACGAATAAACTTTGAATTTTTCCTGAAGCTTCTGGTTGTCTAGCAATTGCTTCTGTAGCCTTTCCTGTTGCTATACCTATACCTACTCCTGCTCCAATTCCTGATAATGCAGCTAGACCTGCTGCGATAGCTGTTAAATCCATTGTTTTTCCTCCTTAAAAATCTTTACTAATGTTCTGCTGTTGCTTTGATATTTGCCATTGTTAAATATCCAAATACCAATACTTGAATCAACCCATCAAACACATCAAAATATCCATGTAGTATTATAGGCAATCCTATTCCACATGCCCAAAAGAAACTTTGTAATGCGTTATAAACAAGGTCAATCAATATTGTTCCTGCAAGCATATTACCAAAAAGTCGTAATGCTAAAGAACAAGGTAAAACTATTCTTTCCATTATATTTATTGGTAAAAATAATGAGAATGGTTTTACAAATGCTTTTAAGTATCCTTTAATACCATTTCTTTTTAATGCTGTAATATTAAGCACTAAAAATGTTGATAATCCTAATCCAAAAGTAACTCCTAAGCATTTAGTTGGTGGGGCTACTCCTATTAATCCACTTAAATTAAGAACACATAAATAAATCATAAGTGTTCCTATGTAAGGAACAAAATCCAAGAAGTTTTTCCCCATATTTCCCTTAACTAAATCTTCAACATATTCATAAAGCATTTCTAGTACTACTTGCTTCTTAGATGGTTTTTTACTGTTAAGGTTTCTAGTTAAAAGAAAGGCACTTACACCTAAAATTGCTATAACAATCCATTGCCATACAATTTCCTTAGTAATAAGAACTTGAAAACTGCCAATATTAAACTTAAATATAGGCACTAAATCTAATACTTCCACTTTTAAGCTCTCCTTTCTTAAATTTTTATACAATAACCTTCTATTATAAAGTTAATCATAAAACCTGACAGATAGGATACTACAAGTTTTAAATCATACATAATAGGAATTATTAGTATCACTATTATACAAATTCTAACAAAAGTCGTAAATAAAATCTGAATTGTTCCACTACCAATCCATTTCTTAACTACCACTACTCTTGATATATAGCCTAAGAATCCTACTATGACCCCTATAAAAAAGGTAACTGCCATCTGTAAATTGAAAATAAGCCCAATAATTAAAGACATAAATAATCCTAGAATTATATTATATTTTGTGATTCTTTTCTCCTGTTTATTCATCTCTTTACTCATCTAACTTTTTCATCCTTTCGACCATGTTATTATATAACCTCGTTAAATTTTAAGTAACCCTTGTATTCATTCAAATATCCTTAAATTTCTTCATTTTTTTAAATATTAATAGAGTTTTTTTTAAATATCTCAGTCAAGATAGCTATTAAACATTTATACATGAATATTTTTCTAACAATTCATTTGTGTAAATTTTCAGAATAATCATTTCTCATCCACCTTTGAATGAAAATGTTATCAGCTTTTGTTTTATTAATCAATATTTAATTTTAATTTCTTTTTCTTCAAATTTAATACTTTAATTTAATTTATAGTTTTAATTTACTTTTTTTGGAGAAAAAATAATTGAAGTAAGCTTTTACTAGATATTCATAAAATTCATATTCTGTTCAACAAAATATTTAATAAATGTAAAATTAAATTATTAAGCATATTTTATTATGCATTAATTTTACACAAAATAAAATAGCAGCAATTTACTTTTGTTCCATTTTAAACAAAATCCCACAAAGTAACTTGCCACTATTACTAGAAACTATCTATTAAATTCTTCTACTTCTTTATCAGAAAGTTCAAAATATCTTAATATAGCATCTGCTATTCTCTCAGACGCCTTTCCATCTCCATATGGATTTATTGCTTTACTCATATTTTCATATGCTTTGCTATCATTAATTAACTTATTAGCTTCACTAACTATTTTTTCTACATTAGTTCCAACAAGTTTAACAGTACCATATTTAACAGCCTCTGGTCTTTCAGTTACATCTCTCAATACAAGAACTGGCTTTCCTAAATGAGGAGCTTCTTCTTGTAATCCGCCTGAATCTGTCATAACCATAAAACACTTGTTCATTAAATTATGAGTTTCTTGAGTGTCTTGAGGTGGTAATAAATGTATTCTTGGATTTCCACCCAACTTTTCAAATACTACATCTTTTACTATAGGATTTAAATGAACTAAATATACTAATTCAACATTTTCATTTTCTTCTACAATTCTATTCAATGCTGTACATATATTGTCTATTCCTTCTCCCCAGTTTTCTCTTCTGTGAGCAGTAATCATTATAACTTTCTTATTTTTATAATCTATTTTATTTAATTCTTCTTGTTCAAATACGTAGTTTTCTTTCACTGTATGAAGCATTGCATCTATAACTGTGTTTCCAGTTACATATATAATATCTTCACTTACACCTTCTCTTAA
>SVCK01000031.1 GCA_015058375.1 Clostridium sp.
AAAACATATACAGAAACTAAAGGATATCCACCATCAGTAAGAGAAATTTGTCAAGCTGTTTCTCTTAAGTCGACTTCAACTGTTCATGGTCATTTAAAACGTCTTGAAAAGAAAGGCCTTATAAAAAGAGACCCTACTAAACCAAGAGCTTTAGAAATAGTTGAGCTAAATTCTAACAAAAAGGAAATGCTTAATATTCCTATAATAGGTAAAGTTACAGCAGGTCTTCCTATACTAGCAACTGAAAATGTTGAAGATACTTTTCCAATCCCTCTTGAATTTATAAAACACGATAGAGAATTATTTATGTTAAGAGTCACTGGAGAAAGTATGATAAATAAAGGTATACGTGAAGGTGACCTTGCTATTATAGAAAAAGCAGATAGTGCCATAAATGGCGAAATTGTTGTTGCATTAATAGGTGATGAAGCAACTATTAAAACATTTTATAAAGAAAAAAATTATATAAGGCTACAACCCGAAAATGATACCATGGATCCAATAATAGTTGAATCTTGCAGCATTCTAGGTAAACTAGTAGGTTTATTTAGACAATATTAAAAAGGAACTTTAAAATTTTAAAGTTCCTTTTTTGCTATTTTGATATATTGTTTTTTATTATATTATTTAAAGCGATTAATATTCCTATTTTAGCGTGATCAAATGTTAAACCACCTTGCATATATGCAATATATGGAGGTCTTATTGGTGCATCAGCTGATAACTCTATAGATGAACCTTGAATAAACGCTCCTGCTGCCATTATTACCTTATCCTTATATCCTGGCATATCCCATGGCTCACATTCTACATGAGAATCTATTGGTGAACCATATTGAATTCCCTTACAGAAATTAATTACATTTTCAGCATTTCCAAACTTAATAGTTTGTATAATATCGCTTCTTTCATCAGTTGACTTAGGTAAAACTTCAAAGCCAGCAAGTTCCATTATTCTTGCACAAAATACTGCTCCCTTTAAAGCTTCAATTGATATATGAGGAGCTAAGAATAAACCTTGGAACATAGTTCTCATTAAACCAAATGTTGCTCCACACTCTCCTCCTATTCCTGGTATAGTTAATCTAAAAGATGCTTGTTCAACTAAATCTTTTTTACCAACTATATATCCTCCACATGGTGCAATTCCGCCACCAATATTTTTAATTAAAGAACCTGCAATCAAATCAGCTCCAACATCAGTTGGTTCTATAACATCTATAAACTCACCATAGCAATTATCAACAAATACTATTACATCTTCTCTAATAGATTTTACATGTTTTATAACCTCTTCAATTTCTTTAATTAAAAATGCTTTTCTATATGCATAACCTGGACTTCTTTGAATATGTACCATTTTTATAGAATCATCCGCTTTTAAAGCTTGTTCTATTTTATCAAAATCAAATTTATCATCATCTGTTAAATCAACTTGCCCATAACCTATGCCATATTCTTTTAAAGATCCTATTCTCTTATCAGAATCTATTCCAATAATTCCATGCAATGTATCATAAGGTCTACCTGATATAGCTAAGAATTTATCTCCAGGTCTAAGATTTCCAAATATCGCCGAACCAATTGCATGAGTACCATTTACAAAATGAGGTCTTACCAAACCAGCTTCCGCATGAAATATTCTTGCATATACTTTATCTAAAGTATCTCTTCCTATATCATCATATCCATACCCTGTAGAATTAGTAAAATGCATATCGCTTATATTTTCATCTTGGAAAGCCTTTAAAACTTTCATTTGATTATATTCTCTTATTTCATCATATCTTTTAAATTTATCTTCTACATCTTTTAAAGCTTTTTCATATAAATCTAATGTCTCCTGTCTAAAACCATATGTGGTTTTTAATAATTCTTTTGTAATGTCTAACATAGTAAAACCCTCCAAAACGTCTTTAATCTACATACTATTATAACAATATTACTATTTATACACAAATAAAACGAGTCACATAACAAATAGAATTTAAAAGATGATACAATTTCCAAGATTTCAATATGAAAACTTTAACTTAATTACTGTCATATTTTTTGCTTCTTTTATTGATATTCATTTTATTATAAACATTTTTAATTATATCTTCAAAATTTCTTCCTTCTGAATACAATTCACTTCCATAAGATAATCCTACATTTAAAATAGTATTTTCAATTGTTAATGTTAAATTTTTAAATTTATCTATTTCGCTTTCTAGTTTATTAATTCTCTCTATTAAATTAAGTTCGCTTATTAGTATAATAAATTCATCAGCATCAGTTCTAAATATTAATTCATCTTCATTTAAAATACCACTTAAAAGCTTACTAACTTCTATCAAAACTAAATCTCCAAATTTATGTCCAAACTTATGATTTATTATTTTAAACTTATCTACATTAATAGATATAGCTGCAAAATTAATATTATTTTCATTATAATCTTTAATAAATTTTTCTGACATTTTAAAGAAACAATGTCTATTTAGCAATCCTGTAAGTTCATCTGTATTATTTTGTTTTTCAAGAAGTTCATCTATGCTTAGAATTTTTGTTATATCTTGACAAGATACTATATATCCTAAATGTTTTTTTCTTTTATCATAAGCTTCTGCTACTGACATCATTACAGAACGTTTTTCATTATCAGCATCAATATGTATAATTTTATCATAAAAACATTTATTATTATGAAATTCCTCTATGGCTTCATAATAGTCTTTATCATGGGAAACTAACTTAGTCACATCTATACCTTTAAGTTCTTGATTTGATTTTTTAAATATTTCACAAGCTTTTTTATTCATAAAAAATATTTTTCCTTTATTATCAACTACTAAAAAAGCAGCTATACTAGTTCTCAAAAGTATTTCACTTTCTATAATATTCTCCATATGAACTAAATCATAAATTTTTGATAAAGATGCAATTATAATTATAGGGATTATATTTATAATTGCTCCTAAAGGTACAAAATAGTCAGTAAAAATAGGTAATATTAAATCTGTAGTTAGGCTTAAACTTACAATTGTTGTATTTAATAATGTAAATATTTTTGCAGTCTTAGCTGTAGTATACAAATTATCTTTAGAAGCATTTCTATTCACTATATAAATAGGAATACCAATATAGCTAATAACAAAAAATAAATATATCCAAAGCCACACTGACTTAATACTATTTACATATGTCCATCCCCATCCTATTCTACTTTGAACAACATCAATAGCATTGTAAGTATCGGTACCAAATAAGTTGTAAATAATCAGTATTGTAGGTAATATAAAAAATACCACTCTATTTATAAACTTTGAAAAGAATTGTCCTTTACCAGCTATATGAAGTATATATATACTTGAAACAGGAATTATAGCTAGACATCCAACATTTGCAAGCCTATGCCAAAACCATGCTGCTTCCTTTGATGATGCTATATAAAATTGAGAACTTGCAGCAGCTATCCAAGATATTGAAACTCCAATCAATATTATAGACGTTCTTAATATCCCCTTTTCTAATCTGTATATATCATGATTCTTATATATAATACTTAATCCAAAAACAATAATTGATAAAATTGATAAAACATGCATAATTCCACCCTCTTCTTTTGTATGTATTATAAGCTAATTCAAAACGACTAAACTAAAAAAATTTGTACTGAAAAAGGATTGTTACAATTTAACAATCTAGAATTAAGATCCTAAACAAATCATGTAACAACCCATCAAATAGATTCTATTAAGAATCTAATTTTATATTTTTAATTTCTATTCAAAAGATATATTATCGTCAGCATTTGTAAATAGTATAGGTTTTGCTGGAGTAACAGTAGTTATTGCATGTTTATATACAAGCATCTGTTTTCCTTCTTGATCTAATACAACCGTAAAAGCATCAAAGCCTTTTACATACCCTTTTAATTGAAAACCGTTAGTTAAATATATAATAACGGAAATCTTATCTTTTCTGGCGTTATTTAAAAATATGTCTTGCAAATTATTTTGTTGTTTAGTCATTTGTCGCACCTCCAATATTCATTAATTAAAAATAATTATATATTTCTTTTTACTTTATGTCATCAATTATTTTATTAATCATTTCCTCTTCACTTAATATATCTTTATCTAAAAATATAGCTCTTGGATCACGTCTAAACCAAGTAAGCTGTCTTTTTGCATAATTACGAGAGCCTTGTTTTATCATGTCAATTGCTTTTTCTAAAGATATCTTACCTTCAAGATAATAAAAAATCTCTTTATATCCAATACCTTGCATTGATTGCATAAGTGAAGTATACCCCATTTCTTTAAGTTTTATGCATTCTTCAAGCAAACCTTTCTCCATCATGATATCAACTCTTTTATTAATTCTATCATAAAGTTTTTCTCTATTCATAGTAAGCACATAAAAGTATATATCATAATTTGTATCATATAACTTATCTCCTGCGTTATATGATGAAAAAGGATGTCCTGTAAGCTTGTAAACTTCTAAAGCTCTTATAACTCTTTTTAGATTATTTGGATGAATATTCTCATAACTTTTATGATCTATATCTTTTAAAAGTTCATGAACATAAACATTTCCCTTTTCTCTTGCTAAAGTTTCAAGTTCTTTTCTATATTCTTCATCCTTCTCACTTTCAGTAAAATTCATATTACATGTAAGAGAATTTATATAAAGGCCAGTTCCCCCTACTATCATAGGAAGTTTTCCGTCTTTTAAAATTTTATTTAGCGCCTCTTGACCGTAATTTTTAAATTCTGATACTGAAAATTCTTCACTTGGCTCTACTACATCAATAAGATGATGCTTTACCCCTTTCATTTCCTCTTCTGTAACTTTAGCAGAACCAATATCCATATGTTTATATATCTGCATTGAATCAGCTGAAATAATTTCTCCATTTAATTTCTTCGCTAAGTTTATTGAAAGTTCTGTTTTTCCTACGCCTGTAGGACCAGCTAGAACTAGTATTTTTTCTTTCATATTTTCACCATACTTCTTTAAACTATTCTTCTAAACTTCTTTTCTAAATCATAGTTAGAAAATTTAATAATTGTAGGTCTTCCATGCGGACAATGGAAAGGATCATCTATATATCTAAGTTGTTCTACAAGTTTTATCATTTCCAAGTCACTTAAAGCATCATTTCCTTTAACAGCACTTTTACATGCCATAGTTGCAATTTTATTATATTTAACTTCTGTTGTTTTTCCAGAACCTAAAGACTTTAAATTATCTAATATACTTAAAAATAGATTCTTAGGTTCAAGCTTTCCTAAGAAATAAGGCACTTCTTTAAGAGATAAAGAATTTCCTCCAAATTCCTCTAATACAAAACCTGCTTTTTTAAATATATCCTTATTTTCTTCAAAATATGAATAATCATCTACACTCAAATCTATGACACAAGGAACTAGAAGAGGTTGAACAATTAAACTTTCTTCTTCTATATCTTTGAGATATTTTTCAAACATAATCTTTTCATGTGCTGCATGTTGATCTATCATATAAAGAACATCATCATATTCTCCTAGTATATAAGTTTTATTAAATTGTCCTATAATTCTAAGAGGTGGAAACTTTGCAATTTTATCCTTAAATATTCCAGATTTTTCTTTTATTATTTTTTTCTGATCATTATCACATTTTGCTTTTTCAGATGTGCTAATGTCATTTGTGTTTTCTTTTGATGGTTCATATTTAAAGTATGGAATTTCTGAATCATCAGATGTTTTCTCAAAATTAAATTTATTTTCTTTAATTATTCCTATATTATTTTCAAATTCTGCATGAGATTTTAAATCTACAGGAATTTGTATCTCTTCTCTCTTTTCAAAAGATTGCATCTTTACATCATCTACAAGAGATGCAGGTTTAATATCCATTTTTAATTTTTCATGAGCATCTTCATGAAAAGGAGTATATTTTGTATTTTCTTCTTCTGGTAATTTGAAATCTTCAAAAACATCTTCTCTTAGTGCTTTATGCACAGTATCAAAAACCTTTTTAAATATCATTCTATCATCAGTAAACTTAATTTCTGCTTTTGTAGGATGTATATTAACATCAACAAGTTCAGGATACACCTCTATAAATAAAACAAAAAACGGAAACTTATTGCAAGTAGAAAATGATTTAAATGCCTGCTCTACTGCTGCCGTTACAGTCTTATGTTTAATATATCGTCCATTTACATATATACTTTGATTATTTCTAGAACCTCTAGCAATTTCCTCTTTGCCTATATATCCATAAATAGTCACAGCATCTGCAGCCTCTTCAAAATAAATTATATTTTCACTTATAGTTTTACCATAAACAGTTCTTATTACATCTTGAAGTTTGCCATTTCCATATGTTTGCATGCTTTTTTTGCCGTTATTTATAAACTTAAAACTTATATCAGGATGAGCTATTGCCGTTCTATTTATAATATCTCCTATTAATGAGCCTTCTCTTGAAATTGATTTTAAAAATTTCTTTCTTGCAGGAACATTGTAAAATAAGTCCCTTACTTCAATAGTTGTTCCTTTATTTACACCACATTCCTCAAATGACTTAATATCTCCGCCTTCTATTATAAGTTCATATCCAAAATCATTACTTTCCGTTCTAGATTTCATATTTACCTTTCCTACTGAAGCAATAGAAGGAAGAGCTTCCCCTCTAAAACCTAAAGTGTGAATTGAGTAAATATCTTCTGAAGTTTTAATTTTGCTCGTAGCATGAGGCATAAAAGCTTTCTTCATATCATCTGGATGTATACCATATCCATCATCTATGATTTTCATAAGAGTCTGTCCGCCATCTTCAATTTCTATAGTTATATTTTTAGCTTCTGCATCTATGCTATTTTCAATAAGTTCTTTTACAACTGAAGAAGGTCTTTCAACGACCTCTCCAGCTGCTATTTTATTTGAAGTATTTTCGTCTAATAAATTTATTCTCTTCATAAAAGGAGAATTCCTCCTTATCTTACATTATATCTTTAGCTTCTTTAATAAAAGCATATAAAGCATTCATTGCATCCATAGGAGTCATATTTAATACATCTGCCTTTGAAAGTCTTTCAATTAAAGCATCTTTTTCTATGCTTGAAAAATCCATTTGCATTGGTGCTAAATCTTCTTTTATTACTTCTGCATTTATAATTTCAGGTTCTTTGATAATTGGTTTAGAATCTTCTAGCTTTGTTATAGTAACTTCTTCTTCAATTTTTGCATTATCTATATCAAGTTTTGAAGTTCCTTCTAAAGAATTTAAAATTTCTTTAGCTCTGTTTATTACATCTAAAGGAAGACCAGCAAGCTTTGCAACTTCAATTCCATAAGATTGATCTGCTCCTCCTTCTACTATCTTTCTTAAGAATATTACATTACCATCCATTTCTTTAACAGCAACTGAAAAGTTTTTAACTCCTGGTAGCTTACCTTCAAGTTTAGTTAATTCATGATAATGTGTTGCAAATAAAGTTTTACATTTTAAATTAGAATTTTTAGTTATATATTCAATAACTGACCATGCAATACTTAATCCGTCATAAGTAGAAGTACCTCTTCCAACTTCATCTAAAAGAACTAAACTTTTGCTAGTTGCATTCTTTAAGATATTAGAAACTTCCCACATTTCAACCATAAATGTAGATTTACCTCCAGCTAAATCATCAGAAGCCCCTATTCTTGTAAATATTTTATCACATATAGAAATATCAGCTGACTTTGCCGGTACAAAGGAACCTATTTGAGCCATTAAAGTTATAAGTGCTACCTGTCTCATGAATGTAGATTTACCTGCCATATTAGGACCTGTAATTAATAGAAGTTCATTATCTTTATCATTAAGCAAAGTATCATTAGCTACAAATTGACCATGTCCTATAACCTTTTCTACAACAGGGTGTCTCCCCTCTACTATTTTAATAGTACCTTCTTCATTAATGCTAGGTTTAACATAGTCATTTTCCAATGCTATAAATGCTAAAGTTGAAAGACTATCAAGATTACCTATTATTCTAGCTGATTTTTTAAGTCTTGAAATTTCAGCTTCAACTTTATTTCTAATATCAATAAATAAATCATATTCTAGTTTCATAAGCTTTTCTTCTGAACCTAGTATTTTTTCTTCCATTTCCTTAAGTTCAGAAGTTATAAATCTTTCTGCATTCGATAAAGTTTGCTTTCTTATATATCTTCCTTCTGGAATAGATGAATAATTTGCTTTAGATATTTCAATGTAATATCCAAAGACCTTATTGTAACCAACCTTTAAAGATTTAATTCCAGTAAATTCTCTTTCACTATTTTCTAAAGAAGCTATCCATTCTTTTCCATGATACTTAGCTTTTCTTAATTCATCGACTTCTTCATTATATCCATCTTTAATAATATTTCCTTCTTTTATAGTTAATGAAGGATCTTCTTTTATAGCTTTATCCAATAATTCCTTTATATCTGTAAGTTCATCTAAATTATTATAATAATCCTTTAAAAGATTTGAAGAAGAACCTTTAAGTCTTTCTTTAATTTCTGGAATCTTTTCAAGAGAAGATTTTAAAGAAATCATATCCTTAGCATTTACATTACTTGATGCTATCTTACCTACGATTCTTTCTATATCGTATATTTCCTTTAAAGATGCTCTAATATCTTCATTTAAAGCAAGATTATTGAATAATTCTTCTACACCATCAAGCCTTTTTTCGATTTCAGCCTTAACAATCAAAGGCTCATCTATCCATCTTCTTAAAGACCTTCCTCCCATAGAAGTAGCTGTTTTATCCATAACCCATAATAAAGAACCTTTCTTACCTTTTTCTCTTATACTTTCTGTAAGTTCTAAATTTCTTCTTGAATTGCCATCTATAGTCATGTAATTTACAATGTCATATTGTTCTAGAAAATTAATATTTTTAAGGCTCATCTTTTGAGTTTCAAATATATATTTAAGAAGGACTTTAGATGCTTGCTTAGACGCTTCATCAAGTCCATCAACTTCTACATCAGTAAACTGCTCTTTAAGTTCTTTATCTGTAACTTGAAAATTACTTAATTTTCTTATTGTAATTAATGCACCAGTAAGACTATGCACATCATTTATTAAATCTTCTGCTGAACTTTCATCCATAATAACTTCTTTAGGTTCAATTTTAGAAATTTCATCTAAAAGAGTGCTTCTAAGAGCTGTAAAGCTAGTTGTTTTAAATTCTCCTGTACTTATATCAGTCAAAGCAATTGCCATCTTATTGCCATCTTCTACAATAGAAGCTAGATAAGTATTATCATTTTGATTTTGAATATTACTATCTATATATGTACCGGGTGTTATTACCTTTATAACATCTCTTTTAACTAATCCTTTAGCTGTTGATGGGTCTTCAACCTGTTCAGCTATGGCAACTTTAAAGCCTTGATATATAAGTCTTGATATATATGTAGCAGCTGCATGATAAGGAATTCCACACATAGGAGCCCTTTCTTCTAAGCCACAATCTTTTCCAGTTAAAACTAATTCTAATGCTCTTGATGCTGTTTTGGCATCTTCAAAAAACATTTCATAGAAATCTCCTACTCTAAAAAATAGGATACAGTCATTATATTTTTCTTTCGTTTCAATGTATTGTCTCATCATTGGAGTCAACGCCAATTCAAACCCCTCCTCAATAATATATAAATGTAAATCTTTAAGCGTTTCTTTTTAAGATTATACTATAACTTGTTTTCTATATAAAGCAATAGTCAATTATCATTATAGTATAAAAATTTTTTTATATCAAAAAAGAACCCTATCACTAGAGTTCTTTTACACTTACAATAGATATTAAAATATTCATTACCCTTTTTTTGAATTATTATACATATCAATAAAGCTTTCAAAACCTGCTTCTTTAAGTTTTCTTGCTTTCTTTTCTGCATTTTTTCTATTTTTATAAGAGCCACTTATAACCCTATAGAAAATTTCACTATCATTAGCTAAATCATCACTACTATTTCTATCTTTATCAGTATCCTCCTCTAAAATATCTGGTTTAGCATAACTCCTTCCTTCTTTATAACCAATAATGATATAATGATGTAAACCTGATGTAAATGCCATACCTGTATTTACATTTGCTAGAACATCAGGATTATTAATTAAATAATAAGCCTCATTCCAATCTTCAGGATAAGCATTAGGTTTTCTTCCTTCCTTCTTTCCAAACTCAATGTAATGTCTATATAGAGCTTCATGAGACGTGCCATATGCTTTAACTACATCTGGATTATTTTCTCTATAATAGTCATCTACAAAATATTCTTTCAAATTAGCTAACAATTCTTGTCCCTCCAATTCATTTGAACTTAACTTTTCTTTGAATTTCCACCATCTAGCCCAATTATTTGCGGACCAATTAGGACATATTTTTCTACTAGCATCATAATGTCTCACTACATGATCAACATTTATATTATACTTTTTCATTAAATATTTAGTTAATTCAACGCAATTATTTTCAGTTACAACAGAAATTTCTCCATTCGCCATGCAACATTGCTCTATACCAATAGAATTGTGATTGCCTATACCATATCGCCCTGCTCCATCTCCAACATGCCATGCCGCATTTGAATCTTCAACTACTTGCCATATTGAATTATCATCAACAAAATAATGTGCAGAAGATTGTCTATCTCCACGATTAAAATAAATTGCATTATTTAAAGCAGTATCACCCTTATTACCTGTATAATGAATTACAATATACTGAATATTGTTTCCATCAGAATGATTATATGCACTTATTTTTCTTTGTATCGGTAACACTCTAAATCCCTCCTTTATTAACAATATATTTCTAAAATTTATATATTGACCATCTTTTATCTAAGTTTAATTTTTTTTAAATTTTTTACTTAAAGGAGAGAGAAAGTTCTCTTCATGTATTATTTTTACATTTTATTACTTATATTGTAAAAACAAAATCTATCTAAATAATATTTTGAATTTTTATCTTTTAATGATTTTTTATATTTTGTTATAATAGCAAAACATTTTTTAGCTTAAAATCAATTTTGCTTTTAATTGATAATTTTACATTATAAGTATGTAAAATTATGAAAATGAGAGTTTTAAAAAAAAGAGGTTATATATTAAATGAATATACAAAAAAACAGTAGGCAAATTTGGATTTACACAAATCTACTTACTGTCTCTATTTTCTTTTAGTTAATTAAGTTTAACAAATCATTTTTTACACTCCCCTTTCTATTTATTACATTTAAAAACTATTCTAAATTCAGTTAACTCTTTAGAACTTGCAACACTTATCTGTCCATCATATTTTTCAACTAATTCTTTTACGATACTTAATCCAAATCCATGTCCTTTCTCTGTATTATCCTTTGTTGTAAAACCTGTCTTAAAAATATTTAGCAATGCATCTTTTGGAATTTGAGGCCCATCATTTTGTATTAAAATTATAACTTCTTCTTATAATTGATAAGCTTTAACAAATAGATTGCCTTGTCCTTCCATAGCTTCAACCGCATTGCTTATAATATTAGACAAAACTCTAAATAGCTCAAGCTCTGGAATAATTAATTTGCTTAAATCTGCTCTTTCTTCTATAGTTACTCTAATGTCATCACTCTTAATAGCTGTTTCTAAAGCTAATTGTAAAACAGAATTAAAATTTTTTTGTTAATATCATTAGAATAATTACCCTTATCTATTACATCTTTTAATGCACTTTCCAAGTCATTATATCTATCCATTAAACAAAGACCATAAAAATAGGAAATTTGTGCTCCATAATCATGCTTTATCTTTCTTAATTTATTGTTATTATCTTGTAAATCATCATTTAATCTATCAATTTCTCTCCTCTTAGAGGCTATCCTTATTATATATAACAATATAAATAATTATCTTCATCCAATGAATTAATTGCAAATTGCAATATAATTCCCCATTTTTACTCATTTGTTAAATATATATTATATTTTAGAAATTATTTTGTTTCAACAATAATATATAAGTTTAGACTTTGTTTTTGACGTTTAAAAAATACAAAAATTGGAGATGTATCAAAAACATTCATCCAAAATATTTGATACATCTCCGTAAAAATTCACAAAGTCAACTTAAAACTAATCTATTATTCTGTTTTCTTTTGCTGTTTAACAAGCTGATTAGTATAAACTGTAGCACCTGTAACTAAAACACCCTGTATAACGCTCTCTACATTCATTCCCATAATCCATACAGAAAGAGCAATACCGATAGGAAGCAATATTAAAGGAATATATTTATCAGGAAACTTTTCAGTATTTTTGAATATAGTTCCAATAATATATAGTACTGGTATCAAGACAATTGCATTTTCAGTAATATAACTCATAAAGTCACTCATAAACATTCTATCTCCTAAATTTAATAATATTAAATATATTAAAATAGATTATAAATTATGATACTTATTTTTTATTGTCGTTTATAATAGAGCAATTACTTAAATAGAACGAGGCACCTAATACTAAAACGCCATTAATAAATCCATTAGCATTTAAACCTAACATATAAAAAGAAAAAGCTAATGAAATAAATAACATAACTAAAGGTATATATTTTTCTTTAATTTTTTCTGTCCCTTTAATAATTCTATTCAATATAAAAATAACAGGGATTAGCACAAATGCATCCCTTGTTATAAAATCAAAAATTTTTTCCAATTAAAACCGTCATCCTTTATCTTTTAATTAATACTTAACTTTATTTATATAATTATTGTATGTACCTATTATGTTAATGGAATCAAGTTTATAAAGTATTTTTTTGAAATAATGATAAAATATCTTCATCAGTAAAGTTGCTAAAGTCTGCATCTAAATCTCCAGATTCACCAACAACTTTATTTATAAGTTTCCTCTTCTCGTCTTGAAGTTCAATTATTTTCTCTTCAATAGTTCCTTTTGAAATCATCTTAATAACTTCAACAACATTTTTTTGTCCTATTCTATGAGCTCTATCTGTTGCTTGTTCTTCTACTGCTGGATTCCACCATGGATCAAAATGAATAACAACATCTGCACTAGTTAAGTTAAGGCCTGTTCCCCCTGCTTTTAAAGATATTAAAAATACCTTTATATCATCATTATTATTAAAGTCATCTACTAATTTTCCTCTTACTTTTCCTAAAGTAGAACCATCTAGATAGCTATAAGATATTTCATTAATTTTAAACGTCTTTGCTATATTTTGTAATATAGAAGTAAATTGAGAAAATATAAGTATTTTATGTCCTTCATCAATGCTTTGAGTAACAAGTTCTAATAAAGCATCAATTTTTCCACTTCCTCCATTATAGTTT
>SVCK01000032.1 GCA_015058375.1 Clostridium sp.
ATTAATGAAGCTGAAAGAAACTATATAAATGAAAGGTGCAAAAAATCTTATATAAAAAAGACAGGAAATGTTAAGTTAGATGGTGCTCAGGCATTAATATATTCTAGGATAAGAAATATAGATTCTGACTTCAAAAGAACTCATCGACAAAGAGTTGTCATGCATGGAATATTTAATAAAATGAATAACATAGGTTTTGTAAGATATCAAAAAGTAATTTATGAATTATGTAAATTATCAGAAACTAATCTGTCTATTGAAGAAATTTTAAGATTAGGTACTGTAATATATAATCATGATGATAATAAATTAAGTGAATTCAGAATACCGATTGATGGAACAACATCAGATAATAATAGTGGAGTTTATCATCTTAATTGGAACCAAGAAGAAAATAAAAAGGCACTTTATAATTTTCTATATAATTAGAAGAAGACAATATTTGAATTTTTATTAAGTGTGATGTATAAGATTAAGTAAAGAAATATATGTTGTAGAATATGTTTTCTTGACATATGTGTGAAGTTAAAATATAATTTTAAGAGAATTTAATATTAAACGATGATTAGGATGAGTAAATTTATAATGACTATTTCAGAGAAAAAGTGGTTGGTGAAAACTTTTTAGCATATATTTTGAAGCTACCTATGAGTTTTATGTGTATCTAAGAGATGTATAAAAAATTATACATAATTAGGGTGGTACCGCGGAAGTAATGCTTTCGTCCCTTGAGTTCTAGGGATGAAAGCTTTTTTCATTGTGAAAATTATTTTTTATAACCTTTTTGATAGGTTTTAAAAAAGTCGCTATTTCATTAAAAATGTGATGTGGCTACTTTTATATATTTATATGAAGAATTTGGAGGAACGAAAATGAAAAACATTGGCACAAATGATTTACGTGAAGAATTTTTAAAGTTTTTTGAAAGCAAAGGTCATTTAAGAATGAAGAGCTTTTCTCTTGTACCTAAAAATGACAATAGTTTATTATTAATAAATGCTGGTATGGCTCCATTAAAACCATACTTTACAGGACTACAAGAACCACCAAGAAGAAGAGTAACAACATGCCAAAAATGTATCAGAACTGGTGATATTGAAAATGTAGGTAAAACTTCAAGACATGGTACATTCTTTGAAATGTTAGGTAACTTTTCTTTTGGAGATTATTTTAAAGAAGAAGTAATTCCATGGGCTTGGGAATTTATAACTGAAGTATTAAAACTTCCAAAAGATAAGTTGTATGTAACAATTTATCAAGATGACGATGAAGCTTTTGATATATGGACTAGTAAAACAGATGTAGACCCAGCAAGAATATTTAGATTAGGTAAAGATGATAACTTTTGGGAAATAGGAGTAGGGCCATGTGGACCATGTTCTGAAATCCATTATGATAGAGGAGATGGAACTATAAGAACAGTTGAGGATTTCCTAAAAGCTTCTGATGAAGATAGAGTTGTTGAATTCTGGAACCTTGTATTTACTCAATTTGATAAAGATGAGGACGGTAATTATAATAGATTAGCTCATCCTAATATAGATACAGGTATGGGACTTGAAAGAATTGCTACAATAATGCAAGGAGTAGATAATATATTTGAAATAGATACAGTAAAAAATATATTATCTAAAGTAACTGCAAGAGCAAATGTAAAATATGGTGATGATAAGAGTAGCGATGCTTCTTTAAGAATAATTACAGACCATGTTAAAGGTGTTACTATGCTTATAGCTGATGGGGTAAGCCCAAGCAATGAAGGTAGAGGATATGTATTAAGAAGACTTTTAAGAAGAGCAGCAAGACATGGAAGACTTCTTGGAATTAAGGATTTATTTTTAACTGAAATAGTAGATGAAGTAATTGCAAACTATGGAGGAGCTTATCCAGAATTAGTAGAAAAGCAAGATTATATCAAAAAGATGGTATCTTTAGAAGAAGAAAGATTTAATGAAACTATAGATTCAGGAATTAATATATTAGCTGAGTATATTGAAGAATTAAAGAAAGAAAATAAGACAGTTTTAGATGGTAAGAAGGCATTTAAACTTTATGATACATTTGGATTCCCTTATGAATTAACAGAAGAAATTTGTGAAGAAAAAGGATTAACTATTGATAGAGAAACTTTTGAAAAGGAAATGGAAGATCAAAGAACTAGAGCAAGAAATGCAAGAGGAGAAAGTTCTTACATGGGAAGTGAAGAACTTGCTATAAATAAATTAGATGCTTCTATAAATACAGAATTTGTTGGTTATACTGAAACTGAATATGAAGGAAAAGTATTAGCTCTTGCAACTGATACAGATTTTAAAGAAAGTTTATCAGCAGGTGAAGAAGGTTATGTTATTGTTGATAAAACTCCTTTCTATGCTGAAATGGGAGGCCAAATAGGTGATACAGGACTAATAACAGAAGATGGTGTTGTAGTTAAAGTGTACAATACAAAGAAAAATGTTGGTTCAAAGACAATTCAATATGTTAAAGTAGAAGAAGGTACAATAAAGATTGGTGATGTTGTAAAATTAACAGTTGATAAAGTAAGAAGAAACAATATCTGTAAAAACCACACAGCAACACATATGCTTCAAGAAGCTTTAAAAGAAGTTTTAGGTGATCATGTTAACCAAGCTGGTTCATATGTAGATGATGAAAGATTGAGATTTGATTTTACTCATTTCCAAGGACTATCAGCAGAAGAAATCGAAAAGGTTGAAAAGATTGTCAATGAAAAAATAATGGAAGTATATAATGTTGAAACTAAGCTTATGACATTAGAAGAAGCTAAAGAATCAGGTGCTATGGCATTATTTGATGACAAATATGGTGAAAAAGTAAGAGTTGTATGTGTTGGAGAATTTTCAAAAGAATTATGTGGTGGTACACATGTTAAAAATTCAGGAGAAATAGGATTATTTAAGATATTAAGTGAATCAGGTGTTGCTGCTGGTATAAGAAGAATTGAAGCTGTAACAGGATTTGGGGCTATAAATTATGTAGAAGAAAAACAAAAAATGTTAAAGGATGCTTGTCATGCATTAAAGTGTAGTGAAAAAGATATTTTAACAAGAATAGCAACTCAAAATTCAGAACTTAAAGAAAAAGAAAAAGAAATTTCTGAACTTAAGAGTAAGCTTACAAGTGGAGCAGAAGGAGAAATATTAAATTCTGCGAAGAAGCTTAATGATTTAACTGTTATATCTTATGCCTTAAAAGATGTTGATGGTAATGCATTAAGAGATTTGGCAGATAAAATTAGAAATAAAATTGACACAGGTGTAGTTGTTTTATTAAGTGAAAATGAAGGTAAAGTAAACTTAGTAGCTATGGCAACTAAAGATAGTGTACAAAAAGGAATTCATTGCGGAAAAATAATTAAAGAAGTTGCTGCTATTGTAGGCGGAGGCGGTGGTGGAAGACCAGACATGGCTCAAGCCGGTGGTAAAAATTCAGAAAAGATAAATGAGGCTGTCGAATCCGTATTTGGAATTATTAATTCTTTAGTAAAATAGTATACAATTAGAAAAAATTAGAGTATAATTACTTGTATAAGGAAGTATTAAATGGATATAATAAAGATATTAGTTAAATATTATCCTTATTATAAGTGTAAGGGGGTGAGCTGCTAATAATTGCAGCATTATTATGAGTAATGATATAGAGAGAACAATGCAGTTTGATGTTTCTAAGAATAAGGAAGTCTTAACAAAAGCTATATTAACAGAAGTGTATGACTCACTTCAAAAGAAAGGATATAATCCTATAAATCAGCTTGTCGGATATTTGCTTTCTGGAGACCCTACTTACATTACAAATTATAACGGAGCAAGAGCTTTAGTACGGAAACTAGAAAGAGATGAGATCCTTGAAGAAGTAATCAAATCTTATTTAGAGATAAAATAGAAAGGTGCCCGTTAAACGGGCACCTTTTAAATATTTAATATATTGTGGAGTTGAAAATGAGAATATTAGGTTTAGATGTTGGGCAGAAAACTATAGGGGTTGCACTGTCAGATCCTTTGGGGTTTACTGCACAAGGAATAACAACAATAAGAAGAGAAAAAAAATCAAAAGATATAGAAGAAATAAAAAAAATATGTGATGAATATAATGTTGAAACTATAGTAATAGGGTTACCAAAGAATATGAATAATTCAATAGGTTTTGCAGGTGAGAAAATTATAGAATTTTCTCAGTTGATAAAACAAGAAATTGATATTAAAATAGATTTTTGGGACGAAAGATTAACAACAGTTGCAGCACATAGAGCTATGTTAGAGGCTGATTTATCAAGGGGAAAAAGAAAAAAAATAGTAGATAAAATAGCTGCGACATATATACTTCAAGGATATCTTGATAGGCTTTCAAATATGAAGTAAAAATAATTAATTGAAAATAATTATTGACAATATCTATAATAACTACTTAAAATGATTACAAAAGGAGCGATACGAAAATGATAAAAGATATTGAATTTATATATTTATTAAATGAAGAAGGTAAAGAAGAAAAAATGAAAGTTATTACTTTCTTTAGAATTGAAGATTTAGATTCTGAATATGTTGTTGTAACACCTGCAGATGTTGAAGCAGATGAGGCATATGTTTTGAAATATGTTCAAGATGAACAAGGAAATGATAACTATATTACTATAGATGATGATCAAGAATTTGATATAGTATCAGAAACATATGAACTTCTAATGCAGGAAGAAATAGAGTAAGATTTTTAATTTAAAAAGTAAAGTGAGGGTGTTGTTATAATGGAAAGAATTATCGAAATAGATTACGATGTTCTTAAGGAAGAATTGAAAAAGAAAGGTTATAAATTGACTCCACAAAGAAGAGCAATTGTAGATACTATAGTAGATAGCGAAGGGCAGCATTTAACAGCAGAAGAAATATATGATGAAGTGAAGAAAAAGTGCCCTGAAATTGGCCTTGCTACAGTATATAGAACTATTTTGTTATTAGAGGAAATAGGAATTGTAAGTAAATTGCATTTAAATGATGGATGTAGTAGATATGAGTTGGTTCATAGTGATGAAAGACACAGACATCATCATTTGATTTGTAGCAATTGTAATTCTGTAATAGAGGTTGAAGATGACCTTTTGGATGAACTTGAGCAATCTATAGAAAATAATTATGGATTTAAAATTATAAATCATAGTGTTAAGTTTTACGGAATATGCGAGAAGTGTCAGGGAAAAAAAGATGAATAAAAAGATTGCTTTGATGAGAAGAAATCTTTTGTTTATATATAAAATAATATAATATAAGGAGGGGAAGTATGAGAACTGAACGAGCTAAGGTTAAAATAGTACCTCTAGGTGGTTTGGATGAAATTGGGAAGAATATGACGGCTATTGAGTTCAAAGATGATATAGTGGTTATAGACTGCGGACTTAGATTTCCAGATGAAGATATGTTTGGTATAGACGTTGTAATTCCTGATATCTCATACCTATTAAAAAAACAAGAAAAGATAAGAGGAATATTTTTAACTCACGGACATGAGGACCATATTGGAGCATTGCCATATGTTTTAAAACAATTAAATGTGCCAGTATATGGAACTAAACTAACTCTTGGTATAGTTGAGACTAAGTTAAAAGAACACGGATTATTAGGCTCAACAGAACTTATTAGAGTTAAGCCAAGAGATATAATTAAATTGAATAGTGTTTCTGTTGAATTTATAAAAACAAATCATTCAATAGCAGATTCAGTAGCAATAGCTATTCATACTCCATTAGGAGTGGTATTACACACAGGAGATTTTAAAATTGATTATACGCCAATTGATGGACAATTAACAGACTTTGCTAGATTTGCAGAGCTTGGAAGAAAAGGCGTATTAGTAATGATGGCTGATTCAACCAACGTAGAAAGAAAAGGATATACTATGTCTGAAAAAACAGTTGGTGACAGCTTTATGAAATTATTTAGAAATGCAAAAGAAAGAATTATTGTAGCGACTTTTGCATCAAATGTTCATAGAATTCAGCAAATAATTGATGCGGCCGAGGTTTATGGAAGAAAAGTAGCGGTGTCAGGAAGAAGTATGGAAAATATAGTTCAAGTTGCTCTTGAATTAGGTTATCTTGAAGCAAAGGATGAAACTTTGATATCAATTGACCATATTTCTAAATACCCAAATAATCAAGTTGTTTTAATAACAACAGGAAGTCAAGGAGAACCAATGTCAGCATTAGCAAGAATGGCTGCATCGGAACATAGAAAGATTAATGTTATTGAAGGAGATACAGTAATTATATCGGCTTCTCCAATTCCTGGAAACGAGAAGTTTATTTCAAAAGTTATTAATCAATTGTTTGCTAAGGGAGCAGAAGTAATATACGAAGCACTAGCAGATGTTCATGTATCAGGGCATGCTTGTCAAGAAGAGCTAAAGCTTATGCATACATTAGTGAAACCAAGATTTTTCTTGCCAGTTCATGGTGAATATAGACATCTAAAGCAACATGTAGAACTTGCATGTAAATTAGGAATGCATGAGCGTAACTGTTTGATTGCAAGTAATGGTGATGTTATAGAGTTAACAAGAAGCTATATTAAAAAGACAGGCACAGTAGCTTCAGGACAGGTATTTGTTGATGGATTAGGTGTTGGTGATGTTGGGCATATTGTTTTAAGAGATAGAAAACATTTATCACAGGATGGTATATTAACTGTAGTTGTTACAATGCAAAAGGAAACAGGTACAGTAATAGCTGGTCCAGATATAATTTCTAGAGGATTTGTATATGTTAGAGAATCTGAAGGATTAATGGAAGAAGCAAAAGCAATAGTAAAAGATGTGCTTGATGAATGTGAAAGAAGAAATATTAAAGATTGGGCTACATTAAAATCTAATATGAGAGATGAACTAAGAGAATTCTTATATGAAAAAACTAAGAGAAAACCAATGATTTTACCAATTATAATGGAAATATAATATATTGACTTTTTTCATAATAAAGTTTAAAATAAAAATGTTGTTGAAAATTGGATACAGTTGTATCCAATTTTATTTTGGAGAAAATTATTTATAGGTTTACATAAAAAAGCCAGATGGAGGAAAACAATGGAATTAATAAAAAGAGAAGACATAAGAAACATTGCAATTATAGCTCACGTTGACCATGGTAAAACTACATTAGTAGATGCATTATTAAAGCAAAGTCATATTTTTAGAACAAATGAAAAAGTTCAAGAGAGAGTTATGGATTCAAATGATCTTGAAAAGGAAAGAGGAATTACAATTCTTTCTAAAAATACTGCAGTTATGCATAATGGAGTTAAGATTAATATAGTTGATACTCCAGGACACGCAGATTTCGGTGGAGAAGTTGAACGTGTTTTAAAAATGGTAGACTCAGTTTTATTAGTTGTTGATTCATATGAAGGGCCAATGCCTCAAACAAAGTTTGTCCTTAAAAAGGCTTTAGAGTTAGGCTTACATCCAATAGTTGTTATTAACAAAATTGATAAGCCAGATGCAAGACCAGATGAAGTAATTGATGAGGTATTTGATTTATTCGTAGAATTAGGTGCAAATGATGAACAATTAGATTTCCCAATAATTTATGCTTCAGCTAGAGATGGTATAGCTAAGTATAATGTTGAAGATGAAAGTACAACAATGCAACCTTTATTTGAAACAATTATTGAACATGTAAAATGTCCAGAAGGTTCAGTTGATGCACCATTACAAATGCTTGTAACTACATTAGATTCAAATGCTTTTGTTGGAAAGATAGCAATTGGAAAGATACATAGAGGAACAGTTAAGAAAAATCAAAATGTTGCTTTGATGGATCATGAAGGTAATGTTAAGAATTACAAAATAACTAATCTTTTTGTATATAATGGACTAAAGAGAGAAGAAACAGAAGAAGCAAGTATGGGAGATATAGTTGCCGTAAGTGGTGTACTAGATGCTAATATAGGAGATACTATAGCTGATGCAGAAAATCCAGAAGCTTTACCATTTGTACATATTGATGAACCTACATTAAGTATGAACTTTATGGTAAATGATTCTCCACTTGCAGGACAAGAAGGTAAATTTATAACTTCAAGACATTTAAGAGATAGATTAATGAAAGAACTTGAAACTAATGTAAGCTTAAGAGTTGAAGAAATAACTCCAGATTGTTATAAGGTTTCAGGAAGAGGAGAATTACATTTATCAATTTTAATTGAAACTATGAGAAGAGAAGGATATGAATTCCAAGTTTCAAAAGCAAGTGTAATTTACAAAGAAGAAAATGGTAAAAAGTTGGAGCCAATCGAATATTTAACTATAGATGTACCAGAAGAATTTATGGGACCTGTTATGGAAAAGCTACGACCTAGAAAAGGTGAAATTGTTAATATGACATCAGCTGTTAATGGATATTCAAGATTAGAATTTAAGATTCCAGCGAGAGGACTTATTGGATTTAGAAATGAATTCATG
>SVCK01000033.1 GCA_015058375.1 Clostridium sp.
ATAAATGAAAAACTTGAAAAAAGATTTTACAAATGGAAATGCTTCCAAATTGTTTTTGGGGTTGGTAGTGCCAATATTTATGAGTTTCTTATTAACTATAGCTTACAATATAATTGATACCTTATGGGTAGGAAATTTAATGGGTGAAGAAGCAGTTGCAGCATTAACTGTATCTTATCCAATAGTATTACTTCTAACTTCAGTAGCAATGGGAGGATCTAATGGAGCATCAATATTAATTTCTAAATTTTTTGGGGCAAAAGATGAAGATGGAAAAAATAAATCTATATCAACAGCAGTAATATTATCAGTTATTTCAAGTATTATAATTTCTGTGCTATGTATTATTTTTGTTAATCTTATATTGAATTTGTTAAATACACCTGCAGACATATTTGAAGGAAGCAAATCATATTTAGTTATATATTTATGTGGATTTATTTTCGTAAATATATTTCTATATCTATCTGCAATTGCAAGGAGCTTAGGTAATTCAGTTGTTCAAATGGAGTTCTTAGCTATTTCTTCTGCTTTAAATATAATTTTAGATCCAATATTTATAAAATTAATAGGTATAAAGGGTGCTGCTTTTGCAACTGTATTATCAGAAGGCATCATGGTTGTATGTATGATTGGATATTTTAAAAAGCATAAATTTATAAAGGTAAGATTAAAAGATTTTGATACAAGTATATGTAAAATTCTTTTACAGAAATCTATACCTTCTATTATTCAACAGTGTATTCCAGCTGTCAGCACAAGCTTTGTAACTTCTATTGTTGGAGGATTTGGTGTTTCAGTTATAGCGGGATTTGGTATTTGCGGTAAAGTTGAAGGACTATTATTATATCCTGCTATGGCTCTAAATATGGCATTAACTGTTGCAGCAGGTCAGTGCGTAGGGGCTAAAAAAGTTGGAAAAGCAAAAGAATACTTGCACTTTGGACTTCTTTATGGAATTGTTATTACTTTTGTATTAGCTTTAATTGTAACTTTATGTTCAGGATATATTTCTAGTGCATTTGTAAGAAGTGATGAGGTTGCAGCTATCGTACGTAGTTATTTTCTAATAATATTTATAGGATATGTATGTAATGCAATAAGTAACTGTATATTAGGAATTATAAATGGAAGTGGAAATCCTGCTGTAGTTATGTATTTCATGATTTTCTATTATTGTATAATTCGTATGCCATTAGCAAAAATATTTGCTGATACTTCACTACAAACTAACGGAATATGGATTGCAGTATTAATTAGTCATCTAGCAGCTATGGTAACAATTCTTATCTATTACAAATTTGTTTTGACAAAAAAAATAAAAGAAGAAATGAAACTAGACGTTGCTTAATATAATATGGAGGTATTGATATGGATTATAAAAAAAAGTCAAGAGAGAGTTTTAATAAACAAGCTTCAACATATGATGAAGATTTTAATAGTGAGCATGCAAGAAAAATTTATAATCATATTATTAAGACAACAGGTAATTTAGATGGAAAGAAAATTCTTGATGTTGGCTGTGGAACAGGTAATGTATTGAAAATGATTCATGATAAATATAGAGAGGCACAGCTTTATGGAATAGATATATCGGAAAAAATGTTAGAGAAAGCAAAAGCTAAACTTCAGAATAATGCAGATTTAACTTTGGGGGATTCGGAAAATTTACCCTATTATAATTCAACATTTGATGTAATAATATGCAATGATTCATTTCATCATTACCCTAATCCGGAAGGTGTATTGCGAGAGTTTAATAGAGTTTTAAGAGATGGAGGAATATTTATATTAGGTGACTGCTGGCAGCCTGCAATTACAAGAAATATTATGAATGTTCTATTAAGGTTAAATTTAATGAACTGTGGAGATGTCAAAATGTATTCAGAAAAAGAAATATGTAGTATGTTAAGTTCAAATAAATTCAGACATATTGACTTTAGGTTTGTGAATGACAGAGCATATTTGGTCAAAAGTGTTAAATAAGACTTGAAAAATAAACCTTTCTTATATTATATTATATTAATATATAATAGTATATGTAAAGGAAGTGATATAGTTGAATAGAATTTCAAAGCCACCAGAGATAAGAAAAAAAGAAATCTTAAACGTAGCTAAGGTAATGTTTTTAGAAAAAGGCTATGAAGGGACTTCTATGGGTGATATTGCTAATAGCATAGGTGTAGCACAAGGATTGTGCTATAGATATTTTAAGTCTAAACAGGAATTATTTAATAATGCCATGGATAACTATGTAAATGAATGTAGTCAAGAGTTTATTGACATCATAAGTAATAAAGATATCACTATTTATGAGAAACTAGACAGCTTAAGCAAAATTATGATTAGATTAGATGATCCAGAAGGAGTGGATTTATATTATCATAGAAAAGGAAATGAAATTTTACATGAGCAGATTGAGCTAAAGATTATTGATTCTATATATGATGCAGTTAAAGAACTTTTAATAGAACTTGAAGAAAAAGATTTGATAGAAAAAATTGATAATGTAGATTCTATGGCTGGATTCATAATTTATGGCGTATTTGGCATTTTAAAGTGTGATATGAATATAAAAGAAAAAATATCATATATAGAAAAATATTTAACAAAAGTCTTAAGTGTAAAAATAGGGTAACACATTAAAAATCATCTTACAAATCAGTACTGATATATTGCTGGTTTGTGAGATGATTTTTTTAATTTATGGACTTTAGTCTGTTGAGCAAATGCGAAACATAAAACCACCTGCTATGAGGGTGGATAATAATTTGGTTATACCAAAAGAAAATTCACCTTGCGACTTCAATAGGAATTGCTGTTGCAAAAAAGAGAGTAAGTACATATTTTATAAAGAGCCAGGATTTAATTAAGCAATTAAAAAAAGCCTATTTGGAGAATAAATTAGACTCTAGAATAAAGCATTTTAGTAAGTATAAGCTTCTTATAATTGTTGTGATATAGTGAAGTTGTAACAGGGGAACCTAATGG
>SVCK01000034.1 GCA_015058375.1 Clostridium sp.
CAGTTTCAAGTCTATTATAATACTTTTCTATATCTTTTACTGCTTGTTTTAACTTTTGGGCATTCTCTTCTTCATTTTTCTTTTGCTCATCATCATTAAAAGGATTAGTTACATTTCCAAATAAGCTCTTATTCTTAAGTCTTTTTATCTTATCAACACTACCAAATATCTCTTTCATATTCCAGTATATATCATTTCTGCTTACTCTCATCATCTGATGATAAGATATTGGTCTTATTATTGATGTCATATCTGATATGTAACTTCTAAATATATTGTATAAATCATCTATTTCCCTTTCACAACTCTTTATCTGCCTTTTTATCTCTTGATATTTGTATATTAATGCACTAACACTTTCTCCCTTATTTTCATTCTCTATCTTACTATTCATATTTTCAATAGATCTTTCCATTGAGTTTAGAGCATTTTTATATTTCCTTAGTTTCTTAACAATTTCATCAAGGGTTCCATAGTTTACTTTAATATCCCCTTTCAAATACTTTAACTCCCCCCTATTTAAATGAATAACTATTTAGCTTTGATATAAGTGAATCGCAATTTCTTATCATTTCATTTACAATTTCCTTAAACTTATTTCTTGCATCAGCATTTTCAAAATCCATTTCTTCAAAATTTCTCTTTATCAGTTTCTTTTGTTTTGTTATTTCTTCAACATAAGCTTTTATCATTTTGTTCGAATATGAGGCATTACTTCTATCCATAATTAATTACTACCTCCTGTACTTTTAGCTAAGTTTTCATCTGTTTTTTCAAATGAATCAGCTAAAGCCGCACAATTATTACAGTATGCTTTTATATTTTCAAGCAATTTGGGTGCCTCAGTATCTTTCATATTATTTAGAGCATCTTTCATCTTTGAAATAAAATCTGAGTTAAATCCTTCTAAACTGTTTACGCTGTCACTAATGAAATTCTTTGAATATGGCTCAAAATTACTAATTTCGTGTGAAACTTTATTAATTTCTGCTCTTATGGACTGTACATCAACTTTTATCATAATTATTCTCCTTTACTTAATTCATTAAATTTTTCTACTTCCTCATTATTTGCAAATCCTAAAGAATGCATTTTTTTCTCTACTATTAGTTCATTTTTCATTAGATAACTATAAGCTGCATCTTGATCCTCTTTATAACCTTTATGTAAAACTTTTTCTATCAGAGATGGAGTAAATAATATTCCATTTGCTTTACCTACAAAACCTGTAGGATAAGGAACACCAGCATAAGGAATATATACATTAGAGCCATTATGAAAAATAAATCTATTAACAATAACAATGTCTACATTCTCTACATCTTCACCTTGAAGCATTCTTGATAAGTACTCTTTCTTTAACCTTACTACTGACCCTAAAGGAAGAATATCTTCTAATATGTCAATAAGCCCAACTATTAAAGTCTTTGTTTCTTCAAAGTCTAATTGTATTGTTTTATTCAAAAAGGATATATTGAATTTATCATCATTCTTTATATAACTTATTGTTTCACCATCATATCTTTCTACATGTTTTGTAAGATTCTCATAAAAGTTATAAAGCTCCTTATAGTCAGTTCTGTAAAGCTTCACTGATAATTTAACTAATTCGTTTTTATCAGTATCATCAAGAAAATCTATGTCTTTTACCCAATCTTCTGTTAATTTTTGAATCAATTCACGCTTATTTATTTTATCCATAAATTCATCTCCCTTTATTTCTAAGTTAAAATCATCATAATAAATACAGCTATCGCAATAGCTGGACATAATGCTCTTCTAGACTCAATCGTAATTTTTCTAGATATAAGTTCAATAATTCCAAAAAAGCCTGATATCCCCAAAGAAAATATTATTAATATAATTGGACATAAAAATGATTTATCTATTAATAGAAATGATGCTAAATAAATTTTCAAATCACCTTGTCCAATAAATTTTAATTTGGAAAATATAAAAATTATAAAATATCCAAAAACAATTCCAATCAAAGTACATAAATAAGGCATACAAATTATAAACTTAACAACAAATACAATCACAGAATATCCTAACAGTAAATTTGATGTAATATCATAAATGTAATGAGTCTTTAAATCAATATAGGCTATAATAATTAGAATAATTAGAAATACTATTTCAACAGTAAACTCTAATATAGAATTATTAAACAAATACAACAGTATTGCCAAAAGACTACCTATATTGCAAATCAAAAGTCTATTATACCTATTAAATTTTATACAATCATTATCATTTATGTTTATATATGTTATTATAAGGGTGCAAAAATTAGTAAATAGATATGCTAAACCATATATTATTAATAACTTCAAATATATCATCTATTTAGTCTTCAACCTTTGCTAAATTAATAGTTCCCTGTGCTTCGGCTGCTTCTAACTTTTCCACATCACTTATATCCATTGTAAAAGTAATAATTTGTGCTGATTTTGTCTTATCTAATTTATCAATTTTTACTCCATCAGAAGTTCTCACTTCTGAAATAAATGCATCTTCTAAAATAGTTATAGATTGATTTTTAGATGTTAAAATTATATCGACCTTATCTCCAGCTCTTAACATTCCTCCTACAACATTACTAATATTTCCCGCTTTAAATGTAGTAAGTCTTTTTTCACTTATCTCACTTAATTCATCATCTAAATCATCAAACTTATCACAAGTCACGACTTGATTTTCATAAATATCTTGATTTAACCTGTGATTATATATATCTTCTTTGTTCTCTAAATAAACTTTAGGTATTTGATCACTTCTTCTTTTCTGTACATCAAAAAGCTCATCAAAATTTTTTTCATCGATTATACAACCTTTTTCAATCTTTTCTTCCTTCACAACATATACAGAAGTTGTACCTTCTGGATTATATATTTTATTTTCTATGAATAAAATCAATAAAAAGGAAACTACTGTAACAACTAAAGATATAAAAAAAGCTATAATTTTACTTTTCAACTTTTTCCTCCCTCTACTCCTTTAAAATATCTGTTTCTTCTTCAAGATTTACTGTCTTGCTATTTCTAAATAACGTTTCAATTTGAAAACTAATTTTTGCATATATTGTTGTATGTTCAACAACATTTCCTTTAGGCGTTTTTACTTCTTCAATATCAATTTTATGTTTTGTAATTGTACATGGATTAGATTTGTTCTCCAAAAAACCATTTAAATCACTTGTCGTACAATTTAAAACATTTTTATAATTAATTTCTTCAATTTCATTCTCCATTACGTTATAAATTATAAATTCTTTAACATTTATCTGCCCTTTTATAAAATTAACTTTATATATAGGCTGTAATTTTTCATTAACATTAAAATTCTTCATAAGAAATTCTATAAATGTTATATACGGCTTTAAAATTTGTTCTGAATCATCACTAAAAACTAATAAATCTAAATTTTTACTTTCTCCTAAACTTCTTAAATTTATATTTTTGTAAACAGCTAGTTCACTAGATACTAAATCATCACTAGACATCTCTGCCTCATCTTGAATAATATTTAAAGTCACAATATAAACTATAAAAATAATTATAGTTGTAATTGTAAATACAACTGTTGCAAAAACTGCTACTGTTCCTTTCTTCTTTAAAAGCATATTACCACCTTGCTGTAGAAGATTTTGATACTTCTACCTCACAAGTATCTTCACTCTTTTCAAAATTAAAGCTACTTAAATCAATATTTGTTACAATTATTTCACAACTAATGTCTATATTTACATCCTCACCATATTGAACTTTACAATCTGCTTCTGGTGTTATATTAATACTAGAAGATTTTATATTATTATTTTTCAATATTTCAGTTTTCATCTCCTCTAGCTGTTTACTAGTCAAACACCCTTGTCTTTCCATTTTTAAAATATACTTTCTTGCAACTGTATTTAAATGATTATATGCTAAGGTTTGTTTTAAGAAATATATAGAATAAAGTAAAATCACAAAAGAAAATATAATACATATTATTTGAACAAAGAATTGTTGAACTTCTCCTTTTTTCTTTTTCATATTTGCACCTGTATTTTTTTATTTACTTTAACTTATCTAATTTTAGCTATTCTCTAACCCGTGTGAATCAGAATACTCGTTTGTATTTTCAAACAAACTACTAACTTTTTCATTCAATGAACTTATCGCACTTGTAATAGAAGTATTTATTGAATCTTTATATATAAAACATAATATAACACCAACTGCTATTAAAACTAAACTTATTACAAGTTTATCATCTCCTGATTTTTTACTTAACTTATTCTTATTATTCTTTAAAATCTTCATATATTGCTACTCCTCCTAAAATAATCCACTTAATTGAAATCTTATTTCCATAAACAATCCAAACATTATTAAAGCCAAAATTCCAAAATACATCATCATCTGTATTATATCTTTTACTATATTAATTTTATCAGTATGTTCTTGTATCAATACAAGATTAGCATCTTTTTGAGAAGATGATAAATCTTCTAATGCCTTTTGTATCTTTCCTGTTTTTAATGATTGCTTAACAACTAAAATAAAAGAATCAATTTCTATAGAATTAAAGCATTCACCAAACTTATCCAAAGCTCCTTCAACATCTTTTGTCAAGTTTATTTCCGCACATAACTCTGCAAGAGCTGTTTTTAACCTTTTATTTTCTGCCATAAGATAACTTTCTGTTAATGCATTTCCAACAAAAACTCCAGCAGCTGTTTGAATAGATAAAAAATCATAAATATTAACAAGCTGTATTCTTATTTTTTTCATATCCGATTTATTACTTTCATATATTATAAAATCAATTAAATAAAAACCTAATACTGATAAAAGTAATGCGAAAATAACATTCGAACTAAATATAATAAATATTATTATAGAAATTAACATTTTGCATATAAGAAATCCTCCTGGACTTAGTTTTAAAGGATTTCCATTCTTTTTCAAATACTTTTCTATTCTCTCATAAGAAAAATAGCCACTATTTTTTTTCTTTAAAAATTGATTAAATCTATTAATATTCTTACTTGTAATGTCTTCTTTTTTTGCTTTTTTATTTTTCTTCAAACCAGATTTAGTTTGAATTTTGCTTCTAAGATCATCAAGTTTCCATATATATACTCCTATAAATATTGCCACAAATATAAGTAAGTTCAATAAAATCAATAAAATCCTTATACATATCACCATCCTTAGTTGTTCATTTTTCCAAGTGTTATGAATTTATATATAGCAAACATAATAACAAAAAAATTATATTCCAAAATTATATTACCTATAAGGTTATTTTTTAGTTCAAAAAATAAGTTAGGTATAAATCCACTAACTAACTTAACAAGAAAACCTTCTAAAATAAGAATACTTATTATAGCAATTCTTCCTTCTCTTACTTCTTTTTTTCTTCTTTCTTTTTCTGAAAAATAATTTTTCATTATTACCCTTGATTTACTTAAAATATCTTTATAATTAGCCTTAAATTTACTACTAACTTGTAAATTTATTAACAACTGCTTTAATCTTTTACTTTCAATCTTATTTTGAAAATTTTTAAAAGCTTCATCAAGTTCTATGCCTTTTTTACATTCAAATACAAACTGAGTAGTAAAAGTTTTTAAAGGTTCTTTTAAATATGGTATTGATTTTTCCATTATTGTCACAATATCTCCATTACTTGCTGCCAAATTTTCTAATATATTAATATATATAAGTACTTGTTCATCTATCTTGTCATAAGTAATTTTGCACATACTCTGTAATAAAAGTATTGTAAACATAATTACTAGGAAAAAGACTGGTATTGCAAAAATCATAAGTTGAAAAAACTTATAAACTAAAAAAGAAATAAGAAATGCAACAATTAATGTTACTACTATCAATATTTCACTTGTTAAAAACGGGAAAAAGCGTTTTAGCTGTGCTCTTTCTATAAGAATATCGACTCTTTCTAAAACAGATTTGTTTTCATGCTCTCCCTCAAGTAACAATACTGTTTTTCTTTTTCTTTGTCTTTCTTCATATTTATCCTGTACTTTGCTCCAGATGCCAAGTATATATCCTCTTATAAGAATTTCTCTAAATAAATCTATTATTAAATATAGCAAAATCAAAATAATTATAACTAATAAAAATCTTATTAAATACTTTAACAACATAGCATATCCCTCTGTATATTAACTTCTATCATTCATGTATTCACTATATAATATTTTTTTATTTACCTTTTCACAACTTTCATTTATTTTTTTAAATTCAGTAACATATTCGCCACGTTCTTTAGAAATTTTATATTCAAATACTTTATTAAATATAATTTTTTGTTTTTCATAATCAAACCCAGCAACTTCAGTTATCTCCATAATTTTGAAATCTTTCATAAACACCACAACATCTATGTTACTTAACATTTCTAAAAGTTCTGAACGTTTCATATCACTTACATATTTCATATAATGAACCATCTTATTAATAGCTTCTATTGCACTATTTCCATGAACACTAGTTATACCAACATGCCCTGTATATATCGCATTCACCATATCATAAGCTTCAGCGCCTTTAATTTCTCCTATTATAAAATAATCTAAATCCATCAAAAGACCATTTACAGATAAATCTCTTAAATTATACTCAATAGTCCCATCACCCTTAGAATAACGAACTTTTTGAAATAATATATCAGGATGCCTATAAGTAAACAGTTCCTCTGCTTCTTGAATTACCAAGCAAGATTTTTCATAAGGTATCTTATCAATTAAGGCATTCATTAAAGTTGTCTTTCCACTAGCTCCTTTACCTGTAAAAAACATTGACAATCCACATTCAGCTGCCTTTTCAAGATATTCTTGAACTTCTACATCAAACATATTTAAATCTTTTAGTTGATCTAAAGTATATTTTTTCTTTGAAATTTTTCTAATAATAAGACATGGAAGTTCATTCGAATTTATAAATTCTGATGAAATGTTAATTCTCAAGATAAAGTCTTTCGAACTATTTTTGTCAGTAAATTTTTGTATAGCATTTACTTCGCTTAAAACCGAATTATTTTTAACTGCAATATAGTTGATATATGTCTTCATACTATCTGCATCTTCAAATTCTATATCTGATTTTCTTCTTTCACCTTTAACTTTAATTCGTATATTATTGTAATTTACTGTTTTTATATCTGATATATCTGGATCATCTATTAAAGGCTGTAGTATACCATACCCCCATACTGTTTGCTCAAATCTTTCTATAAGTTCTTCTTCTTGAAAAGACTCTAATTTTATTTCTTGTTCCTCTAAGAACTTTAAAATTTCTTTTTTTAAATCATTTTTACTCTTAACACCACGTTCTACTGCATTAATAAGGTGTGGTCTATTTATAATAAATTCATTAAGAATGTCTGTTATTATTTTTTTATAATTAATAATTTTATTTTCTACAGTTTTTTTAACTTCTTCTAATTTTTCTTTTTCTTCTGTAGCATCATGTATAAATTCTTTATTTTTTAAATTCTGATTCTTTTCTCTATTAGTCAATAAAAATCCCACTAAAATTACCTCTTAAAAATGCCTTCTACAATTGTAGAAGGCAAAATCAAATTATCTTCTTAATTTACTTGCAATTTGCTTATCTGTTTGTTCCATAGTCTTCGCAACGCCATCTAACTGTTGTGAAATACCACTTAAACATTGCACGAATTTCTTCAAAGAAGGTTTAAGTTCATTATATTCTTTAAAGAAAGCATTTTGTGCAGCACCTTCCCAAGCATTACTCATTGCATTTACTTCTCTTGTAAGTTTGTTTAACATTGATTCTGTATTACTAGAACTTGTTTTAAATAACCTTGAAGATCTTCTAAGTTCTTCAGGTGTAACTCTAATTTTTCCCGCCATTTCTATCATCTTCCTCCATTATTTTTACATTGTTAATTATAGACATTAATGCATATTTTGTTAATGTTTTCCCTATATTATTACAGGAATTTTTATCCTACTATATTCTCCCTTATTCACCACATATCCATCTCCTGCAATTATCTTTTTTTCTTTAGAACTATAATTTAATTTTATATTGTAATATTCTTGTTCCTCAAGTTCACTCATTATAATTCCTGTATTATTTTTTCTGACAGTATCCATAAATTCATAATTATAACATTTATCAATAAATTGAGTTTCTTCTCCAGCTGCAATTACTGTAAATCCATATCCTGACTTTTTACTTACAATCATATTAAATAAATCCATCACTTCAAACTCGTCTTCAAGATTATTTAAAAATTCATTTATATTGTCTACTAATATAATATTTCTTCTTAAGTTAGAAACCAAATCGATATCTCTAACTCTTCCTCTACTTTCTATAATTTCATCATCAATCTTTTCTTTTCTCTCTTCACATACTTCTCTCAATTCATTTAGGCACTCAATAATCTCATCAGTATTATTACTGTAAAATTCAATATTAGACGAATTTTGTAAGTCATATAATCCATAATTTTGAGAATCAAAAACATAAACACTAAAATCTTCTTCAACTTTATCAAGCATTGCTACGCAAACTTTCAAAAAGTTACTCTTTCCTATCGCAGGTTTACCTATAACAGGAATAAAGCTGTTATACTCTAAATTAAGCTTTGTATTTATAAATTCATCAACATCTACACCAATGTAAAAATTCTTTAATGATATATCGAATATATTATTTTTAAAATCTTTAATATACATGTTTTCAGTAAATACAGGTATTTTTTTTGCTACATTCTCCCCATAATTTTCGTTTAATTTCTTTATTAAAGATTGTATGTTTTTAGTTCTTTCTCCTTCACTTTCCCCTTTAACTGGAAGAGCTGTTTGATATTCACATATTCGTTCTAACTTCACAAGTCCTCTTCCTTCATTTTTTGCTGGTTGTAAACTTACTCTTCCAAGAACTGTACTATACTCTGAATCATCTACACAATTTAAAGTCAAAATAATTTTACAGTTAGAACTTATCTTATATCTTATATCTGATGAATTAGATGCAGTAATCACCAAAGTTATCCCTAAATTTGCACCATCTCTTGAAATTTTAGTTATTTCATCTTCATAATCTTCATAAAGTTCAGTGAAAGCTGCAAAATTATCTATAACAATTAATATATGAGGAATTATTTTCCCTGTAATCTCCCTATAAGATAGAACATTACTAACACCATTATCTGATAAAATATTTTTTCTATTTCTAATTTCTTGATTTATTAATTTCAGAAAATTACTTAATAGCTCCTCATCATCACTTGTTATCACTCCCCCAACTTGTGGAGCATTCTCATAAATCTTTAAAACTCTTGTACCAAAGTCTAAAATATAAATATTTAAAAACTTTGATGTATAATTCTGCAATAATGAAGTTATTAACGTTTGTAATAATGTAGTTTTTCCTGTACCTGGAGAACCTATAAGCATCATATTTCCATCTTCCGACAAATTCAATTCCAGTTTACCCTGTATTTGCATTTCTGGATCATCAAATACACCAACACATGCTTTAACATATTTTTTATCTTCTTCAAGTTTATCTATATTAAAATCCCCTATAATTTCATTTAAGTAAATTATCTCATTTAATGGTGGAAGCCATGGTCCATTTAACTTTTTAATATTGTTATCTAACGCTGTATTTTGAATTCTATTTATTATCGCATCTAATTGTGATATACATTCCTTGTTTTTTTCTTCTTCCTTAGTCGAATAAATTACCTTACGGCTTCCATCTATCAATAC
>SVCK01000035.1 GCA_015058375.1 Clostridium sp.
AGATTATCTTGATTGAGACTTTGATAAAAAAGATAGAAGATAATTGTACTAATGTAGACATAGATTTAGTTAAAAAAGCATATTGTTTTGCTGAAAATGCTCATAGAAATCAAAAAAGAGATTCTGGAGAACCATACATTATACATCCAATAGAAGTAGCTGGAATTTTAGCGGAACTTGGCATGGATACAAGTACTATAGTGGCAGGATTATTACACGATGTGTTAGAGGATACACCATGTAGTTTTAAAGAAATGAGTTTGGAATTTAATATTGAAGTGGCTACTTTAGTAGATGGAGTAACTAAACTTGGAAAAATTGAGTATAAAACAAAGGAAGAGCAGCAGGCAGATAATGTTCGAAAAATGTTGCTTGCAATGGCGAAAGACATAAGAGTAATCATAATAAAACTTGCGGATAGATTACATAATTTAAGAACACTAAAATATGTTGCAAAAGCTAAACAAAAATCTAAAGCAAAAGAAACTTTAGATATTTATGCACCTTTAGCACATAGATTAGGAATGTCAAAAATAAAATGGGAGCTTGAAGATTTATCTTTTAGATATCTTCACGAAGAAGAATACTATCAATTAGTTCATGATATTGCAGAAAAAAGAGCAGAAAGAGAAAATTATATTTCTAAAATAATTAATGAAATAACAACAAAACTTGATGATTCGGGTATTGATTGTGATGTAGATGGAAGACCAAAGCATTTTTACAGTATATATAGAAAAATGGTTAATAAAAATAAGAATTTAGAGCAAATTTTTGATTTAACAGCTATTAGAATTCTAGTTAACTCAGTAAAAGACTGTTATGCTGTTTTAGGAATAGTACATACGATATATACTCCTATACCAGGTAGATTTAAGGACTATATAGCTATGCCTAAACCCAATATGTATCAATCTCTTCATACAACAGTAATAGGTTCAGAAGGTAAAATTTTTGAAATTCAAATTCGTACTTTTGATATGCATAAAACTGCGGAATATGGTATTGCTGCACATTGGAAATATAAAGAAGGAAATGATGCTGGAGAAAGTAAAGAACAAGATTTTGAACATAAGCTTGTATGGCTTAGAGATATGCTTGAATGGCAAAAAGAAACGTCTGATGCAGAAGAATTTATAGAAGGTTTTAAAATTGACTTGTTTTCAGATGAGGTTTTTGTCTTTACTCCTAAAGGTGTAGTCATAAACTTAGCAAGTGGCTCAACTCCTATAGATTTTGCATACAGGATACATACAGATGTAGGTAATAAATGTGTTGGTGCTAAAGTTAATGGCAAGATTGTACCATTAGATTATAGGTTAAAAACAGGAGAAATAGTAGAAGTTATAACATCATCTTCTTCAAAAGGACCAAGTATGAGTTGGCTTAATATTGCAAAGAGTAATCAAGCAAAGAGTAAGATACGTTCATGGTTTAAAAAAGCAAAGAGAGAAGAAAATATTAATAGAGGAAAAGAACTTTTAGAAAAAGAACTTAAAAAACAGTCTGTGAATTTGGCAGATATACTTAGAGGCGAAGCCTATGCCAGAATTCAAAAGAGATATAATATACATAATACTGAAGATATATATCTTGTTATTGGAATGGGTAATACAAGTGCATCAGCATTTGTTTCTAAGCTTAAAGAAGATTTGATCTTAGAAAAAGAAAAGAATAGTGAGTATGCAGAAAGTAAATTTATAGAAGAACAAATACAAAAAGCAGAAAGAAATGAAAAGACTCCAAAAGATTATGGAATTACAGTTAAAGGTGAGAGTAATCTTATGGTTAGATTTGCAAGATGTTGTAATCCAGTACCAGGTGACGAAATAATGGGATATATAACAAAGGGAAGAGGAGTATCTGTACATAGAACAGATTGTACTAATTTGCAATCATTAATAGCTCATGATCCTAATAAGGTTTTAGAGGTTAATTGGGGAACATCTAAAGGAGCATCTTATATTGCTGAGATAAGAATTAAAAGTGAAGATAGAAAAGGAATATTATCAGATATTACAAACATTATATCTGATTCAAATCTCTATTTGAATGCCGTGAACGCAAATTCTTCAAAAGGAGATATAGCTTTAATGACTATTAAAGTTAAGATTGATACTAGAGAACAGTTAAAAGAATTGATGAAAAAAATAAAAAAGCTTCAAGGAGTAATTGATGTATTTAGAATGAATAATTAGGAGATGTAAAAAGGATGAGAGCAGTAATTCAAAGAGTAAAAAGTTCTAGTGTATCTGTAGATGGTGAAGTTATAGGAACAATTAATAGAGGATTTAATGTTTTGCTTGGTATTTCAAAAGATGATACGATAGAAGATGTTAATTATATTAAAGATAAGATAATTAATTTAAGAGTTTTTGAAGATGAAGATAATAAGATGAATAAGTCTTTGTTAGATGTTAAAGGAGAACTGTTAATTATTTCTCAATTCACTTTATATGGCGACTGTAGAAAAGGAAGAAGACCTAATTTTATGGAAGCTATGAAAGGGTCAGAAGCAGAGAGTTTATATGAAACTTTTTTGGATGAAATAAGAAAGACTAATATTAAAGTTGAATGTGGCAAATTTGGGGCTGATATGACTGTAGATATAGTTAATGATGGGCCTGTAACAATATTATTAGACAGTAAAAGAAATTTTTAAATTGTGAGGTGTAATCATGATAGTAAAACAAGTTATTACAGGGGAAATACAAGAAAATTGTTATATTGTCATAGATGAAAAGACTAAAAAAGCTTTTATGGTAGATCCAGGAGATGAAGGAGATAGAATTGCTGAATTGGTGGATTCTTTAGGAATAAAATTGGAATATATTTTGTTAACTCATGGTCATTTTGATCATGTAGGGGCTGTAGAATATATAGCAGATAAGTATAATATTCCATTTTATATTAGTGAAGTTGATGAAAAGTGGGCTGAAAAGGTACCATCTTTATTTGGAAAATTAAGAAAAGCTGATGGTTATTTAAAAGATGGAGATACTATAATTTTTGGCAATAAGAATATAGAAGTATTTGAAACACCAGGACATACAGAAGGAGGACTTTGTTTCTTAATTGATAATGTTCTTTTGACAGGAGATACTTTGTTTAGAGCTTCTATAGGAAGAACTGATTTTCCAGGTGGAAATTTCAAAAAAATAATAGAAAGCATTAAAAATAAACTATTAGGTTTAGGAGATGATATAGTGGTCTATCCAGGACATGGACCATCATCGACTATAGCATTTGAAAAGGAGAGAAATCCTTATTTAGATTAGGGAGAAGAAATGGAAAGAAAAATAAAATTAAATGATTTTAAATATAGATATGACGTATATCAAATGTTTAATATATATTTTACATTAGATGAACTTAAGTTTTCAGAAGAAGACGGAGATTATGAAGTAATAATAAGTGATGATAAAGTTGTTTTTAAATATAAGGATATAATTAATGAAGCAAACTTTACAGAAGAAGAAAAAGTTAAAGAAACAATAAAAAAAATTATATTTAAATCTTTATCAGAAATTACAGGAGAAAGTTATCCTTGGGGAACTTTAGTAGGAATAAGACCTTCAAAAATTGCTTTGAAGCATTTAAAAGAAGGAAAATCTGAGGATGAGATAGAAAAAATATTTTATAATGAACATTATACTCATGCCGAAAAGGCAAAGTTATGTATGGAAGTTGCTAAATTTGAAGAAAAATATGTAAATCAGAATGAAAAAGTGATTTCTATTTATGTTGGAATGGCATTTTGTCCAACAAGATGTCTTTATTGTTCGTTCGCAGCTAATCCTATAGGTGGTAATAAAAAATTAGTGGCACCTTATTTAAAAGCTTTATCTTATGAAATAGAAGAAATAAAGAAGTATATTGATGAAAAAGGCTTAAAAATAGAAACAGTTTACTTTGGAGGAGGTACTCCAACATCAGTAAATGAAGAAGAATTTGAAAATATTATGAATAAGATATATAATTCCTTTGTAGACTCTAGAAATATAAAGGAATTTACTGTAGAATGTGGAAGACCAGATTCTATAACAGAAGAAAAGTTGAAATCAATGAAGAAATATGGAGTTACTAGAATTAGTATAAATCCTCAAACAATGAATGATAAGACTCTTAAACTTATAGGTCGAGGTCATACATCACAAGATATAAAAGATAAATTTAAAATGGCTAGAGAATTGGGATTTGAAGATATAAACATGGATATGATAATAGGACTTCCAGGAGAAGGCTTAGAAGAAGCTAGACATACAGCTGAGGAAATAAAGAAATTATCACCAGATAGTTTGACTGTTCATGGTTTATCTTTAAAGAGAGGATCTATTATGTATGAAAATTTCATTCTAAAAAAAGGGCTTGGACTTAAGAGCCAGGATGAAATTTTAAATATGTATAAAGAAAGCCGTAAATTAGCTGAAGATTTAAATTTACATCCATATTACATGTATAGACAAAAGAATATGGTTGGAAATATGGAAAACTTAGGCTATACAAAAGAAGGAAAAGAATGTATCTATAATATGGAGATGATAGAAGATAATCAAACCATTATTGCATTAGGAGCTGATGCGGTAAGTAAAGTAGTTTTTATTGAAGAAGGAAGAATAGAGCGTTTCGGTAACGTAAAAGATGTTAAAGGATACGTTGAAAGAATTGAAGAAATGGTAGAAGGTAAGATTAAATTGCTAGATACATTGTATAAATAAGGAGGAGTAATAATGGAAATGCAAGCACCTAAGGGAACTAAAGATATGCTTCCACAAGATGCTTATAAATGGCATTATGTAGAAAATGTATTTAAAAGGGTTGCAAAGAATTTTGGAGTTAAGGAAATAAGAACACCTATCTTTGAACATACTGAATTATTTTTAAGAGGTGTTGGGGATACTACAGATGTTGTACAAAAAGAAATGTATACATTTAATGATAAAGGTAACAGAAGTATAACATTGAAACCTGAAGGAACATCACCAGCAGTAAGAGCATTTATTGAAGGTAGATTGTTTAATGAAGCACAACCAACAAAGTTATATTATGTAACTCCATGTTTTAGATATGAAAATGTTCAAAAAGGAAGACTTAGACAATTTCATCAATGTGGAATAGAAGTATTTGGTTCTAAAGAAGCATCAATGGATGGAGAAGTTATTGCATTTGCAATGCAAGTTCTAAAGGAATTGGGATTAAAGAAATTAGAACTTCACATAAATAATTTAGGCTGTCCAACATGTAGAGCTAAGTATAATGAAGCGTTAAAGAGCTTTTTAAGAGAACACTATGATGAACTTTGCCCAACATGTAGAGATAGATTTGAAAAGAATCCTATGAGAATATTAGATTGCAAAGAAAAGAAGTGTAATGAAATTACTAAAAATGCTCCTAATATACTAGATTATATATGTGACGAATGTTCAACACATTTTGAACAAGTAAAAGAATATTTGAATCTTTTAGATATTTCATATGTAGTAGACTCAAGTATAGTAAGAGGATTAGATTATTATACTAAGACTATATTTGAAATTATTAATGATGATTTCACTGTAATAGGTGGAGGAAGATATGACAAATTAATTGAAGAACTTAATGGTCCAGATATGCCTGCTATAGGATTTGGTATGGGAATAGAAAGAATGATAATGGCACTAGAAAATGAAGGAGTTGAAATACCAAGAGAAGAGGATTTTGCTCTTTATATAGGTTCTAGAGGAGAAGAAGCTTATAAGAAGTCTTTTGTTCTTGCAAATGAATTAAGAGGCAAAGGCGTTAAGGTTGAAATTAATCATATGGGAAGAAGTTTTAAGGCAGAAATGAAATATGCCAATAAAATAGGAGCAAGATTTACTACTGTTTTAGGCGAAGATGAACTTGAAAGTAGAGTTATCAAGTTAAAAAGAATGGCTGATGGAGAAATATTTGAGGTTTCTCTTGATAATATAGATGATATTGTTAAGGCAATAAAATAAGAAAGGAATGACATGTAAATGGGAGAAGCTTTAGGCGGACTAAAAAGAACCATGTATTGTGGTGAACCTAGAGAAAGCCATATAGGGCAGGTTATTACCCTTATGGGATGGGTTCAAAGAAATAGAAAATTAGGTGGACTTGACTTTATAGACCTTAGAGATAGAGAAGGTATAATGCAGGTTGTTTTTGGAGAAGAAATAAATGCAGAAGCCTTTGAAAAAGCTAAGACAATTAAGCCAGAATACTGTATAGCTGTAACTGGTAAAGTTGTAAAGCGTCAATCACCAAATGAAAAAATGAAAACTGGTATGGTTGAATTATTATGTGAAAGTGTTAAGATTCTATCTGAATCAGATACACCACCAATATACATAAAAGAAGACTTAGATGCTGGTGAACAAATAAGATTAAAATATAGATATTTAGATTTAAGAAGACCAGATATGCAAAGAATATTTATGATAAGGAATAAAGCTTCTAAGGCAATAAGAGACTTTATGGATCAAAGTGGTTTCTTAGAAATAGAAACTCCTGTACTTACTAAGTCGACTCCAGAAGGAGCAAGAGATTATTTAGTTCCTTCAAGAAATTATCCAGGAATGTTCTATGCACTTCCTCAATCACCACAAATATTTAAACAGTTATTAATGGTATCTGGTTTTGACAAATACTATCAAATAACAAAATGTTTTAGAGATGAGGATTTAAGAGCTAATAGACAACCAGAATTTACTCAAGTAGATATGGAACTTAGTTTTGTTGAACAAGAAGATATAATGGCATATAACGAAAAGTTAATTGCACATATATTTAAGGAAGTTATAGGGCATGAAGTACAACTTCCAATTCCAAGAATGACATTTAAAGATGCTATGGAAAAGTATGGTTCAGATAAACCAGATATAAGATTTGGAATGGAAATAACTAATATTACAGAAGACGTTAAGGATATGGATTTTGTAGTATTTAAATCAGCTATAGAAAATGGTGGATCAGTTAGAGCTTTATGTTTAAAGGGTGGAGCTTCTCTTGGAAGAAAGCCTTTAGATAAGCTTGGTGAATTTGTTAAGACTTACAAAGCTAAAGGTCTTGCATGGATTCAATTTAAAGAAGAAGGTATTAAATCTTCAATAGCTAAGTTCTTAACTGATGATATTACAGCTAAAATAGCTAAAACTATGGGAGCTGAAACTGGAGATGCTGTTTTAATAGTAGCAGATAAAGATTCTGTAGTATTACAAAGCTTAGGTGCATTAAGACTTGAATTAGCTAAGCAATTTGACCTTATTAAGGATAAAAATGAATTTAAGTTTACATGGGTTACAGAATTCCCATTATTTGAATACAATGAAGAAGAAGGCAGATATACAGCTTGCCACCATCCATTTACAGCACCAATGGATGAAGATATTGATATGATAGAATCAGACCCTGGAAAAGTAAGATCAAAGGCATATGACCTAGTATTAAATGGTGAAGAATTAGGTGGAGGTTCTATAAGAATCCATGACATGAAGCTTCAAGAAAGAATGTTTAAGGCATTAGGATTTACAGAAGAAGAAGCTTGGGAAAGATTCGGATTCTTAATTCAGGCATTTAAATTTGGACCACCACCACATGGAGGATTAGCATTTGGTTTTGATAGAATGATAATGTTCTTAGCTGGAACAGATAACATAAAAGATGTTATTGCATTCCCTAAAAATCAAAATGCATATTGCTACTTAAGTGAAGCTCCAAATATTGTTGATGAAAAACAAATGACTGAACTTGGAATTAAAGTTGAAGTTCAAAACGTTGAAAAAGTAGAAGAATAGTAAAGTGCAACAGCTTTCTGTGATTAATAAAGATATCATAGAAAGCTGTTTTTTTATTATATAAAAGAATCTCTAGCAAAGAAACTATTTGATTTAACAAATAAAAGTGTCGTGGATATAATGATATAGAGAAGAATAGGATAAAGGTACTGAATAAAATGATTTTATGGATATCTATTTCAATATTTATTATTCTATCGGTTTTACTATTTATTATGGATATAGTGCAGAGCAGAGGAGAGCAGAAACTTGTTTTAGAAAAAAGTATTCCCAAAGATATTAAGATTATTTTAGTACTAAGTGCAGATATAAAGTATAATGGAGAAATTTGTGATATATTAGAGGACAGGCTAAAGAAGGCTATTAATTTAAGTGAGAAAATCAAAGATTCAAAATTCTTGTTATCAGGTGAATGCGATGAGTTACGTTATGATAAAGTTGAAGATATGAAGAGATATATAATTAATCAAACTGATAACATAAAAGAAGAGGATATCCTTTTAGATAAAGCAAGTTTTTCAACTTATGAAAGTATATATAGAGCAAAGAATATTTTTGATGTAAGTGAAATGATTATTATATCCAATTATTATCATCTGCCTAGAGCATTATATGTTGCTGAAAAGCTAGGAATAACAGCTTTTGGAGTTTTCTCAGATAGTAGAGAATATATGGATATAGAAATATATAGACAACGTGAAATATTGGCTTTAGTAAAAGATTTTGTTTATATAAATATTTTAAAACCAAAGACTTTGAAAGATAATTCAAGTAATAAAAAAGTTACTCGTGATAAAACTAAAAAATTATGAATAGTATTAAGTAAGATAGAATTATGACGAAAATATATTAATTATATTAGGGGGGTGAATCTAATGGATAATAATAAAAAAGTTCAAATGAACAATTTAGAATATAAAAATAAGAATACTGTATCTCCTACAAATCCTATGCAGAATATTAAAAGTCAAGTAAGCACTTATGAATACGAAAATTTTAAGGATATAATAAAGAAGAAGAGAAATGCTATAAAAAACAAAAAGATAGTTTCAGATAATGATAATAATGTTAAAGAAGACTTGATTGTTGAAGATAGTTTAAGAAAATTAATAAATAATGACAACGATATCAATGCAAGAATTAAAGAAGAAGTGGCAGGAAGTGCTATAATTAAAAAGTTGTTATCAGATGAAGAGATTTCACCTATAGATAAAATTCCTAGTAAATAAAAGACTGGTTAGAGATACCAGTCTTTTGTTTTTAAGATTAAATAGGACTTTTTAGCATAGACCTCCTTTTCCTGTATTATTGTTGTTATTTGCACATAAGGAAGAAGAATTTTGGTTCTGTTTCATAGAACCATTTTTAAAACTTTCAATTTTTTGATTCAATTTGTTTATAGTAGATACATATTCATCATTATAAGGATTAATATTGACAGCGTTTTTAATATGATTTACACCAGATTCAATCCAACCTTTTTTTATAAGTAAAATACCTTTTAAGTAATTCCATTCAGCAGATTGTGAGTTAGAAATTAAGTTTAGATTAGCTTCAGCAGATATAAAATCATCGCTTTCTATTAAATCTCTAACTTTTTCTAATTTTCTATTATCGGTTATTATTCTAAAGGCTTCATTTGCTTCATTTATTTTTTCTTCATACATTAATTTGACGGAATCATCTTCAAGTTCATTAAGATTATAAGTATCCATTAATTTCGAATAAGCCTCTTTAATTTCGACATCAGAGGAATGAGGAGGTATTCCTAAAACTTTATAAGGATCCATTTACATACTCCTTGCAATTATTAATATTTAATATAAATATATTATATTTTATTTAAAATATTCATATATTTATCAAATAGTCCTAAATTAACGATATTTTCTATTATGCTTATGTTTTTAGTGAAAGGAAGCTTATTGATTAGTTCATTACAGTTGTTTAAAAGATTTGAAAGAATAACTTCTAGATTTTCTGTAATATTTTCTTTAAGTAAATTATATGACAAATTATCATTATAAACTTTAACAAGTGGGTTAAAAGTATTAAAGTCAATATCATCTTTTAAATCATCCAAAGCATCTATAAGGTAGATCCATTTGCCGAATGAATAGCCAAAATTATAAAGATAATTTCTTGTCTTTTCACAGTCATTATTCAATTTTTCAGGATAATCTTTTAAAATAAGTCCTAATAGATTACTAAATGGATGAGACAATTCATCTATAGAATAAGTATTTTTACTTTTTTCTAATTGATGAAGCTCATCTAAACAATTATGTATTGTAGTTTTTAATGTATTATTAGATATTTTATTATAGTAATGTTTCAAAATCTTAGATGAGCTAAAGCTTTTAAAGTCATTTTCATCAAGAATATTATCAAGCAATTTATAGTAAACTAAAGCAATATTTAAATCAGCTGCATAGTTAATTGCTGAATTGTTGTATATATAATTTCTTTGACTTAAAGGATGCCTTATACAGTGGCTAGACTTTGTTGTATTATCTTCAGAAGATAATCCGTCTAATAGAACTGCAAAAAATGTTGTATCATAATTTAAAAACATTCTAGGTATATTACCAAATCTTTCTTTAATACAAAAGCAAAGTCCACAATAGTAACTTTTTAATCTATTTAAATCGTTGACTGTTAATTCACCTTGAACAGCAGTAATATATCCAAACATGAAAAGCCCCCTCAGAAAATGCATGAATAGAAAAATATTATACAAAATATTTTATGTAAAAAATGAAAATGTGTTATTACTTTTGTATTTGAAAATAACAAATATAGTATAATAAAAATATAAATATTTAAACTATTGAAATAATTATTATAAATAATAGTGGAGGAAATGAATGAAAAAGAATGCAATTCAAAGAGAGTATAAAAAACTTAAAAGTCAGATAAATCAAATTGAAGAAATTGTGCATCATTCAAAAGGTGGAGCTTTACATGAGCATGAATCTACATTAAGAAAAAAAATTTTACTTTTAAATGAGATGGAGAATGAAGGTTTTAAGGATTTTGAAGAAATTTCAGATAGATATAATGATACTTTAGAGTATATTGGTAAAAGAATTATAGAGGACTACAATAGAAAGAATAATTGTGATTTTGATTATTATGAAGTAGCGAGAGGTAACTATAGACAACTCTTAAATTCAGGCATATTAACTGTGCTTACTAAAAAACATATTCCAGAAATGATATCTAAGGAATTTGAAGAGAACTTTCCAAAGAATCCGAAGGATGAGTATAGAGAAGCTAGGGGGATGAGGAGAAAATTTATTATACATCTTGGTGATACAAATACTGGTAAAACTTATAATGCAATAGAGAGATTAAAACAATGTAAAAATGGTGTTTATTTATCGCCTTTAAGAATATTGGCTCTTGAAAATTATGAAAGACTAAATAATGAAGGTATAATATGCAATCTTCAAACAGGAGAAGAAGAAATACTTCATGAAGGTGCAACTCATACATCATGTACTATAGAAAAGCTTAATTTAAAGAAACAATATGATGTTGCAGTAATTGATGAAATTCAAATGATTGATGATTCTCAAAGAGGAGCAGCATGGAGTAGGGCAGTTCTTGGTATAAGAGCAAAGGAAATTCATGTGTGTGGAGCTTTAAATGCTAAATATATAATTGAAAAAATGTTGAATGATTGTAATGATGATTATGAAATAAATGAATATAAGAGAAAGATACCTTTAGTTGTTGAAGAAAGTGAGTTTAGTCATAAAGATGTGCAACCTGGTGATGCTATAGTATTATTTTCAAAAAAGAAGGTTTTAACTTTGGCTCAAGAGTATTCTGAAAGAGGAGAGAGAGCTAGTATAATATACGGTGATCTTCCTCCAGAAGTTAGAAGAAAGCAGTATGAACAGTTTACAAATGGAGAAACAAAGGTGCTAATAACAACAGATGCTATAGGTATGGGGGTTAATTTACCTATTAGGAGAATAATATTCTTGTCTACAAAGAAGTTTGATGGGGAAGAAATTAGAGACTTGACATCACAGGAAGTAAAACAAATAGCAGGAAGAGCAGGACGTATAGGTATATATGATATAGGTTATGTTACTTCGTCAAGTAATAATAATTTTATAAGTGATAAGATTACAACAATGGATAGGGAGATTACTCAAGCTGTTATAGGACCATCGGATGCGATTCTTAGAATAAAGACATTACCTCTTATAGAAAAATTAGCTCTTTGGAGTACAAGAAAAGAAGAATTAAATTATTATAGAAAGATGGATATATCTGACTATATAATAATTCTTGAAAAGCTTAAAAATTATAGGTTAAGAGAAGAAATTCAATGGAAACTTTTAAAGGTAGCTTTTGATGTTACCAATGATGATTTAATGGCACAATTTTTATTTTATGTAGATGAACTTTTTGTGGCTAAAAATAAAACTATTTCAAAACCAGTTATTTTAAGCAATGCATTAGATGAGTTGGAAATTTATTATCAAAAAGTTAATATGTACTATTCGTTTAATAAACTTTTTAATCTTAAATTTGATTTTCAATGGATTTATGATGAAAGAATAAGAGTAAGTGAAGAGATAAATGAGATATTAATTCATATGTAATATGAATATTTACTAAAAAAACTGCTGTAGGAGAAACTATAGCAGTTTTTTTAATAATTTCTTGATTTAAAGCTTAATTCAATTCAGCTAATTTTATAAAAAAATATGGCTTATTGGCATTAAGCATATACCTAGGACTAGAGAAAAAATATATATTAAATTGTGGTTGTAAGACTTTGCTTCAGGAATTAGTTCGGCAAAGGAAATATAAATCATTATACCTGCAACTAATGCAAAAACAATACTTAAAATAAAATCATTTATAAATGGTTTTAAGAATAGATATGATAGTAAAGCACCAAAAGGCTCTGATATTCCTGATATAAATGTGTATCCAAAAGCTTTGAGACGACTTTTAGTTGAATAATAAATCGGCATAGCAATAGCAATTCCTTCAGGAATATTATGAAGAGCTATAGCTAAGGCTATGGTTATTCCAAGACTTGTATTTTGATAACCAGAAATATATGTAGCCATACCTTCGGGAAAGTTATGAAGCATTAAAGCAATCATTGATACAAAACCTACTCTATATAGTGATTCATTATTTTTAGCGCATATATTACTATTACCATCTTCAGAAATAAAATTATCAATTAAGAATGCCATTATAACTCCTATTACTAAAAATAATATTGACATCAATCCTCCATTAATTTTTCCTAACATTTTATCTAATACTTTGTTACAGGTTGGAAAAAGATCTGTAAAAGATATTGTAATCATAACGCCCGCAGAAAATGAAAGAGCAAAGGTTATTAAACGTTTGTTTCTTGTTTTAGAGAAGAATACGATAAAAGCACCTAAAACTGTAGAAAATCCGGCAAGCATTGAAAGAAAAATCGGAATTATTTCTTGACTAATATGCATAGTTATACTCCTATAAATTATTTACATTTAATTCTATTTGATAATAGACAAGTATATGATTGATATAATACAAGAATAGTAAATTGTATCTGATTAATGGAAATTAAAAGAAATATATCAGAAAAATTTTATTAATAAAATGATATTTTTTTGATAAAATAATTTGCTGATTGATAAGATGAGAAAAAGATAAAAATAAAAACTATAGAAAAAAGAGAAAAAAAGTAATATAATTTAAAAGTATATAGAGTTGGGGAAATAAAAAGGGGGAAGTGTATAAATGAAAAAAGTAAAAGTAGCATTATTAGGTTTAGGAAATGTAGGACGAGGAGTGTGGAATATTTTAAAGAAAAATGAAGAAGAAATTATGAAACGCTCTGGTTGTAAGGTAGAAGTAGGAAAGATTCTTGTAAGAAATAAGAATAAAGATAGAGGAATTGATGTCCCTGATGAATTAATTACTACTGATTTTAGTGAAATATTAAATGATGATTCTATTAAAATTGTGGTTGAAGTAATGGGAGGAATAGAACCTGCAAGAGAATATATAATAGCATCTATGAGTAAAAAGAAACATGTTGTTACAGCTAATAAGATGCTTTTGGCAACAGATGGAGATGCACTTTATGAAAAGGCTGATAAAGAAGGAGTAATGCTTAATTATGAAGCTAGCGTTGCAGGAGGAATTCCAATAATACAGGCAATTAATGAAAGTCTTACTGCAAATAAAATTGAAGAGTTATATGGAATAGTAAATGGAACAACTAACTTTATTTTAAGTAAAATGGAAGTTGAAGGCAGTAAGTTTGAAGATGTGTTAAAAGAAGCTCAAGAAAAAGGATATGCAGAAGCTGATCCTACATCAGATATAGAGGGATTTGATGCTCAATATAAATTAGCAATTTTAGCTTCTCTTGTTTTTGGAACTAAGATTGATAGTGAAAAAGTATATAGAGAAGGTATTACTAAGATAACTGATGAAGATATGAAATATGCTAAGAGTTTTGGAAGAGTAATTAAACTTTTAGCGATAGCTAAAGATATTGATGGTAAGCTTGAACTTAGAGTTCATCCGACAATGATACCAGAATCTCATCCATTAGCTAATGTATTTGATTCGTTTAATGCAGTATTTGTAAAAGGAAATGCAGTAGGAGATTTGATGTTTTATGGAAGAGGTGCTGGAGAATTACCAACTGGTAGTGCAGTAGTGGCTGATATTATATCAATTGTAAGATCAGATGTTGAAACTGATAGATCAGTAAAAGTTGTAAAGAATAATTTATGGAACAAAGAAGTTAAGAAAGTGGAAGAAATAGTAAGCAAATATTATATTAGAGCTACTGTTGCAGATGAAGCAGGAGTTTTGAGTCATATAAGTTCTGTATTTGGTAAACATGAATTGAGTTTACGTTCTGTTATTCAAAAGGAAGTTATAAAAAATGAAAGTAAAGTAACACTTGTCCTTGTTACACATAAATGTACTGAACAACAGTTAAATAATTCAATAAATGATCTTAAGAAGTTATCATCAGTAAATAGCATTGATAACGTAATTAGAATTGAAGATTTCGAATAGTATTAATTTTTAGCGTACTAAACTGTATCTAAGTTTTTTAAGATTTGGATACAGTTTTTTTGTTGAATTTTTTAATAAAGTTATATCATATTTATGTTTTGATTTAGTAAGTTATTTTGCTTTTAGAATCTTTGGAATGTCTTAATAAAAGTGCTTTAAGAACTATTAAAAGTGTGGCGCTAGAGCAACTTTGTTCTTGACAGAAAGTTATGCTATACTAAAGTGCGAGGAGGAGAAGAGAATGAATTTCAATAATTTAAGTGACAGAACAAAAGGTATAATATTTATAGTAATTTCAGCATTTGGCTTTGCGCTTATGTCTGCTTTTGTAAAACTTTCAGGAGATTTGCCATCTTTTCAAAAAACTTTTTTTAGAAATTTGATATCTTTGATAGTAGCTTTTGCATTAGTTTTAAAAAGCAAGGATAGTTTATTTGGAAAGCAAGAAAATCAAAAATTATTATTATTAAGATCTATTTTAGGTACTGCAGGGATAGTATGTAATTATTATGCTATAGATAGATTAGTGCTTTCAGATGCAAATATGCTTAATAAATTAAGTCCTTTTTTTGTGATAATTTTTTCAGCATTGTTTTTAAAAGAAAGGATAAGCAAGGTGCAAGTTACAGGCCTTATAGTAGCATTTATAGGTGTATTATTTGTAGTTAAACCTTCTTTCAATTTTGAGGTTATACCAGCTTTAATAGGAATTTTAGGTGGGATATCTGCAGCAGGGGCATATACTTGTGTAAGGGCGCTTGGAGGAAGAGAAAGACCTCATACTATAGTATTCTATTTTTCATTATGTTCAAGTTTGATTATAGCTCCATTTATGATTGCATCATATAGAAGTATGTCGTTTATACAGTTTGCATATTTAATATGTGCAGGTTTAAGCGCAAGTATAGGACAATTTGGTATAACTTTTGCATATAAGTTTGCACCAGCTAAGGAAATATCAATATTTGATTATAGTAATATAGCTTTTGCGGCTATTTTTAGTTTTACTTTATTTGGAGTTGTGCCTGATGGATTAAGTTTTGTAGGATATTTAATTATTTTTGTGGCATCATTATATATGTTTATGTACAATAGAAAGCTTGATAAGAAAGAAGCAAATAAATAAAAATATACAGGAGGAAAATATGATTAGTTGTAATAGAAAAGAACCTGAAGTTAAAAATAAGTTTTCAATTAAAGAAAGTTTTATTACTGCAGTAAAAAATAAAGATTTCCTTGTATATTTGGTAATACTTTTATGTAAAACGTTATTGTTTATTGCATTGATTTCTGATGATAAAGCTAATGGAATTAATTTTAAAAATATGTTTTTTTCACTTCCACCATTTGGTGCATGGATAGCTATTAATTCAGCGTTTTTAGCTATCGCATTATTTTTTAAAGGAAATAAGCAAAAGTGGTGTTTTTGGACTTTAGATGTTCTATTTACTATATTAATTATAGGTGATATGTGGTATTATAGATCGAATTCTGTATTTTTAAATTATCATATGTTTAGTATGACTAGTAATTTAGAGAATCTAGGAAGTTCAATTATCTCTATGATTAGATTAGTAGATATATTATTTTTAATAAATATTGTAGTATTTGCCTATCTAAATATAAAAAATAGAAAGAAAGGTAGGAAAACAGCGAGAAATGTACTTGGAGGCATAAGCATTATGTTGCTTTCATTAACTTTCTTATTCTATCTTCATATAAAAATAGATAAACTTGATGGGGGATTCAAGTATCAGTTTTTACTTAGAACAAGTTGGACTCCTAATCAAACCGTGGCCAATTTAACACCTATAGGATATCACATTTATGATGCTTTTGATTATATTGAACAGTCTAAACCATATGTTTTTAGTGATGATGAACTAAGGCAAAGTGTAGATACTTTAAAGTCTTTAAAAGAAGATTTGAATGATAATGAATATGCAGGGCTTATGAAAGGAAAAAATTTAATTATAATACAATGGGAGTCTTTAGAAAATTGTGTGATAAATAAAAATATAGATGGACAAGAAATTACGCCTACTTTAAACAGAATACTTAATAATTCATTGTATTTTGATAATTATTATGAACAGACTTATAGTGGTACAAGTTCTGATGCAGAATTGTTAACAAATACATCAGTATTTCCAGTTAGAGAAGGTGCAACATTCTTTAGGTATCCAACTAATACTTATCAGTATTCTCTTCCTAATATTTTTAAAAGCATGGGTTACACTACATTAGCTTCACATCCCGATAAAGGATCGTATTGGAATTGGGCAACAGCATTAAAATCAATGGGATATGATAAATGTTTAGATTCTTCTGATTATGATACAAGTGACGTTATAAATCTTGGTGTGTCAGATGAAAGTTATTTAAATCAGGTTGTAGACAAAGTAAAAGATTTAAAGAGTCCATTTATGGCTTATACAATAACATTAACAAGTCATACACCTTTTGAACTTCCAAATGATGATATTTATATAAATATGCCTGAAAATTTAAAAGGTACAAAGCTTGGAGGATATTTTGAGTGTATTAATTATACAGATAAATATATTGGATGCTTTTTAGAAAAATTAGATAAAGAAGGATTATTAGATGATACAGTAGTTGTGATTTATGGAGATCATGAAGGCGTTCATAAATTTTATGATGATGAAATAAATTCTATAAAAAATTTGGAACCATGGATGCAGCAGAATAATAGAAAGATACCATTAATTATTTACAATAAAAATTTATCAGGAAAAACTTTTTCTGTAACTGGTGGACAAGTTGATCTTCTTCCTACAGTATCTTATCTTTTTGGTGCCTCTAAACAACAGTATGGAAGTATACTGATATTGGGGAGAAATCTTTTAAATACAAATATGGATTATGCACTATTATCAAATCATGATGTTATGGGAAATAACGTTGATAAAGAGCAAGAAGAAAGGATAAAAAGTCTTATAGAGATAAGCGATAAAATGATAAGAGGAAATTACTTTAAAGACAAGGAGGCTTTGAATTAGATGAATAATAGAAAAGTAATAATATATATTTCAAGCATATTATGTTTAATCATGCCTGTATTGTCTTTAGAAGGAATAATTCCTTGGATAGTGTGTTTATTTGTAATTCATAAAAATATAAAGATTTATAAAAAACAAGGAAACATTAAGAAAATTTTAGTTAATTTATTTATATGCATTATATTTGTTATTTTTTATAATGTATTAGGAAGAATAATACAAGATATATTAGTTAAACTATTAGTATGATGTAAAAGTTGCGAGTTGATTATAAAATTAACTATTTTGGGATTTTTAGTGGTAATTTTAATTATTTTACTGTAAAATTAACATTAACAAGATTGTTTGTTGAAATAAAATAATTTTACTCGAATATTGATGTAAACTTGATATTTATAGAATTTTGTTTTTTTAACAAAGTTTTATAGAATTGTTAAAAACTATTAGAATTAATTGCGAAATTCGCACGAGGAGGTGAGCAATAGTTGTATTTAGTAAGTGCATGTTTATGTGGTGTTAATTGCAAATATAATGGGAAAAATAATCTTAATAAGGATTGTTTGAGATTATTACAAAATAATGAAGCTATACTTATATGTCCTGAACAGCTTGGTGGCTTAACTACTCCTAGAGAACCTTCTGAAATTCAAAAGAATGCAATTGATTTAAAAGACGAAAAAGTGGTAACTAAAGATGGAGTGGATGTAACAGAAAACTTTGTAAAAGGTGCAGAAGAAGTTTTGGCAATTGCAAAGAAATCTAAGATAAATACTGCAATACTTAAAGAAGGAAGTCCATCTTGTGGATGTAATTTTATTTATGATGGGAGCTTTTCTGGAAAAAAGATAAAAGGAGAGGGAATAACAAGTAAACTTTTAAAAAGTGCTGGTATAAATGTGATTTCAGATGAAGAATATAGTTTGAAATTAAAAAAGGATAATAATTTAGTTCTTTTATCAGATTATAAGAATGAAATAGTAGATGAAGAGTCATCTGATGAAAATAAGGATGTTATATATAGTATAATTAATTCGGATGATGAAGAAGTGGTAGAGCTTCCTTTAAAAGTGGAACTTGAAGTTAAAAAATTGATGGTATTAATGGCAGAAGAAATGCTTGGTATGGATAATATAGATGATATAGTAGAAGTTTCTGGGCTTTCTTATGAAGAAATAAAAGAGATTATGGACAAAAAAGAGTAGGAATGTTTTTCCTGCTCTTTTGTTTAATGTATAGTATAATTTAAAATGAAAAGAGAATGCTTATTATTACTTTATATGTGTTTTATACATTCTTATATAGAAGAGTCATTTTTTTATGCAATATTAATAATTAAACTGATATGTATGTTTAAAAAATGTGGCTGAATTTTGAATGTAATGAATAATTTTTATATTTTTTTGGAATAATTAAAAAGAATGTATAAAATAAAAGGAGTGTAAGAGTATTGAATAACTTATGTTTAAATGAGAGAAATCTAAATAAAGGACATAATACTAAAAGAGAAAGAAGAGAGGGGTTAGTACCAGGAGTTATTTATGGGAAGAAAATAAATAACCTTTTATTTGAAGTTGGTGCTTTGGAACTAGCAAGAGAAATAGCATCTGTTGGTGATCATGGAATGATTAACTATACATTAAATGGCAATGAAGAAAAAGCCTTAATAAAGGAAGTCCAAAGAGATCCAGTAAGTCATAAAATTATTCATATAGATTTAGAGGAAGTAAGTGGTAATGAAAGGGTTCAGTCAGAAGTTCCTATCCAATTTGTTGGTGAAGAATGGTTAAATAGTAGAGGAGCAGTGCTACAAAAAGAAAGGGCTGTAGTAAAAGTTGATTGCAAAGTAGATGAACTTCCTAAAAGCGTTAAGATTGATGTTTCTCAAGGAGAACTTGGAAAGTTATATAGGTTTGGTGACTTAGAGCTTGGTTCAGAAATATCAATTCTTGATGATTTACAAGGAGTAATAGCATCTATAAGTAATGAACGTAAATTAGTTTCTGATTTACAAGCAGAGCAAAATGATACAAATGTATCTTCAGAAAAAAATGATAATGATGAGGAATAAAAGTAGAAGGGGCATAATATTATGCTCCTTAATCATCCTTTAAAATAAAAAAATGGAAAAAATTAACTTTACCATTGTAAAATGGAATTTATGATGTATAATATATTTTGTAAAGAAGTAGAGGAGGGGTTAGAAAAGTGTATAAAGAAAAATATAAAAGTTGGTTAAACTCAAGTATTATATCTGAGCAGATAAAAGATGAATTACGTAATATAAAAGATGACAAGGAGATTGAAGATAGATTTTATAAAGACTTAGAATTTGGTACAGGTGGTCTTAGAGGAGTAATAGGTGCTGGTACAAATAGAATGAATATATATACAGTATCTAAAGCAACTCAAGGATTTGCAAACTATCTTAATGAAAATTTTCAAACTCCAAAAGTAGCAATTGCGTATGATTCAAGAAATATGTCAAAGGAATTTGCTAAAGCAGCGGCTTTAACATTATGTGCTAATGGTGTAAAAGTATTTTTATATGAAAGTTTAAGACCTACACCAGTACTTTCATTTACTGTAAGACATCTTAATTGTGAAGGTGGAATTGTAATAACAGCATCACACAATCCAAGTATTTACAATGGATATAAGGTATATGATGAATTTGGTGGACAAGTTACAGATTTAAAAGCAAATAAAATTATAACTGCAGTTAATGAAGTTAAAAATTTTGAAAGTATAAAAACAATAACTGAAGGCGAAGCGGTTGAAAAAGGATTATTAAATTATATAGGTGAAGATGTAGATAAAGCTTATATAGAAAAAGTTAAGTCATTAACTATTAGAGAAGATTTAGTTAAAAATGATGCGAAGGATTTAAAAATAATATATACTCCAATTCATGGAAGTGGAAATATTCCAGTAAGAAGAGTGTTAAATGAATTAGGATATAAAAATGTTAAGGTAGTTAAAGAACAAGAACTTCCAGATGGTAATTTCCCAACTGCACCATATCCAAATCCAGAAATGGCACAAGTTTTTGAATTGGCATTGGAAATGGCTAAAAATGAAAAGCCAGATATAATATTTGGTACAGATCCTGACTGTGATAGAATTGGTGTTGTTGTTAATCTAGGAAATGGTGAATACAAAGTTTTAACAGGAAATCAAACAGGTTTATTATTAACTGACTATGTATTAGGTTCTCTTAAGGAAACAGGAAAATTACCTGATAATGGAGTCGTAATAAAGACAATAGTAACAACTGAAGGTGCTAGAAAAATAGCAGAAGGTTATGGAGTAGAAATAATAGATGTATTAACAGGATTTAAGTATATAGGTGAAAAGATTCAACAATTCAATAATGCAGGAGATAAGAAGTATCTATTTGGATTTGAAGAAAGTTATGGATATTTAGCTGGAGAATTTGTTAGAGATAAGGATGCGGTTATAGCATCAATGCTTATAGCAGAAATGACTTTATATTATAAGAATAAAGGAATGAGCTTATACGAAGCTTTAATTAATTTATATAAAAAATATGGATTCTTTAAAGAAGAGTTAGTATCAATTGAACTTAAAGGAAAAGAAGGAGCAGAAAAGATTACTGCATGTATTGATTCTTTAAGAAATGAGAAATTAACTGAAATTGATGGAGTTAAGGTAGAAACTAAGTTAGATTATAAACTTAAAGTGGAAGAAAACTTAATTACTTCAGAAAAGAAAGAAATTAGTCTTCCAACTTCAAATGTATTGAAGTATATCTTAACTGATGGTTCATATTTTGTTGTAAGACCTTCAGGAACAGAACCTAAAATGAAAGTTTATCTTGCAGTTAGAGGAAATAGTTTAGAAAATGCAGAATCAGAAATAGCAAGATTTAAAGAAAAGGTAATGGATGTAATTAATAGTAAATTAAATTAATAGATATGCCTTAAAAAATGCTATCATTTATAAAGATGATAGCATTTTTTATTGTGCGTCTAGAGTGTATAGGCGTGTGCTAATTAGTAAAAGTTTGTGACGTAGACTGATATAGTATATACCTTATGTGTGATGACGTAAAAGGGGTGGCAGATAAAATAATTATCTACCTCCTATTCGATTTTTAGGTTATAATGATAAGAGATATAAAAAGAAATAGGCGGTGTACAATGGATTATAAATCAGTATTTAAAGAAAAACTAAGTAAGTTATTATTTTTAGAAATTGACTGGAATGGATTTAAAAAAGGTACAAATATTCCTAAAGTAGTAAAACTAAAGACAAAGGATTTATATATTCCAATTAGTTCTAAATATATTGCTAGTAATGTTGAAGATGAAATAAAAATAAGAAATCTTCCAATATATTACTTTATAGAAGGTATGCTTACAGCATTAGGTGCCGATAGTAATATTAGTTATAGTGAAGATTATATAATTATTTTAAATAATATAAAAGAAAGTGAAAAGTGCGGGAAATCACTTGTTGCTAAACTTATCAATGAACATGATTTTGTTGATGCATATCTTATAATAAAAGGTTTATATCTAGCAACTGGTGATGAAGAATATTACAAAAAGCTTTTGCTAGTAGGTGAAACTATAAGAGAAGAAGATAGTGCTTTTAGTGAGATCCTATTAGAAGATATTGAAGAAGGCAAAAAGGAATTTATAAATATGCCTGACCCATATCTTTATAAGGCTATAATATTAAAATCTAAGGATGATTTTCAAGCTGCCAAAGTAGAAGTTAATGAATACATTAATAAAGGTGGAGAAGTGACAGAAGATATTAAAAATATTATTAATGATATAGATAATGTTTCAGCTTATGAAAAGGCTATTGAAATGTTAGATGAAAAACCTGAGAAGTCTGTAGGAACTTTATTAGGGCTTTTAGAACATTTTGATAAAAATCCTTTATTATACTACTATATAGCAGTTGGATATAGAAAACTTGAAAACTATGAAAAAGCAATTTATTACTTAAATGAAAGCTTGGCGATTGAGTCTGGGATTTTAGAGGTAGTTAATGAATTGGGAATTAACTATGCTTGCCTTGGAGATTATAAAGAAGCAATAAAATGTTTTAAAAAAGGATTTGAAGCATCAAGAGATGTTGAAATATGTACTAATATAATTATGTGCTACTTAAATTTAGGTGATGAAGAAAATGCTAAGTTACATTTAGATATTGCTAAAAAATTAAATCCAGAAGATGAAATAGTTCAAAAGATAGAAAGAATGTTTATAAAATAAAGAGGAGAGCTTATGTATACAGAAATATTAGGATACAAAGTATTTAACAAAACAAAGGATGAGTTCTTAGAAGAAATATCAAAAAGAAATAAAGTAAATGTGATTTCTGGAAATCCAGAGGTCTTATATAATGGACTTGAAAATGAAACTCTTAATTCTAATTTTAATGAGGAATATTCAATGATTATTCCAGATGGGATAGGAACTGTTTTGGCAGCAAAAATGTTAAAAGAGCCTGTAAAAGAGAAAATTGCTGGGATTGAAGTGATGAAGGAAATACTTCATAAAGCTTCAGAAAAAGATAAAACTGTTTATTTATTAGGAGCTAAGGAAGAAGTTTTGCAAAAGTGTATACATAATATAAAAGAAGAACTTCCAAATTTAAGAATTGTTGGATCACATAACGGTTATTTTAATTTAAATGATTGTGACGACATTATTAACGATATAAAAGAAAAAAATCCTTGGGCGATTTTTGTAGCAATGGGTTCGCCAAGACA
>SVCK01000036.1 GCA_015058375.1 Clostridium sp.
ACTTGCAGAAAAGAACCTTCTATACATAGTTGTACAAGAGTTTACAACACCTAATGCAGATCTTCATCCATCAAAAATATCTAATCTTGAAATGGGATATATTTTTGAAGAAATTATAAGAAGATTTTCAGAAGCACATAATGAAGATGCAGGGCAACATTATACTCCAAGAGAAGTTATTGAGCTTATGGTAAATATACTATTCTATAATGATAGTGAACTTTTAACAGGAAATATTGCAAAGACAATATATGACCCAGCATGTGGTACTGGTGGAATGTTATCTGTAGCAGAAGATTATTTAAAGAAGATGAATAAGGATGCAGAACTTATACCATTTGGACAGGAAATAAATGACCAGACTTTTGCAATATGTAAGGCAGATATGCTTATAAAAGGTGAAAATGCTAACAATATTAAGAATGGAAATACATTATCTGATGACCAGTTTAAAGAGGATAAGTACGATTATATATTATCGAATCCACCCTTTGGAAGAGAATGGAAGAATGATAAAAAAGCAGTTGAAGCAGAAGCTAAATTAGGATTTGGAGGAAGGTTTGGGGCAGGACTTCCAGCTGTAGGTGATGGGCAGATGTTATTCTTAGAAACAGCTATCTCAAAGATGAAACCACAAGGTTCAAGAATAGCAATAGTTCACAATGGTTCACCTTTATTTACAGGGGATGCAGGAAGCGGTCCATCTAACATAAGAAAGTATATAATAGAAAATGATTTATTAGAAGCAATAATAGCTCTTCCAAATGATATTTTCTATAACACAGGAATTGCAACTTATATATGGGTACTATCAAATAAGAAACCAGAGTTTAGAAAGGGTAAAGTTCAACTTATAAATGCTAATGAGTTATATGAAAAGAGAAGAAAGTCATTAGGAAACAAGAGAAATGACATTCCTAAAAAGTATATAGATGAAATCACTAAGTTATACGGTGAGTTCAAGGAAAGTGAAATAAGTAAGATATTTGATAATGAAGACTTTGGTTATTCAAAGATAGTTGTTGAAAGACCTAAGCTTAATGAAGATGGAACTCCAGAATTAAAGAAGGGTAAACCAGTTGCTGATAAATCATTAAGAGATACTGAGAATGTGCCTTTAAAGGAAGATATAAATGAATACTTTGCTAGAGAAGTATTGCCTTTTGCTCCTGATGCATGGATAGATGAAAAGAAAACTAAAGTAGGATATGAAATTCCGTTTACAAGATACTTTTATAAGTATGTTCCACCAAAAGCAGCTAAGGATATTGAAATGGAAATAAGAGAAATAGAAATGGATTTAAATGGTGTATTGGAGGAAATATTCAATGACTAGAAGAATGAAGGATAGTGGTATTGAATGGATTGGTGATATTCCTAAAAAGTGGAAGGTTGTTAAGCTATCTAATATATTCAAAGAGAGAAAAGTAAAAAATAAAGGGAATATTGAAACTAATGTATTATCGTTAAGTTATGGAAGCATAAAAAAAAGAAATGTTGAAACGAATATGGGATTATTACCTGCTAATTTTGAAACTTATAATATTATAGAAAATGGTAATATTGTTTTACGTTTAACCGATTTACAAAATGACCATAAAAGCCTTAGATGTGGATTAGTAAATGAGAGAGGAATTATTACATCTGCATACGTAACTTTAGAAAAAACAGTAGATATAGATTCAAATTATTACTATAGGTTGTTGCATACATTTGATATTATGAAAGGATTTTATGGAATGGGAGAGGGGGTACGTCAAAGTTTAAAATTTGATGGAGAATTAAAAAGATTACTTTTAGTTATGCCTTGCGTAAATGAACAAAAACAAATAGCAGACTACTTAGATAAAAAATGTACTAAAATAGAACAAACAATAGAAAAAGAAAAGCAGCTAATAGAAAAGTTAAAAGAATATAAACAAAGTGTTATAACAGAAGCAGTTACAAAAGGATTAAATCCTAATGTGAAGATGAAGGATAGTGGAGTTGAATGGATTGGAGAGATTCCTGAACATTGGAAAGCTATAAAAGTAAAACATATGTGTAACTTAAATGGACGTATTGGATGGCAAGGATTAACTTCAGCCGAGTATAAAGAAGAAGGACCATATTTGATAACAGGTACAGATTTTAAAAATGGAAGAATTGATTGGAATACCTGCGTTCATATTACAGAAGAACGTTATGAGGAAGCTAAGCAGATTCAAATAAGAAATGGTGACTTATTAATAACTAAGGATGGAACAATAGGAAAGGTTGCGATTGTTTCATCTTTAGATGGAAAAGCATCATTAAATAGTGGAGTTTTATTAATTAGACCTATAAAAAGAGATTTATATATAATAAAGTTTATGTATTATGTGTTACTATCACAGGTATTTTGGATGTGGTTTGAAAGTACTAAAACTGGCAATAGTACAATAATTCACTTGTATCAAGAGAAGTTTAAGGAATTTTCTTATGCATTACCATTATTAGAAGAACAAAAACAAATAGCAGATTACTTAGATAAAAAATGTTCATCAATAGATAAACTAATCTCAAATAAAGAAAAATTGATAGAAAAACTTACAGAATATAAAAAGTCATTGATTTATGAATGTGTAACAGGTAAGAGAGAAATAAGATAAATTGATATTTATAAAAAATTAAAATAATAAAATTAATAGGGGATGAGAGATGTGAATGATTTTTATAAACTTCCTAGTAATTCAAGAGAAATATTGAAATTAATTTTAAATGAAGAAAATCCTGAAGACGTGCTTTGTAAAAAGTTTGAATCGGCTACTCCTAAAGAAGATATTGAGCTTAGAAGTATTCTTGGAGAGTTGGAGGAACAAGGACTAGTAGATATTAATTGGGCAGACAATGTTCCATATAGTATTTTTATAAAAAATCCTGGACGTACTTATTTTGAAAGAGAAAGCGAATACATTAAGATGCAAGAAAAATCTAATACACAGATAAACATAAATGCAACAGGAAGTAATTTTATAGTTGGAAATGTAGCTAACTCTAATATAAACATTGATAATTCTGTTCATGAAATAGAAAGAAGAATTGAAACAGAGGGAGGAGAAGATAAAGAACAGCTTAGAGAGATTCTAGAAGAAACTAAAGAATTACTTGAAAATATTAAAGAATCAAGACATATACCTAAGGATAAAGGATTTATTAAGAGACTTACATCTCATTTAGATAAACATGGATGGTTTTATGCTGAGATTGTTTCCTTGTTAGGAAATACAGCTATTAAATTGCTAGGGGGGAATTAGAGGTGAATGAAGAGGAATTAAAGGAAAGAGCCTTTGAAGAAGCCATAGAAGAGTATCTTATAACAAAAGGTGGTTATGAAAAAGGAGATCCTAAAAACTTCAATAGAGAATTAGCTCTTGATATTGAAACTCTTATTGACTTTGTTAAGAAAACTCAACCTAAAAAGTGGGAGCGTTATGAAACTATCTATGGAATAGATAGTGAAGAAAGTTTTATAAAACGTTTCTGCAAAGAAGTTAAAACTAATGGCTTATTATCTGTTTTAAGACATGGTTTTAAGGATAGAGGAATTAAGTTTAATGTTGCTTATTTTAAACCTGATAATACAGATAATCCAGAAACAGTTAAATTATATGAAGATAATATATTACATTGTACAAGACAGCTTCATTATTCAGTTTTTAATGAAAATAGTATTGATATAGTTTTATTCTTAAATGGTATTCCAGTAGTTTCAATGGAACTTAAGTGCCAATTTACAGGGCAGACTATACACAATGCTATTAACCAATATAAGTTTGATAGAGCAAGTAAAGATACTATATTTGAATTTAGAAATAGAGTTTTAGTTCACTTTGCAGTTGATTTATTTGAGGTTCACATGACTACAAGATTAGATGGAGCAAATACATATTTCCTTCCATTTAATCAAGGTTCTAATGGAAGTGGTAATGTTGGAGGTGCTGGTAATCCATTAAATCCTAATGGATACCAGACTGCTTACCTTTGGGAAAAGGTGTTATGTAAAGATAGATTAATGGAGATTATTCGTAAATACATGCATCTTAAAAAGGAAGAAAAGAAAGATGAAAATGGTAAGGTTATTGAAACTAAAGAAACTCTTATCTTCCCAAGATATCATCAGCTTGATGTAGTAACTAAACTTCTTGAAGATGTAAAGAAAAATGGAGCAGGTAAAAACTATCTTATTCAACATAGTGCAGGAAGTGGAAAATCTAACTCTATTGCATGGTTAGCTCATAGATTAGCAGGGTTACATGATGAAAATAATAATGCTATATATAAGTCAATAATTGTTGTTACAGATAGAAAAGTTTTAGATAGTCAGCTTCAAGATACAATATATCAATTTGACCATGTTTTAGGTGTAGTTGAATGTATTGATAAGAAAAAGCATGCAGTTGATTTAAGAGATGCTATAAATGCAGGTAAAAGAATAATAATTACTACTTTGCAAAAGTTCCCTGTTATTTATAAGGAAGTACAGACAGATGGAAACTTTGCAATCATAGTAGATGAAGCACATTCAAGCCAGACTGGTGAAGCATCTAAGAAGTTAAAGAAAGCACTTGCTAATACTGAAGATATATTAGAAGAATATAGAGCTATAGAAGAAGAGGCAGAATCTAAAGTAAAGGATGATGAAGATAAACTTTTAGATGAACTAGCTTCCCATGGAAGAATAGATAATTTATCATTCTTTGCCTTTACTGCAACTCCTAAGGAAAAGACATTACAGATGTTTGGAGATAAACAAACTGATGGAACTTTTAGAGCTTTCCATATTTATTCTATGAGACAAGCTATTGAGGAACATTTTATCTTAGATGTATTAAAAAATTATACTACGTATAAGATGTACTATAAAATTGCTAAAAAAACAGCTGATGATCCAGATGTTGATGTATCAAAAGGAGCTAAAGAAATTGCAAAGTTTGAAAGTTTACATCCTCATAACTTAGCTCAAAAGACAGCTATAATGATAGAACACTTTAGAAACATTACTAAAAACAAAATTGGTGGTAGAGCTAAAGCTATGATAGTAACTTCATCAAGACTTCATGCTGTAAGATACCTTTTTGAATTTAGAAGATATATTAAACAAAAGGGCTATACTGATTTAGATGTACTTGTTGCCTTTTCAGGAACTGTAAATGACCCTGACATTCCAGATACAGATTTTACAGAAGAAGGCTTAAATAAAGATAAGAATGGAAACACAATTAAGGAAGAACAATTAAAAGCTGCTTTTCATGAAGATGATTTTAAGATACTTATTGTTGCTGAAAAATATCAAACTGGATTTGATGAACCTTTACTTCATACAATGTTTGTTGATAAAAAATTAAGTGGTGTTAAAGCTGTACAAACTCTTTCACGTCTTAATAGAACAATGAAGGGAAAAAATGATACTTTTGTACTTGACTTTGTAAACTCTGCTGAAGATATTCAAAAGGCATTCCAGCCATATTATGAAGCAACTGTATTAGAGCAGGAAACAGATCCTAATGTAATATATGACTTGAAAAATGGTTTGGATGATTTTCAAATTTATCAATCAACAGAGGTTGAACGTTTTGCTGAAATTTTTTATGGAAAAGATAATGAAAATATTCAAGCAATTTTAACTGGATGTATTAAACCAGCTCTTGATAGATATAATGCTAAAGAAGATCAAGAAAGAGAAGAATTTAAATCATCACTTGCTACATTTGTTAGAATATATTCATTTATTATTCAAGTTTGTAGAATGTATGATAAAGATATGCAGAAGTTCTTTGTATATGCTAGATTTTTAAGTAGATGCTTACCTAAAGGAGAAAATGTTAAGGTAGATTTATCAGACAAATTAATGCTTGAATATTATAAGCTTGATAAAACTTTCTCTGGAGATATAGAGTTAGAGAAAAGTGAAGGCTATGTAGCTAATATTAAAGGTGGAGTTGGTGGCAAAGAGAAAAAGCAGGATTCTCTATCAGTTATAATTGATAAAATGAATGAAAAGTTTGGAACATCATTTTCAGAGCAAGATAAAGTCTTAGAACAAATGAAACATGATTTTGCTAATGATGAAAAGATTGTTAATGCAGCTAAAGCAAATGATAAATCATTATTTAACTACTTATATGAACAAAAATTTAAAGATGTTGCTGTAAATAGATATGAAGAAAATGATAAGTTCTTTATGAGTTTGTTTAGTGATGAAGAAAAGATGAACTTTATAATGAATATGATGTCAGAAGTTATCTTTAAAGCATTAAGAAATTAATAGTTTTAAATTAAAAGGTATATTTACATATAAGGACAGTTCTTATCACAATCAATAGAGTTAAATCTATTGATTGTGATTGGAGCTGTCTTTTTTGTTTTGGTATGGAAAGTATACAAATTTTATTTATTATGTTAAAATTAACCAAATAAATAAAATGGGAAAATTAATAACATTTAGTTAGAAATAATAGGAGGAAGAGAGATTGAAAAAATTAATTGCAATATTATTAGCAGTTACTTCAATGCTTTCTTTTTTTATTTTATTCAATAATGAAAAAAGAGAGCAACAAAGTAATATGGAAAGAGCCGAACAAACTTTACGGAATAATATTAAAATAATAATTCCTACTAAAGTTGATATTTATCCTAAAGAAAAAACAATTAAAGGTATTGAGGGACAGTAAGTAGATTTGTGTAAATCCAAATCTACTTACTGTCTTTTTTACGTCTAGGATAAAAAAGCAAAGAAGGCTTATGATTACAGAGGTTAAAATTTAGATTTTTCATAGTTAAAAGGTTTTGAGTAAAAATGTATTAAATTATATTTATTTACAATAAGGGTTGATAAAATTATAATAAATATATGGAAAAATCAGTAAAGGGGAACTTATAAATAATTAAAATATAAACAATAAAAGGAGTTAAGGGATGTTGTCTTTAGCAATAAAAGGATTGAAATATAATAAAAAGAAATATTCGATTGTAGCACTTCTAAGCATTATAGGATTTAGTTTTATATATTTTATATTACAATTGTTAGGCTATATGAATAGTAATAAAGCAGATGATGTTGATGACGGTTTTATTAGTTTATTAATAATTTTTATAGTTGTATTTGTTGTGTGTATATATATGAGTATATCTGTAGTGCTCTATATTCTCTATAAGATGAGAAAAAGTGAGATATATACATTAAGTACAATTGGTGCAAGTAATAAAACAATTAAAAGGATATTTAGGTTAGAATTAATATTTTTAAATCTCATCACAATTATAGGAAGTTCGATAGTTGGAGCAATTATTCTAGTGATGGTGATGAAATAAATTGTATTATACCAGAATTAATGAGAATAACAAATAATTTAAAATTAGATGATATTATTAGTATGGATGTATTGGGTGAAAAAGTTAAGTTTAAAGTGGTTGGCACAATTTATACTTATAATTATAAAGAAATTTTTGCAGATGAGAAAAAACTTTCAGCACAATTACTAGGACAAAGTGATTTGATTAATACAGTTTATGTAAAAGATGATGATAAATATATATATGAAGAAATAGAAGATAATAAAATTAGTTATACCTCAATAGAAAGAGATACATTGATTGATGAATATAAAGATGGAATATTAAATGGTACTGAAATGGTTGAAACATTTCTATATGTTTATTTAGCAGTAAGTGTATTTTTAATAATTAATATGCTTTTGATGTCTCTTGAAGAAAAGAGAAGATATAATTATGTATTCGAAAAATTAGGATTGCGTAAGTCTAAGATAGTAGTAATGAATGTTATGGAAACTATAGTTATAGCATTAATTGGAATGACTTTAGGACTTATATTTGGAACATTATTAAATAGTGGATTACCTAAAACAGTAGAAATTATGTATGGAGTAAGAATGAAAATATTTCTACCATTAGGGTTATTAACATCAATAGGTGTGTTTACAGAGTTGGTAATATTATTGGCAGCATTTGCAATTAGTGTATTTTCAACCAATAGTAAAAATTTAAGATTATCAGGTGGGGAGGAATAAATTATGAGTATAAAACTTACTAATATAAGTCATTCTTATAATTCAAAAGACTATGTTTTAA
>SVCK01000037.1 GCA_015058375.1 Clostridium sp.
ATAAGTCCAATACATCCTACTTGAAATAAATCATCGACATTTTCTCCTCTATTATTAAATCTTTGAATAACACTCAATACTAGCCTTAAATTTCCTCTTATAAATTCTTCCCTTGCACTTTTATCACCCTTCTGCATCTTAAGTAAAAGTTCCCTTTTTTCTTTTTCCTTAAGCACTGGTAATTTAGATGTATTAACCCCACATATTTCTACTTTGTTAATAATCATATAATTCACCCCTTCGGAAGTAATAACTAACTGCATTATTAATTATTTCCGATAGAAGTATCTTTTATACTAAAGACAAACTATAGCATTCTACTAATTTCTTTTTTTAATCTATTAATAATCTTCTTCTCCAACCTAGAAATGTAAGACTGAGAAATTCCAAGCATATCTGCAACTTCTTTCTGAGTTTTCTCTCTCGTTCCAAATAGCCCAAACCTTAATTTTACAATTTCTTTTTCTCTATCATTTAAACTTTTTAAAGCCATAAACAAAAGCTGTTTATCAACTTCATCTTCAATTAAATTATAAACTGTATCATTTTCTGTTCCCAAAATATCTGATAGCAAAAGTTCATTACCATCCCAATCGATATTTAAAGGTTCATAAAATGATATCTCTGCTTTTACTTTACTATTTCTTCTTAAATACATCAAAATTTCATTTTCAATACATCTAGAAGCATAAGTTGCTAATTTTATTTTTTTCTCTGGATTAAAAGTATTTACTGCTTTAATTAATCCTATAGTTCCTACAGAAATTAAATCTTCAATATTTACACCTGTATTTTCAAACTTCTTAGCTATATATACCACAAGTCTTAAGTTTCTTTCAATAAGTGTGCTTCGCACACCTTCATCTCCCTCTAATATCTTTCCTACAAGTTCCTCTTCTTCTTCTTTAGATAATGGTGGTGGTAATGCTTCATTACGTCCTATATAATGAAGTTTTCCTTTAATAAATTTAAACTTTTGTAAAATTCTGTTCAATAATACATTTAAACTTTTCATACTGCCTCCTTATATTACTCCTCTTGATAATAATGCATTAAATTCTCTATCTTTATTTAATACTTCTTTACATGGACAAATAACTGCTTTTATTTCTTTAAAATTATTTTCATCAGAATATATCTTTACATTATCCACTTCAAATCCTACTAACTTTCCATCATATCCTATTGCACTATAATTTATATAAAAGCAGTTTTCTTTTGCTATATCTAAATTTTGAAAAACATCCTTTTCTACTAAAATACAAGGCAGATTCGTCACAGGTTCTCTAAGTTCATTCCCTGTATCAAGAAATCCATTCACTACATATTTTTCATTATTTATATTTATTTCAATTTTAAAAATAAAATTACTAACGAAATTTTTTTCTCTTAATAATGACATTACTCTTTCTATAAAAATATAAATAACCATTAATGATATCAATATATTTTTAGAAGAAAATTCTTTTATACAAGTTCCATTGACAAAACTATATCCCATTTCTTTTTGACAGAGATAATAGCATATCCCACTTAAAATAAAAGAACTAAAAACAAATACTACACATGATTTTAAAGCTAATCTCCATTTCTTTATGCCTAATATAATCAAATTAATCATATATGCAATAAACAACTGAAATATAATTCCTGAATATACACTCAACTCTTCAAAAATCATAACAATTGTATATGCCGAACCTATTATCGCTCCTAAAATCAATCTTTTATTGTTAACTTTAATCCTCATTAAATTAAATGATATAATTAATAAAAACATATCTACAATAAAATTTTCTACTAAAATGACATCCAAATATACCTCCACCTGCAATCCCCTCTTTTCATAGATAAATTATAATTCATCTATGTTTAAAATTTTGTCATAATTAACATTTGCATTATTTTTTTTATACGTATTATTTTTACATTTAAATTAATAAATTTTTATCTTCTCTACTTTTTCTTAATGAGATATCAAAATATAAGAAACTTTTAAAAACTTTCTCCAATATTAGTGTGCAAAAAAAAGAATGCTATGTTTTTTGTAAAAAACATAACATTCTAAAAATGCTTAAATTATCTTCTTGTTCTTCTTAAAAATACTGGTATGTCTAAATCTTCTTCTTCGTCTTTAACAACTTTTTCTTCAGGTTTCACTTCCTCAACAGCTGCTTCTTCAATACTTTTAGATACATTTCTAATTATTGTAGACTCTTGAGGTTTTTCTTTTTCTGCAACGTTTTCTGCTTCAAAGCCTGTAGCTATTACAGTTATTCTAATCTCATCATTTAAAGTTTCATCAATAACTGCACCAAAAATAATATTAGCATCTGGATCTGCTGATTCTCTTACTACATCAGCTGCTTCATACACTTCTAATGCTCCTAAATCTTCTCCACCAGTAAAGTTTAATATCACACCAGTTGCTCCATTAATTGATGTTTCTAATAAAGGTGATGCAATTGCTTGCTTAACCGCATCTGAAGCTCTACTATCTCCTTTACCATATCCAACACCCATATGTGCTAAACCTTTATCCAACATTACTGCCTTTATATCTGCAAAATCGGCATTAACTACACCTGGGATTGTAATAAGGTCTGATATTGCTTGTACACCTTGTCTTAAAACATCATCTGCTAATTTAAATGAATCTAATAATGTTGTTTTCTTATCAGCCATTGATAACAATCTTTCATTAGGTATAATTACCAAAGTATCAACTTTTTCTTTTAAATTTGCAATTCCCATTTCAGCAAATCTCATTCTTCTTTTTCCTTCAAATGGGAAAGGCTTAGTAACAACACCTACTGTTAATATATCTAATGATTTTGCTATTTCTGCTACTACAGGAGCCGCACCAGTTCCAGTACCTCCACCCATTCCAGCAGTTATGAAAACCATATTTGCGCCTTTAATTGCAGCTGTTATTTCTTCTCTACTTTCTTCAGCAGCTTTTTGACCTATTTCTGGATTAGCTCCAGCACCAAGTCCTTTAGTTAATTTTTCTCCAATTTGTATTTTTTGATTAGCATGTGAAAGCATTAATGCTTGTTTATCTGTATTTACAGCTATAAACTCTACGTTCTTTACGCCTTCAACAATCATTCTATTAACGGCATTACTTCCACCGCCTCCGCAGCCAATAACCTTTATATTAGTCAATTCCTGCATATCTACTTCAAAATCTAACAAAGTAATTCCTCCTTTAGAATATATCACCTAAAACTTTTTTTATCTTACGAACTATACTATTATTCTGTTCAACTTTAGGTTGTTCTATTTCTTTTTTCTCATTTAATAAATACTCAATTTCTTTTTCCCTTTTTGTATCTTCCTTTAATAAGTACAATCTATCAGATACCTCTTTAGCTATTGCTAACGATGTTATATTTAAGGAATTCTTCATTCCTAAGTATTCATTAGTCATGGCCTTTGATTCTTTTCCAAACTCGTCATACAACATTTTTTCAATGTTTTCATAATAAGTCATACCATCTCCATATAATATTATACTACAAATGTCTTCATAATAGGAAGAGTTTTTTAATTTACTATTAATCAATTTTAATATTTCATCTAACCTTGCTTTTGTCACTTCATAAAATAAGGTTTTAGAAACATTGTTGCTTTCTATAATAATAATATCCTTTCCAACGCGATTATTATACATTGTTTCATAATTTTTAGAACAATTTATTTTTATACTTTCTGCTTCACTTTTGCTATATTTCCCACATATAGCCAAATCATTAGTAATATTGTTTCCTCCAAGAGGAATGCATCCTATTTCTTTTATCATTCCATTTTTTAAAATAATATAATCAGATACACCAGCCCCTATGTCAATCAATACTCTAACTCCATCTGAATCTTTCTCATTTAAAAATACTTGTTTTCCAGAATAAATATTTAAAATATATCCTTTAAACCTTTTCCCACTATCTATAATGACCTTTTTAAACTTTTCAACTTCTTGTCTTTGTGCTATAAAATATGTAACATTAACTTTAAGTTTCTGCCCTGCACATCCAACAACTGATTCAAATTTAAGATTTTCATCTAAAATATAAGAATTAATTATGTAATCTACTACTTCTTCACTATCATTTAAATCTAGCATACTTTTTCCATTTTCTATAGCCTTCTTAAGATCATTACAAGTAACTCTTTCTCTCATCAAAAAAACTTCTGGAATAGCATCTCTAATTCTTACATTTCTAGTTGAAATACCAGCATAAATTTCTTCTATAGGTTCACCTATCTTTTTTTCAAAATCAGTTATTAAACCCAAAAGTGCTTCACTACACTCATTCTCTTCCACTATTAATCCTTTTTCAATTCCTTTAGAATCTGAATTTAAGTATCCAAGAACTTTAATATAATCATTATTCATCTCACACAAGGAAATTGAAAGTTTTTTACTTCCAAAATCAACTGCAGCTATCCTTTCATTATGCATCTCACATGTATCCTCCTTGCTAACAGCATATTATTCTTATTCAACATAAAAACACAAATTCCTTTAAATTCTCAATATTTATTATATTATGTCATATTTTTTTAATTTTTTATCTCAAATTTATTCCACATTATATCTTTAAACATCATTTGTGGCATAACTATTAATTTTTGTCTGCTTCTCATCAATCACTCCTCTTCTATATAATTCAGTAACAAATCGTTCTATAGTTACCATTCCATATTTACCTCCAATCTCTATTGAAGATTTTATTTGATATACTTTTCCCTCTCTTATTAAATTTTTAATAGCTGGTGTAACATTCATAATTTCCATAGCAGCACACCTTCCTTTATCCCCCTTCTTCTTAATAAGTTTCTGCCATACTATCCCTTTTAATACTAAGGAAAGCTCCATTTTAATTTCTTCTTGCTGTTCTTTAGGGAATACGTTTATCACTCTACTAATAGCTTCACATGCACCAACTGCATGAAGCGTTGACAATACCAAATGACCAGTTTCTGCTGCCGTAATTGCTATTTTTATTGTATTTATATCTCTCATTTCTCCTATAAAAATCACATCAGGATCTTCTCTAAGTGCAGCTTTAATTCCTTCTTCATATCCTTTAGTATCCTTCCCTATTTCTCTTTGACTAATTATAGATTTTTTATCTTTATAGATATATTCAATTGGTTCTTCCAACGTAATGATATGACAAGCTCGAGTTTCATTAATTTCTTCTAACATACTAGCAATAGTCGTACTTTTACCACTACCAGTCGCACCAGATATCAAAATCAATCCACTACTTTCTTTTGTAAAATTTCTAATAGTATTAAACATGCATAACTCATCTAATGAGATTATTTTTTCATTAACTACTCTAATAGAAATAGAGTCCTTTCCTCTTGATTTAAATGCATTGACTCTAAACCTGCCAATTTCTTTTAATTCATATCCAATATCATATTCCCCACACAAATTATATTCTTCAACCTTTTCCTTTAAAATATTAGATAACATTATCTTTATTTCATCTGAACTAATAGTCTTTTCACCTACACTTAACAATTCTCCATCCACTCTGAACATTGGAATTGAATCTGCCTTAACATGCAAATCTGAAGCTCTTATTTTTACTGCCTGTATAAGTAAATCTTCTAATAAATTCACTGCCTCCATTCACTCCTTTCTACACAAGGAGATAATTGCCATTTTTTGCTTTTTGTATTCACATATACAGTTAAAAATTTAAGGCATAAAAATATCTTTTTCGATATTTATCATTTTATATGTATATCTTTCTATTACGTACTATATAAATTTCATTTGCACAATATCTCGTTTGTCTTTAAATCTTCAACAAAAGCAATGTAAATCCAAATATTTTACAATATTGACATGTTTTTATTTATTTTATAAAATTTAAAAACAAGAATATATATGAAAAATAAAAAATCATAAGGAGGTAACAAAATGTTATCTAATATTTATTAGGAGCGAATTAAAAAGAGCGATTTTCTCCAAATCTGCCATTTTAGCATTTTTCATCACTTTAATTTCTTTATTAATAGAACTTATAAATATAACATTTTATAATTATAGCTTTGACTTAAGTAATTGCAAAGAATATTATGATTCCGTGGATGTTTTTTTAAGATGTGTTGGATACGGTTCTTCTAATATACTATGCTTCATTGCCCCATTATTAGCAGCTTTAGTATTTTCTAATTCATATTTACAAGATAAAAATTCAAATTTCTTAAAATTTCTTTATACAAGAATGGATAAAAAAAGATATATAATAGTTCGTATAATAGTTAATGCACTTTCCAGTAGAATTGTAATTGTAACATCATTAATAATATTGTTAATGATAATAACTTTACTATTAGGATTTAAAACCAATCCCAATAGTCTATTTAAAATTACAGGCCTATTTTCATTTTTATATTATAAAAGTAAATGGCTTTATGTCATATATTTTATTATGAATTCATTTATCTTTAATGTTATTTTTGCAACACTAGCATTAGGTTTATCACCCTTTATTAACAACAAATATTTATCATTTTTATGTCCATTTGCTCTATATACACTTTCAATGACACTTTTATCTTATATTGGTCTTAGTTTTCTTAATATGGGTTTATTATTTTTAAGTAATACTGCAAGAAGTGAAATTTTCATTATAACTTATCAAAGTATCTTATTAATTATAGGTATAACTTTATTTTATTTAGGAGTGTTATATAGAAATGAAAAAAATTTATGATTACTTTAGAGTGTTATACTGGTTAACTCTAATAGTTCTCATATACGTAATAGGAAGAATAAAAGCATCTAAAATGGATTATAAATTCTTAAACTAATAATAAAATTTACTTACATAAACTTTATGAGGCAATTATGGACAATGAAATTATAGTAAAAATAAACCTTAACTTTTTTGAAGGTTTATTTTTATAGCAAAATATTCACACAAGACCATACACTTAAAAATTTAAGGCATGAGAAAACATTATCCTCATACCTTTTAAATTAATTTATCGTAGAAAGTTACTTTTAAAAAAACTTTCATAGATTCTTATACTTCATAAAATCCAGAACAATATATCAAATCAAATTTTTCCGCATAAAGCTTTTTCAAGCTTTTTCAATGCCTTTTTCTCAATTCTTGAAACATAAGATCTAGATATATTTAACATTGCTGCAATCTCTCTTTGAGTTTTACAACTACCATCTTCTAATCCATATCTCATTTTGATAATATTACATTCTCTTTCAGTAAGTATTTCAAACATCTTTGAATATAATGCTCTTATCTGAAGATTACTTTCTACTTTTTCTATTACCGAGTCCTTTTCACTGCTTAATACATCTATTAAGCATATTTCATTTCCTTCTTTATCCACTCCAATTGGATCTTGTAAATATACTTCACTCTTTTGTTTTTTACTATTTCTAAAAAGCATTAATATTTCATTTTCTATACACCTTGATGCATAAGTTGCAAGCCTAGTTCCTTTTGTAACATCGAATGAATCAATAGCTTTTATAAGTCCAACTGTTCCTATAGATATCAATTCATCAACATCTTTATTAGGAAAAGAATACTTTTTCACTATATGTGCCACTAATCGTAGATTTCTTTCAATAAGTATACCCTTTGCCTTTTTGTCACCTTCTCTAAGTTGAAGTAAATACTGCATCTCGTCTTTTTCATTTAAAGGCATAGGAAAAGTATTGTTTCCGTTTATATATCCTGTTAAAAAAATAGAATTAGAAATAATATCGAAAACACTGCCTAATAAGAACACATTACTCCTCCTGTCATTACTACTACTATAATATTCACACAAGAAGTATTTATTGACAAAAATCTTAAGAATAAAGAAATTTATTTCTATATTTTATTTTTGTTGACAGATTATTCTATTCAGTAACTACTTGCAATTAAACGCTCTTACAATTTCATTAAATATTGGTGCTGCAGTAGTTCCTCCTCCTAAATCACCACCATCTTTATCTTTTCCTACTATATCAGGTACAAAAACAGTCATTGTATAGGTCTTGTTATTACTTATAAAATATCCTGAAAACCATCCATGAGTAGTATTTTTACTTCCAGTTGCAGAACCAGTCTTTCCTCCAACCATTGTACCATCAACATGTGCCTTTTTTCCTGTACCACTATTAACAACTTCAATCATTGCATTTTTAACCAACTTGCTTGTAGTTTTGCTAAACACCCTTTCTTCTTTAACATCAATATTGTGTTTTACATTATTATTATTATCTAATATATTTTCTATTATATGTGGCTTAATGTATATACCATCATTAACTATAGCATTAGTAAATCCTAAAACTTGTATAGGTGTAACAGTCAAACATTGCCCAATTGATATATTGGTCATACCTGAATCTTTATCAGGTTTTATTCCTTCAGCTTCATTTCTACTCTCACCTTTCAAATTCAAAACTGGCGAAAATAGTCCTAGTCTCTCTGAATAAGACATTAATTTTTCATACCCAACTTTCTCACCTATGTCAGCAAATATATCATTACATGATTTAACAAGTGCAGATTTTACAGAAAGCTTTCCATGTATCTCCTCTTTACATATCTTGCCTCTACAAGAAAGCAAATCACTCATGCTTACTTTTCCATCTTCCAAAGCAGAAGCCAATGTTATCAACTTATAAACCGAACCTGGTTCATATCCCATTCCTTCTATTCCCAAATTAATATTGGCTTGTGTTTCATCTTTTTGAACCATCGCCTTTATTTCACCTGTACTGCTCTCCATAATCATAACTCCGACATTATTATATTTATCAAATTCATCTTTATTTAATATATTTCTGATATCTTTTTGCATATCTTCATCTATGGTAAGCTCTATTTTATCATTATTATCAATAACTTCTTCATTCTCTTTAGAATAAATAGATTTTTCATCTAAATAAAAACTTTTTTTAACCTCTTGATTATTTTTTATATAATTATTTATCTGTTCATCAAAACTTTCTTCTGGTATTTTATACCCTTCTGGAATATTTGTAATAATTCCTTCAACAGACCACGCTTTATCCTTATCAAGTACATTATATACATAAGTATAAATCCCCTTTATATTTTTAAGTTCATTTATTTTATCATAAGATTCTTCTGAAATATTATAATATTTTTTTCCTTCACTCATCATTACGCTTTCATAAGAAAAATCTTTATCTTCATTCTGCATAATGAAATTTAAAGTCAACAAATCTTGTAAAGTTTCTTCATAATTATTCAAAGAGAAAGGTTTCTTATCAATTACAAGAATATATCTCTTATTAAAATTCAAAATATCCTTACCTTTGCAATCTACTATATTAAATTTAGTATCATCTATTTTCTCAACTTGACATATATCACCTGCACTTACCACCTGACTATTAGGCATAAGCTGTAATTTTACTAGTCTAGCAATTAAGAAAACAAATATAGATACAAATGCTATAAACACTGCTTTTATTCTATCATCATTCTTTTTTATAAAAATAAAAAACACCCCCTCTCTGTCTTAATTGTCGACAGAGAAAAGGTGCTTTATTCATTTTACTTTAAAAAATCTCTCATTTTTGTAACAAGTATATCTATAGCAACTTCATTACTACCGCCTTCTGGCACTATAATATCAGCAAACTTTTTAGTTGGTTCTGTAAATTGTGTATGCATAGGTCTTACAACTGAAAGATATTGATCAATGACTGATTCAACAGTTCTTCCTCTTTCCTTAACATCTCTTAAAAGCCTTCTTATTATTCTTACATCGGCATCTGTATCTACAAATACTTTAATATCTAATAAATCTCTTATTCTCGCATCTTCTAAAATTAGAATACCCTCTACTATTATTATTTCTTTTGGTTCAACCATAACAGTTTCTTTAGCTCTATTATGTACTGTAAAGTCATAAATTGGTTTTTCTATAGACTGTCCATTTGATAGCATTTTCAAATGTTCAACAAAAAGATCATTATCAAAAGCTCTTGGATGGTCATAGTTTGTTTTCTTTCTTTCTTCCATAGTTAAATGGCTTTGATCTTTATAATATGCATCTTGTTGCATCATTGTAATATTTTCTCCGCCAAAACTTTCAAAAATTTTATTTGCAATAGTACTTTTACCTGAGCCTGAACCTCCAGTAATTCCTATTAGTATAGGTTTTTGCATTTATTAATCCTCCTCAATATGTTTAAAGGTTTAAAACTTGATTGCCTTTTATAAGCATATCATTTTCTTTTAATGTTGTTTCTACTTTAGCTATAAAAGTCATTCCTGCTCTATTAGCCACATTTGTTTTTACTTTCTTATCTACATCATACATTTCTTTTAATGTAACAGAAAAATCAGGTGTTTTAGCTCTTAAAACCTCTACCTTATCATCTTCAAACACTCTATTCTTTTGTAAAATAACAGCTTCTTTAGTTTCTTCATCATAAGATTTTACTATTCCAACTATATCGTAATTTCTTATGTATGAAGAAACATCATAATTTTGTTCTCCACTCTTTCCAAAGAAGAAACCAGTGTGGTATTGTCTATGACTCACTCTACTTACAAGGTGCATCCATTCTTCATTAAATTCATAATTATCTGGATCAGCACAATATGCATCTACAGCTTCCCTATAAGCTTTTACAGTAGAAGCTAAATAAAATTCGCTCTTCATTCTTCCTTCTATTTTAAATGAATCTATTCCACTTTGAACTAATTCAGGAATATGTTTTATCATACAAAGATCCTTAGAATTCATAATGTAAGTTCCATCTTCATCCTCAACTACTGGATAATATTCTCCAGGTCTTGTCTCCTCAACTAATGCATACTTATATCTACATGCATTAGCACAAATTCCTTTATTAGCATCTCTTCCCATCATATAATTAGATATTAAGCATCTACCAGAATAAGCTATACACATTGAACCATGTACAAAAGCTTCAAGCTCGCAATCTTCTGGTAAATTTTCAGTAAATCCTTTTATCTCATTAAAAGAAAGTTCTCTAGCTAAAACTATTCTTTTTACGCCTTGTTCATACCAGAATTTAGCAGACATCCAATTGACTGTATTCGCTTGAGTACTTAAGTGAATTTCCAACTCTGGTGCTGCCTTTTTAGCTACTGTAATAATCGCAGGATCACCAGCTAAAATTGCATCTATTTTTAATGAAGCTAATTTTTTTATGTAATCTTCTGCACCTTCTAAATCATAATTTCTTGCAAATACATTGACAACGACATA
>SVCK01000003.1 GCA_015058375.1 Clostridium sp.
GAATGGATGTTAATCATATAAATCCTGTGCTGAAGGCATTTACTAATATAATGCCTCAACTTGGAATGACTAATATAACTAAAAAAGGTGTTTCAGTAAAGGGGAAATTTATAGAGAACTCAGGCGTTGTTGTAACTATAGGAGTTTTCGGGGACTTAAAAGGTAATATAATTTATGGAATGAATAAGGATACGGCTAAGGCTATTGCATCAAAAATGATGATGGGAATGGCTGTTGATGATTTTAATGATATAGCTCAAAGTGCTATATCAGAACTTGTGAATATGCTTACAGCAAATACAGCTACTAATTTTTCGGAAAAAGGTATAATGATAGATATATCAACACCAACATTAATGTATGGAAAATTTACTGCTAATGCAAATTCAGATCAAGTTCTTTGTATAACAATGGATGTTGATGGACTTGAGATTGATGTGAATATTTCAATAGAAAAAAATAATTAAGTTTAGAGAAGATGTAAAGTGGCCCTTTGTCAAGGACACAATAAAAAAAGGGACTAAGAAGCTAATAAAAGATGATTTCTATATTGTATAGGAGTCATCTTTTTTTAAGTTCCATAGAATTATATATTGTTTATCCATTATATTTTTTTGAGTATAAATTATAGAAAGTTAGACATCTAAATATTGTTGTGATTTGACATTTTAAAAGATGTCTAGAAATAGCCAAATCAAAATTATGTAATAATCAAGTGTACAAAATTGACAAAATTGAGAAAAAAGGGTAATGTATCAATATATATTGTATAGTTCAATAACATTTCTGATTATTTTTATGGGAAAAGGTACTTATAAGTATATAAAAAAGGTTTATTAGATTTAATAAGATGGGAGGAAGAGTATGAAGATAGAAATAAGGAATTTATGTAAAAGTTTTGGGGAAAATAAATCATTAAATAATGTATCTTTTGTAATAGAAGGTGGACAGGCTTTTGGTATTTTAGGTAGGAATGGGGCTGGAAAAACTACTTTTATTAGAATACTTCTTGGAATAATGAATGGTGATAGCGGTGAAATTTTAATCGATGGAAAGGATATAAGAAAGGAAAAGGTAAAGTTTGGATATTTACCTGAAGAAAGAGGATTATATCTTAAGTACAAAGTTTGTGATCAGTTATTATATTTTGCAGAGCTAAATGGAATAAATAAGAAGGATGCTAAAAAATTAATAAAAGAGCAGTTAAAACTATTTAAAATAGAAGATTACTATAATAAAAAAATTGAGGAATTATCAAAGGGAAATAAACAGAAAGTTCAACTTATAGCAGCAATAATTCATAATCCGGATGTAGTAGTTTTAGATGAGCCTTTTAGTGGTTTAGATCCTGTAAATGTAGAATTATTTAAGGACATATTAAAGAAACTGTTGAAAGAGAAAAAGACTATAATATTTTCAAGTCATCAAATGGATAGCGTAGAAGAGTTTTGTAATAATGTAATTCTTCTTAAAAAAGGTACTATAAAGTTAAAGGGAAGTATAGATGATATTAAAAAGAAATTTAGTGAAAATAAGATTAAGTTATTGGTGGATAAAGATATAGATGAGCTAATCCAAATGCTGCCATTAAAAATATCTGAAAAGAAAGATTTAAACTACTTTATTAAGTATAAAGATAAAGAAGATGTAAATAAATTAATTCATTTAATAACTGAAAAAAATATTTTAATAGAGGATTTAACATATATTGTACCAACGTTAAATGAAATATTTATTGATGAATTGGGGGATGAAAATTGAAAAAGTTCATGACGGTTTTTAAGTTTACGTATTTACAGAGTGTAAAGTCTAAGGCATTCATACTAGTAACCATCATTGCTATAGGATTAGTTGGTTTAATGCTAAATATTAATACAATAAAAGAAAAGATATCTAGTGAGTCAAAAGTAAAAATTGCTTTTTGTGATTATAATGAAGAATTTGATTTAAATGATGATAGCTTCCGAAATCTAACGATTGATAAATGTGAATATTCTATAATAGATAAAGATGAACAAGATAATGCAAAGGAAAGTATAAAAAATAAGGAAAGTGATTATGATTATCTTGTTACTCTATATAGTAAAGATAAAGAAGAAATAGAGGTATATACAGAGAGAAATTCAGATTCAGATACAATTAATAATATAAGTAGTTACTTGAAGAATATGTATATAGCAAACAGGGCTGAAAATTCTAATATGAATATTAATGAATACAATACTCTTATGGCTGATGTACCAGTTAATTTAGTAGAGTTGGATGCGCAAAGTCTAGGAGAGGTATTGCTTATATATATTCTTATATTTATATTGTACATGGTTATAATGTTTTATGGAAACATTGTTGCTAGTTCAGTAATAGAAGAAAAAAATAATAGAATTATGGAAAATCTAATTACTATAAGCAGGCCCATAGAATTATTATTTGGAAAGGTTATTGGAATATGTGCTGTGACATTAACACAACTCTTAATATTGGTAGGTGCAGCAGCTATATTTATAAAATGTAATGATAGTATTACTTCCATGATAAATGATATAAATATTAACATAGATGCTAAATTAGTAGTTTGTTTAGTTACATTTGCATTATTAGGTTATTTACTTTATGCTTTTATATTTGCTGCTATGGGTTCCTTAGTAAGTACTACACAAGATTCTACTCAGGTAATGCTTCCAATGACTAGTTTAATAATGATTGTACTTGTAGCTGCAGTGTGGTCATTAAATACACCAGATTCAACTTTATCTATTGTATTATCATATATACCTTTCTCTTCGCCTATTTTTATGTTTATGAGGATAGTATTATCAGATGTGCCTGTAATAAATGTACTTATATCAATTGGGATTTTAATTCTTAGCATTGCTTTTGTAGGATTTATAAGTAGTAAAGTATATAAAAGAGGCGTATTACATTATGGTAAGAAGGCATCTTATTTTAAGATATTGTTCAATAGATAGTGAGGGGAGCATTATGATGTTTTTTGGTATTATAGTAGGAATAGCCATAGTTATGGCAGTATATTTTGTATTAGTGAAATTATTTAAAAAGAATAAGGAAGACTAAAAAGTGTTTAATCAATTCATGAAGAAGCTAATAAAAGATGATTTCTATATTGTTTAGGAGTCATCTTTTTTTTCAATTAACAGTTAATAAGGAGAGGGAAAGTAAAAAAATGCATTTAATAGAATAATTAACAAAAAATGAAAAGAATGTTAAAATATAATCGAAGAAGAGTAGGAATTTTTTGAGAAAAGAATATTATAGGAAAAATATTAAGGAGTATAAGGCATGAAAATCTTGGAAATGAAGAATGTATCTAAAAAGATAGGCAAAAAAAAGATACTGCAAAATATAAATATGGAAGTTAATGAAGGTGAGATTGTAGGGTTCATTGGACCTAATGGAGCAGGTAAAACAACAACTATAAAACTTATAGTTGGAATTTTAACACCTAATTCAGGAGAAATATTAATAAATAATAAACTTATAAAAGATAAAACATCATTAGTTGAAGCAACTAAAAATTTTAGTTGCATGATTGAAAATCCATCAGTTTACGACTATCTTACAGGATATGAAAACTTAAAACAAATAGTTAGAGGCAGTAAGGATCTGCATGATAGTGATATTGACGAGGTTGTTGAATTGGTTAATCTAAGTAAAAGTATAAAGGATAAAGTGGCAACATATTCATTGGGAATGAAGCAAAGACTAGCAATAGCACAGGCATTGATAACAAAGCCAAGGCTTTTAATACTAGATGAACCTACTAATGGGTTAGATCCTATTGGAATTATAGAAATTAGAAAATTGTTAAAAAATATTTCACAAAAAAATAAGACGGCAGTTTTAATATCATCTCATATTTTAGGGGAATTAGAGCAGTTATGTGATAGAGTAGTTTTCATACATGATGGAAAGATATTTAAGGAGGAAGACAATAAAAATAAAGAATTCTCTAAAATAATTATAATGCCTGTAAATAAAAAGCAGTGTAAAAAGGTATTAGACCAAGTTAAGTTTATTAATAAAATTTCTGATTATAATGAGGGATTTTTATTAGAGATGAAAAGTAAAAATGTTCCTCAATTAATCTTTACTCTAACCGCAGAAAAAATAGAGATACTAGAAATATATAAACATAAAGAGACCTTGGAGGAGAAATATATGGAGGTGTATTCTAAATGAGCTGTTCAATGATGGGATTAATTAAGAATGAATTAATAAAAATATATCATAAAAAGAAATTATTTATATGTATTATAATTCTAATAGTTACAGCATTGTGGACATTAGGGGGTGCAACTAATAGAATTGATGAAAAAATGAAGAGCTTAGAAGATACAAAAGCTTCTGTAAGTATGAATGAAAGCGCAAGAGATGAGATAATTAAACGAACAGAAAAATCTATAGATGAATATAAAAGAGCTAAGGAATATTCAGATGAGGAACTTCAGGATTTTTATAAAGAGTATATAGATAATATGGAACAGGAAAACGAAGATAATAAAGATGAATTTATAAATTGTAATGTTAATTTTATAAAGTATTTAAGTGATAATAACTTAAGACCAACTACAGATATAGATTTAAATAGTAATGAAATTATGAAGAGGGGAATTAAGATATTTTCATTAGTGGCAATTTTTATTGTGGTCCTTATCACATCAGATATAATATCGAGTGAATATACTAAAGGAACTTTAAAAGTATTAATAACAAGACCTTTTTTAAGAAGAAAAATAATAGTTTCGAAGTTTATGGCAAGTACTATTATATGTTCAGGAATTGTATTGTTTTTTGAATTATTTGTTTATGGTGTTGGAGTAATTATGAAGGGATATACGAGTTTAAGTTATCCTGAAAAAATATATCCAGCGTTTGAAAGTAGTGATACATTAAATGTTCAGTTTAATAGTTATATTCAGCCAATACTTAATACAAGTGATATAATCCCAGAATGGCAGTTATTTTTAAAGTGTCTAATTTTACAAATACTTTTTATAGCATGTTTGGTATCAATATCCATGCTTTTTTCAAGCTTAATGAAAAGTGGAGCTATGGTAGTAATGGTTAATGTATTTTTAGCTTTTGTATCAATTGGAATAACTATGTATGATACCATAAAGATATTTTCATATTTTTCACCTTACAATTATTATGACAGTATAGGAGTTGTAAATAGAGAGTGCATAATGATGACTAGTGCTTGTTACGTCAGCTTTGTTGAAAGTATTGTTGTTTTATTATTATTTATTGCTGGAAATATTTTTGTGAGTTGTAAATTAATTAACAGAAAAGATATCTATATTTAGAATGGAATGAATGTGTATGCAATTGAAATTTAGTAAAGTTAAAGATATATTTTACTATTATAAATACTATAAGTATCTGATATTAGTATTGTATTTATGACAATAATGAGTAGGTTGGTAGAGCTTTTACCAACCTACTTTTTTTGAAAAGCTATAGATTTAATTGTTATCAAAAATACAACCTTTTTATATACAAAAATTAATTAAGAAGATAAAATATTATATATCATTTTATATATAAGGAGTTTTAATATGGGAAAAGAAGAAGTAGAATTAATACCTTCAGGTCTTATAACTTGTTTTATAAATGATAAGGAAGTAAGAATTTTGAAAATATCTCCTAAGCAATTTATAGTTCGTATAGCAGATGAAATAGAAAATATAGAGAGTGTAAAAATTGCTTTTTATGAATTTAATAAGTATAGATATGAAGAAATAAATATAGAAAATTTTGATGTGGTTAATATAGAATACAATGAATTCTTTTTAATGTATAAAATAGATGTTAAAGATAGTATTTACGAAGAAAATGTAAGAAGAATATTTAGAGATTATAATAATTATATTATGCTAAAGAATTTTGGCTTTGGAAGTGAATTCTCAGAAAATATGGTTGGTTATCCAGCAAATCAAGATGAATGTTTTTATGAGTATTATGACGAACAAAAAATGGATTGGATGAATGCAATAGATATGAAAAAATTTTCAGTTGATGAACTAGAAATTGCAATAAAGATAGACAATCATTCTTTATATAGAAAGTATTTAGATAACGATATAAGTAGCTTTAAAGACTATTATTTTGAAAAAAACTATGTTAAGGATTCTTGCTCTTTAAAGAAGAAAATAAATAGATTATACATAGGAAATGAATTTTGCCATAATTTATTTCCAGAGGAAAATCAGTTAATTGAGATGCTTCAAAAAGCTATAAATGATAAAGTGGAAATTACCTTATGCTTTACATATTTAAGAGAAAATTATATAGAAAAAAATAAGAATATTATAGAAAAAGTATATGAATTGTGTGTTAAAAATAGCAAAACAATAGAAATTGTAATAAATGACTGGGGAATGTTAGATTTAATAAAGGATAAAAAAGATTATTTGAAACCTATTTTAGGAGTGCTAATAAATAAGAGAAAAAAAGATCCTAGATATATTTATAAAAAAGGGTATTTTGAAAGCAAAAAGACTTTAGGAAAGAATAGTTTAAATAGTGAACTGTTTGCAAAATTTTTAAAGGAATATGGTATTTATAGATATGAATATGAAAATTGTGGATATAAGATTGATATAGCTAAAGGAAAGCATAGCTTGCAAGTGCCTTTTTATCTTACGAATCTATCACAATATTGCCCATTGAATGCAGTGTGCAAAAATGGAAACAGGGCAAGGCAAGAATTAGTTGAACATTGTGCTAAATATTGTATGGATTATGTATTTTTATACCCAAAACATTTAAAGATGGTTGGAAGGTATAATTCATTATTTGCTTTTGATGATGTTGTTTTAAAAAATGAGAAATTGTTAAAAGATTATATTAATGAAGGTATAGATAGAATAGTTTTTAATTTTATATAAAAAAAGAGGATTGAAAAAATGAAAATAACAGCAGGATTAGGTTGTATTGATGATTATGAAAGATTAGTAAAGGCTGGGGCAGATGAAGTGTTTTGCGGTTTTGTGCCTTATGAATGGAATAAAACTTATGGCACTATTTTCCCGCTAAATAGAAGAGAAGTTTTGTATTATAATGTTCAAATAAATTCTTATGAAGATATGAAAATATTGAAGCGTATGGAGAAAAAGTATAATGTGCCTGTTACTATAGCGTTTAATTATTTGTATTATATAGAAGAACAGTATAAAGTGATTGAAGAAATAATGAGAAAGTTAATAAAGATAGGTTTTAAAGATTTTATAATTGCTGATTTAGCTTTGCTTATATATTTAAAAGATAAGAATTTAGAGTGTTCAATACATTTAAGTGGGGAGTGTGCGGAACTTAATAGTCTTTCTATAGAATTTTTTAATAAGTTCAAAATATCACGTTATATTTTTCACAGAAAAAATACTATTGATGATATGAAAAGTTGTATAGGTAGATATAAAGGGATAGAGTATGAAGCTTTTGTTTTAAATGAGAAATGCCATTATACTGGAGCTTTTTGTAGTTCTTTTCATTGTGATGAACTTATACATATGTGTAAGGTGCCATATGAATTAGGTAGAATAAATAAGAAATCTAAAACTTTAGAGTGTTTATCAACAGATAATAATTTTGAGTTAGAGCAAGAAGAAGCATATAATTTTGGAAATACAGGGTGTGGAATATGTGCATTAAGAAGACTTAATGATGCTGGAGTAACACATCTTAAAGTTGTTGGTAGAGGTAATTATATTGAATTGATGGAAAGAGATGTTGCTATTTTACGAAAAGCTTTAGATATTTTAGAAACAACAAAAGATGAAAAAGAATTTGTTGCAAAGATAAAAAGTCAAGTTCTAACAAAAAAGTGCATAAATAATTGTTACTATAACCAATAAAAAACATATAAAAATAAATATTGACACAAAAACAAAAAATGTTATTATGTAAGTATGGGGATGTACAAACGTTTTCATACAAAAAAAAGGGGGGATAGTAATGAAAGATGTACCTAAAAAAAGAACAAAGAAAGTAAATAAATTAAAGAAATTAGCATTGTGTTTATCAGCTGGAATAATAATTGGAAATATTGCAACAACAAAAGCAACAGCATATACACGAATATATACACAATTGAATCAAATAGCAGAACAATGTTTTAAAGGATATAATAATGGTACAAGAGGACCAATAAGTATAAATAAAGGCGTTCTTACAAAGAATGGGAGAAGAAGTGACATATATTTAATATGTTTATCTGGTACAGAATTTGTAAAGAATCAATCAACTGGTTTAATGACTGATTTAAAAGCAGGATTTGAACAGAATAGTCCATTTTTATTAAGATTAGCAAGTGTAATTAATTCAACAATTCCTAAAGGAGCTAACTTAGTGTTTGCAGGACATAGTTTAGGAGGTATGATTGCTCAGCAAGCATCAGGACATGCATCTATAAGAAATAATTACAATATACTTAATGTAGTTACTTTTGGCTCACCTTTAATTAATCCATTTGGAAGGGAAGGAGAGATAAGGAGAGTTGGAGATACATCTGATGTTGTTCCATATTTAAGTGCTATGGGAACTATGCTTTTTCTATGGCAAGTAGGAGGATTAAATAGAGAAGATGGCCATTATAATGGAAATTCATATAATGCTCATATTAAAAGCTATTTAAGAAGTGATATTTGGGGAGCATACGATGTTTTAGGCAGAAAATGGGGAGGGGCAAATATAAAATTTGATCCAGACCAATCAAAATTTTATACTGCACCTACAAGATAATTAGTACATATAAAAAGATATTAGTAAGTTAATGAAAGATGATTCCTAAATTGTTGGGATTCATCTTTTTTTACATCTAGGAAAATATGAAATTTAGCAATACAAAGTCACTCAATAATTTACGACATAATTAGGGGATTTTAGATATAAATAATTGACATATTTTTATTACTTTGAAAAAATTTATATTATACATACTATATCAAAATGCTATATAGAATAAATAATAAATTGGAGGATATAAAATGAGTAGTGAGTATAAAGAAAAGAAATTATCAAAAAGAGCTGTAGCAGCTTTATTAATATCATCTATGGTATTAATACCTTCTGCTAATGGACAAGCTTTAGAATATAAAAATAAAACTCAGGTAAAATCAATAATGTCAAATTTGAAAGCAAACTCAGTCCAAAATTCAATATCAATAGTGGACAGTAAGGGAGATTTAGAGTGTGCTTATATTGAATGGAAAGGACTTGAAAAAGCTTCTGGATATAACGTTTATTATAAGTTAACATCTGAAAGCGATAGCAAGTACAAGAAAGTTGATTCTGAACTTATAAGACAATATAGCTCATATTTTAGAGCAGATGTATTAGGTATTAAAGAAGGAAGTTATAATATAAAAGTTGTACCTATTATTAATGGAAAAGAAGATGAATCAAAGGCGGCAGTTAAAAGTGATTTGAATGTTAAATCGAATGTTCGTGAAGGTTTTGCTTTTTCTAAAGAGTCAAAAAATGGGACAGCTTCAGGAGGATATAATGATGATGGAACAGTTCCTTCTAATGCACAAATTGTATATATAACAAAGGATACTGTTAATACTGTTTCATTAGATGTAGTTACTAATTCAAAAGGAAAAACTACAAAATGTACAGGTATTGCCAATATATTAACAGCAAGAAAAAAAGGAATGGATAATAGACCATTAATTATTAGAATGATTGGAGAAATTAAGAATACAGATATTAAAGGATTAAATAGCAATGGATATCTAGAATTAAAGGGATGTTCAAAAATTACTTTTGAAGGTGTTGGAAAGGATGCAACAGCTTATGGATGGGGATTACTAATTAGGGGAGTAAATAATGTAGAAGTTAGAAATATTGGAATTATGCTTTTCCCTGATGATGCTATTTCTTTAGATACTGGTAATACTAATGTATGGATTCATAATAATGATATATTTTATGGAACAGCAGGAAGTGATAAAGATCAGGCTAAGGGAGATGGTTCTACAGATGTAAAGGGCAAATCTGATTATGTTACAATTTCTTATAATCATTATTATGATTCAGGAAAATGCTCGTTATGTGGAATGAATGATACTGAAAACTTCCATGTTACATATCATCATAACTGGTTTGATCATTCAGATTCAAGACATCCAAGAATAAGAGTTGGTACTGTTCATATTTATAATAATTACTTTGATGGAAATTCTAAATATGGTGTTGGTATAACTAAGGGCGGTTCAGCTTTTGTAGAAGGAAATTACTTTAGAAATTGTAAGAATCCTATGCTTATTTCAAGACAGGGTTCAGATGTATATAGTAATTCAAAGGGTACTTTCTCAGGGGAACCAGGAGGTATGATTAAGGCTTACAATAATCATGTTGAAGGTGCAAAAAGACTTGTATATGCAAGTGACAACTCTAAAGAATTTGATGCATATTTAGCATTAAATAGAAATGAAGTAGTACCAAGTAGTTTCAAAACAGTAGAAGGCAATAATACTTATAATAACTTTGATACAAGTTCATCTATGTATAACTATAAAGCAGAATCTCCAGAAGAAGCAAAAGAAAATGTTAAAGCTTATGCAGGAAGAGTTAATGGTGGAGATTTTTCATGGCAGTTTACTAAAGCAGATGATGATGCATATAGTGTAAATCAAGGATTAATGAATAAGATTAAATGTTATAGTTCTGATTTGATTAAATTTGGAGAAGTTAGCTTAAATAATGGAAATGATTCATCTAAACAAGATAAAGAGATAGAGAATACAGATAAACCTAAAGATAAGCAAGAGGAAAAAAATAATCAACAAGAAGACAAGAATAATCAAAATAATCAAAATGAACAAGTAAATGTAGGTGAAAATTTATCTTCAGGAATGACAACTAATCTAACTAATGTTGAAGATAGCGTATTTAAGGCAGCAGTTTATGTGTCTCCTGTAGGTAAATCTACTGGTGATGGTTCATATTCTAATCCTTTAGATTTAGAAAGTGCTATTAAGAAAGTGCAAGAAGGAAAAGCTAAGTCTATTCTTTTAAAGGGTGGAACTTATTCTTTTAATCATGTTATTACTATCAATAATAGTGGAAGTGCTGATGCATATAATGTATTGAAAGGTTGCAAGGGAGAAAAGGTTGTTTTAGATTTTTCTAAAGAAACTTATTCAACTAATACTGCAATAAATGAAAGAGGTATACAACTTAACGGAAACTATTGGTATGTTTCTAATATTACAATTCAAGGTGCGGCTGATAATGGAATGATGTTATCTGGAAGTCATAATATAATTGAAAGATGTATCTTTGATGGAAATAGAGATACTGGACTTCAAATAAGTAGAAGAAATTCACAAGTTACTAATTATAGTCAATGGCCAAGCTATAATACAATATTAAATTGTACTTCTAAAAATAACTGTGACCCAGCAACTTATGAAAATGCAGATGGATTTGCAGCTAAACTTACTTGTGGTGATGGAAATGTGTTTGATGGATGTATTTCTTATAATAATAGTGATGATGGATGGGATTTATTTGCTAAAGCAGCAACAGGTCCAATAGGTATTGTTACTATAAGAAATTGTATAGCTATGAGAAATGGTATGACTGAGAATGGTACTACAAAATCAAGTTGCGATGGAAATGGATTTAAGCTTGGCGGTTCAGGAGTAGGAACACCTCATGTTATTGAAAATTGTATTGCTATTGAAAATTTACATCATGGATTTACTGATAATAACAACCCTTCTGCCTTAAAAGTAAGAAATTGTACAGCTTTTGATAATAATAAGGAAGGAAATAAAAATAACTTTAGTTTATACAGATGTAAAGATGCAGTAGTTTCTAATTGTATTTCTTATACAACTAATGGAACTTCTGATAAGTATGTAAATTTAAATGGTGATCATATAGTTTTATCTAACAGTAATAAATGGTATAAAGTTTCAAATGTACAAGCTATGGATACAGGATCATCTAAAGATAGAGGACAAGTGATTTCAAAAGGTGTATCAGCTACAGACTTTATAAGTACAAATATTCCAGCAGTAGGAACAGATTTTGATAAATTATGGAGAAATGCAGATGGAACAATTAATACTAATGGAGTTGCTATAATTTCATCTAATAGTGAGTATAGTTCTTTTTCAAAGGAAGGATTGGCAATAGGAGCTAGATTTTCTAAGACAAACAACTTAAAATCTTTAACTATAAATATTAAAAATGCAGATATTCCAGAAAATCACAAAGAAGAAAATGTAAAAAAACCTGAACCAGAAAAAGTACCTGATTCTTTAAAAGGTGATATTACTTTAGATGTAAGTGGAGCTTCTAGTGTAATAAGTCAGACAATAACAAGTAATATTAAGATTACAACTAAAAAGTCTTATGATTTATCAAAGTTAAAGATACGTTATTATTTTACAGGTGATAAAGCTCAAGCTTTCCAAGGAAACATATATGGAGGAATTTCATATACAAAAGCTCCTTGGTATGTAACATTAGATAATAATAATGCTTTACTTACAATTAATAAGATGAATAAAGCTGTAAATAACGCAGATAGCTATGCGGAAATTACTTTTAAAGGACAAAATAAACTTGATGATACAGCTACTTTAAATATTAATTTAAATATATCAAAAAGTGACTGGTCAAGCTTTGATCAGAGTAATGATTATTCATATAATGATGCTTCAAAGATAATAGTTTATTATGATGGAACTGTAATTAGTGGGACTACGTTTTAATTTATTATAATATTTATTTAAAGGGGGCTGTTGCACTAAAAAGTGTAACACCCCTTTTTGATATACAAAAAATAAATCCTAACTTCCAAAAAAGTTAGGATTTATAGTAAAATATTAATATGAAACAAACAAATATTTTACATAAAGATTATACAATTAATCAGAAATTTTATCAATTAAAATTACCATTAAATATA
>SVCK01000038.1 GCA_015058375.1 Clostridium sp.
CTAAGAAATTAGCTTTAGCTATAGGAATTAAGGGAATGATAAATATTCAATTCATAGAATTTGAAGGTCAGTTATATGTAATTGAAGTTAACCCAAGAGCATCAAGAACAGTTCCTTATATAAGTAAGGTAAGTAAAGTGCCAATAGTTGATTTAGCAACAAAAATAATGCTTGGTGCAAAACTTAAAGATTTAGGATATGGAACAGATATATATAAAGAACCAGACTATGTAGCAGTTAAGGTACCAGTATTCTCAACTCAAAAGTTACCAAACGTTGAAGTATCTCTAGGACCTGAAATGAAGTCTACAGGAGAAGTTTTAGGAGTAGGAAAGAATGTTAAGGAAGCTTTATATAAAGGATTTATAGCAGCAGGAATGTTACCAGGTAAAGGAGATATACTTGCAACTATAAATAAGCATGATAAGGCTGAATTCTTACCAATGGCAGTTGAACTTTCAAAGCTTGGATATAATTTTGTGGCAACTGAAGGAACTTATAAACTTCTTAAAGAAGCTGGTGTAAATGCAAGAATGGTAAACAGAATCGAAGAAGATAGTCCTAATATAATAGATATAATTAACAATCAAGAAGTTGATTTGGTTGTTAATACTCCAACTAAAGCTAATGACTCTAAGCGAGATGGATTTATAATGAGAAGAGCTGCAGTAGAAAGAAATATAGGTGTAATAACAGCTTTAGATACATTTAGAGCTATAGTTGAAGTTAAGAGTGAAGGATTAGAAAGTAAGAAAGATTTAGAAGTTTATAATATAGCTGAATAATAAAATTGAATTATTAAAATATTTAAATATGATTATTACAATATGAAGTTGTAATAATCATATTTTTTATATATAAAAATTTTTTAAAAGAGAGCAGTGAATATTACCAAAATTTACAAAATTCATTTTTAATCTACTTTTTTTTACAAAAAAACATAAACATAGTATAATTAAGAAAAGGAGTAAATAAAGGAATGTTTTTAATGTTAGAGTAATCGATTACAGAATGATATTGAATTATGTTTTTTTTAAATATAATGAAAAATATATAAAAGCAAGGGGATAAAAAAATGAAAAAAAACAAAAGGAAATTTTTTGCTGCTCTTTTAGTATTGATGATTGTTTTAGAAGGATATTTTGGACAAAGTGCAAAGGCAACAGAAAAAAAGATTAATTTGAATTGTATAAAGGGTTTTAGTTACTTTTTTACAGGGGATTTTAAGTGTCATAGTATGCATACAGAAGGAAAAATGGCTATAGGTGGTATGCTGATTAGTACTAATAATTTAAGTATATGCACAAATGAAAATGTGGATGAACCTACTTTAGTAATAGGTAAAGGTGCTAATGTTAAAGCTCTTCAAACTAAGTATGGATATTGTACTGTTGAAGAAAATTGTACAGGTGAGTTACATTTTGAGCAATTTGATATTCAATCACATCATGATTATAAAGAACCAATAAGACAAAATGTATTTAATTTTAATCAAGTTGATAAAATATTGAAACAGTATAGTAATAAGTTAAATGCCTTACCTGATAATTGTACTGTAGAAAAAAAAGACGGTAGAATGATATTAAAAACTGATAAAACAGAAGGACAGGCAGTGTTTTCAATAACAGCTGAAGATATTAAAGATGTATCACAACAAATAGACATAGATATAAATCCTGAAGTTACAGTTTTAATAAATGTTAAAGGAGAAACTGTCGATATTCCTAATTGTGGTGGTATAAGAATTCTTAATACATATAACATTGAAAAAGGAGAAGCTGGAATAAATCAGTATTATGGAAATATATTATGGAACTTTAATGAAGCAGATGAAATTAATTTGGGTCTAAGCTTTAAAGGAACTATATTAGCACCAAATGCAGATATAAATATAACATCAAGCGGTAATATTGAAGGTCAGCTTATTGCAAAGAATTTTACACAACCATCTGATATTACATGGGCAGCTTATGAATCACATTTGAATATGTTTAATAGAAATATTGTAATTAATAAGGATGATCCTGAGGAACCTGAGATGCAAATTAGAAATATTGTAGAAATAGATGATCCTGAAGAACAACAAGAAAATAAAGATATTATAGAAGAAATAAAAGATCCTAGAGAAGAAAAATCAGAGATTGAAGTTGATGCGAAAAAAGAACAAAATACTGAAGAAGAAGTGATAAATGGTAAGCATTACGTTAAATCTACTAATATAGAATGCAAAAATATAAAAACTGGTGATAATATGATACTAATAACATTAGTAATGCTTGTGCTATCTGGCATCATATTAATATCATGTGTATCATTAAAAATAGAAAAAATAAAAAGACATATATAAAATTGAATAGGGACTCTAAGAGAGTCCCTAAAATATTCTTGACATACGAACAAAAGTTCGGATATAATTAATTCAGAACAAATGTTTGCTTGGAGGAATACAAATGTATAATAATGATGTCTTTGTAAAATTAAATTTAAAGAATATTGGAGAAGTCAGAAGTCTTATAGTAGATAAAAAGGGATTTTATAATAATCATAATGGTAAATATTTAATGTGTGCAGGTAAATACGATAAAAATGGATGGACAATAGTGTTTAAAGCTAAAAATTATAAAGAAGCTGAATACATAATAGATCATACACCTATACATAAAAATAAAGAAATATTAATCAATAATACAGCGTTTGTTTGTTAATTTATTTTTATACATATTTACTTTTTAACTTCGGAAATAATTAATGATAGTTCATCTATTAGGCTTATAGAAGTACCCATATTATCTTTATTAGAACTTTCAATGATTTTAATATTAGGTCTTAATGGAAAATTAGCAGGGGTATCTTGAACAATACCAACATCACCATTACTAAGACGTACAATAGTACCAAAAGGAAAAGGTATTACAAGTCTTGAAAATACTGAAACTATTTCATAATCAAACATGGTATTAGAATTTGCCATTATAAATTCTAATGAATTACCAACTGAAAATGCACGTTTATAAGATCTATCTGAAATTAGTGCATCATAAACATCTGCAACAGAAACTATCTTAGATAGCAAGTCGATTTTATCACCTGATAATTGAAAAGGATAGCCAGTTCCATCAATTCTTTCATGGTGTTCAAGTGTAATTAGTAAGGCTGATGCATCTAATTCAAAGTATTTTTTTAAATAATCATATCCTAATTTGGGATGTTTCTTAATTATAGAGTATTCTTCATCAGTGAGCGGGCCTTTCTTATTTAAAATTTCTTTTGGAATAAAAATTTTGCCTATGTCATGAAGCAGGGCTCCTATAGATAGTTTTATTAAGGAACTCTTATCTAAATTTAAACCAATTCCAATTACAATAGATAATACAGCTACATTAACAGAATGTTGATAAGTACAGTTATCTAAGTTTTTTATATCAATTAAGTTAACTAAAATATTATCATTATTTAAAATATTATCTAAAATATCTTCAGCTAATGCTTTTATATTATTAAAAAATTCATTGTTTTTTTGGGATACTTTTGTGTTAATAAGTTGATTATCATAAGTAGAAGCGATGTATGAAAAAGTCTCTTTAAGTGTTGATATTGTTTTTTCTCTTAATTCAGGTTTTATTATTTCTTCAATTTCATTTTTACTATAATCATCAATAATATATAATGAAGATATTTCATACTTAGCAATCTTTTTTAATATATTAGAATTTAATTTAGTTCCTTTTGCAAGAAGTAATATACCTTGATTGCTGTATATAGTTTTAGCCAAAATAGAACCTTCGGGAATACATTCTATAGGGACAATTCTCATAAAAAACACCTCCTTTTATACATTAAAGATAATACTATTCTTCATATGTAAACATGTATATAAATTCATAAAAGATATGAATCATGTCTTAAAATAATACATTGTATATGACATTAGAATGTTATAGAGTAAAAATTACTGTTATATATAGATTTATTCAACAGAAAGTAATAAAATAATTATAGAAAAAAGTAATTGGAGTGATATATTTTGAATAAAAGGAATATGCCAATAGGCTTTTTGGACTCTGGAGTTGGTGGACTAAGTGTGTTAAGAGAAGCTATTAAGCTTATGCCTAATGAACATTATATATATTTTGGTGATTCGAAAAACGCACCATATGGAGTAAAAAAAGTAGAAGAAATAAAAGATTTAACATATAAGGCAGTAGAATTTTTGATTGAAAAAGGAGCTAAAGCTATTGTTATTGCTTGCAATACAGCAACAAGTGCAGCAGTTGCATCTTTAAGGGTTACATATCCTTCAATACCTATTATTGGAATAGAGCCAGCTGTAAAACCAGCAGTAGAATTAGAAAGAAAAGGTTCAATAGTGATAATGGCAACGCCTTTAACATTAAAGGAGAAAAAGTTTAAAAATCTAGTAAGTAAATATGAAGATAGAGCTAAAATTGTTTCAATGCCATGTCCAGAACTTGTTGAATATGTTGAAAGTGGAAATGTTAATGGCTTAGAAGTTAAAGAATATTTACAAAAAAAATTTGAAGTTTATAAAGATGGAGATATAGCATCAGTTGTACTTGGGTGTACACATTATCCTTTTGTTAAAGAGACTATTAAAGAGATAGTTGGAAAAGACGTGCCAGTTATTGATGGAGGACTTGGAACTTCTAAAGAATTAAGAAGACAATTAAAAGAACTTGATCTTATGACTGATGAATGTGAAAAGGGATATGTAAAAATATACAATTCAAGTGATGATGAAAAGATGATAGAAATAAGTAAAAGACTTTTAGATATGTAATCTATAAATAGAGAAATACTACTATTTCTAAAGAATATTACTGGGACTATGGTTTCCAGTAATATTTTTTTAAAAAAAGTTTGTTAAAATGTTGACAAGAAGAAAGGAAGTTGATATTATTATGTTGTAGAAAGAATTTTCAGAAAATTTAAAAAGGAAGGGGTCTTATCTATGGAAATAGTAGTAAAGAATTTTTTAGGAGAAAACTTTAATATTGAGGATGCAATAATACTTAGAGAAGAATTAAGAAAAAATGCAAGTAAAGATATTGTATTAAATTTTGAAGGAATAAAAAATGTACCAGCAACATTTTTTAACTGTTTATTTGGAGATATTCTTTATGGAACTGCAAGAGCAGAAATTTTTAAACATGTTAATGTGAAAAATTTATCAAACATGAAAGACTATTCAAGAGTAGTTTTAGGCACAGCTTTTGTTAGTTAGTGAATCTTAATACCAAAGGAGAATAAAATGATTTTTATCAAAACCAATCAGAATCACCGTTTAGTGTAAGTTCTAAATGGTGATTCTTTTGTATTTATCATTTTTCAATTTTTTTCAATCCACTTTCATCTAATTCATATATAGTATCAAAAATCTCATTTATATATTTTCTATCATGCGATATACTTATTATTACTCCTGAATAATCTTTCAAAATTTTGCAAAGAACAGGGGTTGATAATGGAGAAAAATTTCTTGTTGGTTCATCTAAAATCAATACATTGTAATCTCCCATAGTTAATTTTAGAAAAATCAATTTTGCTTTTTGCCCACCAGATAATTCATTAATATTGTGATACATTTCATCAAGTGTAAATCTTAAACTACCTAAATATGTGCAAATTCTTGAATTTTCTTCTTTGTCACCTGTTTTAGTTAAAAACTGTATAGGCGTTGCTGAATAGTCTAATAATTCTTCATAGTTTTGAGGCATATACGCTACTTTTATATCTTTTCTAGTATTTATTTCTTTTAATATTTCTTTAATTAATGTGGTTTTCCCAACACCATTTTTCCCAACTATACATACTTTTTCTGGACCGATAACATCTAACTTTATATTATGAGCTAATATACGATTTTCTACTATCAATTCTTTTCTACTAAACGAAATTACATGCTTACCATTTGGTATATTTGCTTTTTGGGAAAACTTGATAAAAATTGCTTCTTCAACATTTGGAATTTTAGTCATATTTTCATATTCTTTTTCAAATCTTTTTTCAATAGCCTTAATAGTATGCATTTTTTTCTTTAACATTTTTGCACCATGAGGATCTCTTCTAGTTATTGAATCTTGATGGTTATCTACCTTTTGCATTATTTTTGTCAGTTTATCTTTTTGCTTATCAAATTCACTTTTTTCTTTTTTAGCAGCTTGTTCTTGATGTTGTAATTTACACATACGTTTATTTATATACTCTTGATAGCTCATTTTAGCAATTACATGTCTTGGAACTGTTTTTCTTTTTATACGTTCAATATGGATTACTACATTTGCAGTATTGCTTAAAAGTATTTCATCATGTGAGACAAAAATTACAGGAATTTCACATGAATTAATAAATTTTTCTAACCAAATTAATGTAACTATATCTATATCATTTGAAGGCTCATCTAGTAACAAGACATTAGGTTTATCTATCAATATTCTTGCAAGTTGAATCTTTACTTTTTCACCACCAGATAAACTTTCTAACTTTTGATTAGAATAAAAAATTTCAACATTTATATTGAGAGAAGTTGCAATATGCGATAATTCTTTAATATCCAAATCATAAAAATATGATGCTTCTGAAATAAATTCATATACAGTTTTATTTTTATCTAATTCACTAATTTCTTGACAAAGGTATCCTATTTTAGTGTTTTTCTTTATAATCTCTCCTTCATATTCTGCATACCCATCTATTAATGAACTATCATAAATAAGTTTTAATAAGGTTGATTTACCATTTCCTTCTTCTCCAATAATAGCAACTTTATCTCCTTTATTAAGAACAAAAGAAAAGTCTTTAATTATAGTTTTTAAATCTTTTAAGTGTGTAATAGTTAAATTTCTTATTTGTAACACGTTTTTCTCCTTTTATATTTTTATATTTATCCATATTTTATCATATTATGTTATATTTTCTAGTCAATGTATTAAAAAAACATTTTCATAGTTTTTATTTATAATACAGTTATTTTAAGAATGAGGAGTGATTTTTAATAATGGCTTAAGTATGATAGTAGCTAAACTTTCTTGAATATACATTCTTTTGTAGATATAATGAATTTAAAAGAATAGATATGATAATAATAGTAATAAAAGAAATTGAAGGGAGAAATATAGATGAAAAATCCAATAGTTACAATAAAGATGAAAAATGGTGGTGTTATAAAAGCAGAACTTTATCCAGAAATAGCTCCAAATACAGTTAATAACTTTATTTCATTAATTAATAAAGGATTTTATGATGGAGTAATATTCCATAGAGTTATTCCAGGTTTTATGATTCAAGGTGGAGATCCAGATGGAAATGGAATGGGAGGCCCAGGATATAGTATAAAGGGTGAATTCTCAAGAAATGGATTTAAGAATGAATTAAAGCATAAAAGAGGAGTATTATCTATGGCAAGAACTATGGATCCTAATTCAGCAGGAAGTCAGTTCTTTATAATGGTTCAGGATTCACCACATTTAGATGATCAATATGCTTCATTTGGAAAAGTAATTGAAGGTATTGAAACAGCTGATGAAATAGTAAATGCTAAGAGAGATTGGAATGATAGACCATACGAAGATCAAGTAATGGAAAAGGTGACAGTAGAAACTTTTGGAGAAGAATATAAAGAGCCTGTAATAATAGAATGATGGTGGAGTGAAAAGGGATGCTTGAAAATTATAAGTGTATTTTGGCATACAAACTTTCAGATGAAGAACTGAAAAAGCTTAGAATAGCAAACCTTAAAATAATAAAAGTTGTACCAGAAATGTGGGATATGAAGGTAAAAGATATAATTATGGGTCTACAATTTCTTAAATATAAAGATAATATGCCAGATGAAAAATTTATTATATTTAATAACTGTGAGACTAATGAATTGTATAAAATAATTAAGCTTGTTAGGAGTGAAATTAAAGGTGGAATACTTGCTACTGTAACTCCTATAACAAAAGAATGGACACTAGAATTTCTTTTGAAGCATTTAATTAGAGAAAGAGATTTTATGAGTTGAAACTAGGAAGGAAGATAATTATGAGTAGAGTAGGGGAGAAAATAAAAGACGCAAGAGAAAAAGCTGGATTTACTCAAAAAGCATTAGCTAAAAAACTTGGTGTAGCAGAAAAATTTATAAATGAAGTTGAAAATGGTAGAAGGGTAGCACAAGAGAGTTTTATAGATAGAGCAGCAAAGATATTAAAAGTAAACTTGAATGATATAAGTATGGTAGTAACTGATGAAGCATTGATGGAAGAAAGAAAAGAAGCTAAGCTTCATGCTAAAGAAGATAAAAAGACTGCTAAGATTATAGCAAGAACTTTGGGTGAGACATCAGAGGTATGGACAGAAGCTTTTTCATCAGTATTAAAAACTGTAAATATATATGACTATAATTTGAAAAATACATTTGGAAGTAAAGAACTACCAAATCGTTCAAATAAAGTTGAAGGTTTTCCAGCAGATAAAGTTTTATATGTAAAAATAGATGATAACGATATGTCTGGTTTTAGAATGATGAAAGGTGATTTAGCTTTTGGACATTTAGTCAAAGAAGCAGGAAATGGAATATTTCTTGTTGAATCAAAAGGCAAAAGAGTTATAAGAGAAGTTAAACTATTAGGAAATAACAGAGCATTACTTATAAGTAATGGTGGTTCTGTTATGACTGAAACAGTTGAATTAAATAATATAAAGATTATAGCTAAGTTAGAAAGAATAGAGATAGCTTTATAATAATTAGATATACTGCATGAAGCAGGCTGCATGGTTTAAGAGGAACTATGTAGTCTGCTTTTTCATATATTGATATTATTAATTTTTAGGAGTGAGAGTAATAGAAAATTCTAATACTACTACTAATTTATTAAAAAATATGCCTAAAGAATTGCTCGGAAAACTTAATATATCATGGAATACTGAGAATAGTGATTCAATTATAGATGTAGTTGTTTTGTATGGGGAATCTTATGAAAAAGTTAATGAATATGTAAATGGAATAGGTGGAAAATTAGATAATTTGGGATATGGATTTGGTATAGTGACAATAGAAGCTAAAAATTTAATGGCATTAGTTAAAAATCCAGATATTCAATATATAGAATTATCTAAGAGTTTATATTTTTCAGATGCGTACAGTAATAGAGCAGCTTGTATTGATAGAGTTAGAGATGAATATAATTTAGCTGGAAGTGGTATAGTTATTGGATTTATTGATACGGGTATAGATTATACGCATCCAGCTTTTTTAAATGATGATGGTACTACAAGAATAGAGTATATTTATGATTTAAGCCTTAATGAAGCTGTTTATAGTAAAGAACAAATAAACCAGGCATTAAAAAGCCCAAATCCTTTTTCTATAGTTCCATCTCAAGATATAATTGAGCATGGGACACATGTGGCAGGCATAGCTTGTGCAGGAGGAAATATAAATCCTAGCTATTATGGAGTAGCTCCTAAATCATCAATTATGATGGTAAAGACTGCAAGAGGGAATTTTGCATTAAGTACTCAGATTATGAGAGGTTTAAGATTTTTAGTAGAGAAAGCTAAGGAAATTAATATGCCATTAGTTGTAAATATGAGCTTAAGTACTAATGACGGAGCTCATAATGGGAATAGCCTTTTAGAACAATATGTAAATACAATCGCAAAATTAGAGAAAGTAACTATTGTAATTGCAGCAGGCAATGAAGGTGAAGCAGATCATCATATTGGTGGAAAATTAAGTGGTGAAATAAATATAAGGTTTAATGTAGCAGAAGATGAAACAGCAGTAATTATTAATCTTTATAAGTCGGTGCTACCTAAAATAAGTATTGAATTAGTGACGCCATCAGGTACAAGTACTGGAGAAATTATTGTAGAAGAAGGGTATAGAGATGGTGTTATATCTGGAAATAGTTATCAAATTTATGATACAGGACCAAAAGCTTTTGATATAAATGGGGAGATAGGAATATCTTTAATTAGTGGAGGAAACTACATATTATCAGGAATTTGGACAATAAAAATAAGAGTAAAAAATAAGTATGAGGGAATATTTGATATGTGGCTTCCTATATTAGAAGGGTTGAATCAAAAAACAAAGTTTTTAAATTCAACAATTGATAATACTTTAGGAATACCGGCAACAACAACTGGTGTTATTTCTGTTGGTAGTTACAATCCAATAACTAGAAGGATTTCTCCTTTTAGTGGAAGAGGAAGAGTTACTGTTTATGGAGAATCAAAACCGGATATAGTAGCACCGGGAGAAGATATTACTGCACCTGTTCCTAATAGGTCATTTGATAAAAAGAGTGGAACATCTATGGCAACTCCACATGTATCTGGAATAGCTGCTCTTATGATGGAATGGGGCATTTTAAAAGGTAATGATTTATTCTTATATGGAGATAGATTAAAGAGATATTTAATAACTAGTGCTAAAAAAGACAGAACAGATATAACTTATCCTAATGCCAGTTGGGGCTATGGTGAGGTGTGTGCTTACAATAGTTTTAGAGAAATTTCAAGAATACTTAATATTATAAATACAAATTCAACTTTTGCTTTAGCAAATAAAATTGCAGAGGATGAAGAGTATGAAGAATTTTATATCGGTAAGTTATTTGTGAGAAAACCTATATAAATTTTTCACAAATAAAAAAAGGTAATCATAGATTATATAGTATAACAATAAATGGAGATAATTAAATGGCAAAAGGACGAATTAAAGTTCAGTGTTTTCAAGGTGATAGCTTTGTACCAGTAGAAGGTTCTAAGGTTACAATAAGACCTTCAAGTGAAAATTCAGAAGCAAGAACTAATTTTAGGGCAGATGTTTTAACAAATTCCTCAGGAGTGACTGAAGCAATAGAAGTAGAAGCTCCATCAATTGAATATTCTCAAAATCCATCAGATAATGCACCTTACAGTTTATACGATATAATTATTGAAAAATCAGGATTTCAAGATATAGCAATAAGAAATGTTCAAGTTTTTCCAGAAAGAACAGCACTTCAAAATGTTAATTTAATTCAAGCACCTAATAATAGAGCAAGTAGAGCACAAGTAATAGTTGTTCTTCCTAATACTTTATTTGGTAATTATCCAGCTAAAATATCTGAAAATCCAGATAAACCATTGCCATCACCGTCAAGTGGAGTTGTACTTCCAAAACCAGTAGTTCCTGAATTTGTTACAGTTCATCAAGGAAGTCCTAATGATAATACAGCACCAAATTATACTATGAATTATAAGGATTATATAAAGAATGTAGCTTCTTGTGAAATTTATTCAACATGGCCTGAAAGTACTATACGAGCAAATGTATTTTGTATAGTATCTTTTACTTTGAATAGAATTTATACAGAGTGGTATAGAGCGAAAGGTAAAAATTTTGACATAACTAGTTCGACAGCATATGACCATGCTTTTAATTATGGAAGAAATATTTATGATAGTATAAGTGCAATTGTAGATGATATATTTTCAACTTATATACAGAGGTATGGAAGAAAACAACCTCTATTAACTCAATATTGTGATGGCAAGAATGTTACATGTCCTCAATGGTTAAGTCAATGGGGAAGCAAGTATTTAGGAGATCAAGGAAAAGTTCCATATGAAATTCTTACTTACTATTATGGAAATGATATTCAGCTTACAACTGCAGAACAAGTTAAGGGAAGTCAATCATCTTATCCAGGTTATGATTTAGATAAAGGATCAAATGGAGAACCTGTAAAAACAGTTCAACAATTTTTAAATAGAATAGCTAGAAATTATCCATTAATACCTAAGGTGGCTGTTGATGGTAAGTATGGAGATTCAACAGCTAATCAAGTTAAAGTATTCCAAAGTATATTTAATTTGCCTCAAACAGGAATAGTGAACTATGCAACTTGGTACATGATATCGGATGTGTATGTAGGGGTTACAAAGATAGCAGAATTAAGAAACGATAATATATTCTATCCACCAAATAGTAAAAGTAGTTATAGAGGAATTGAAGTGCCTAATTTCAGTTATCCAAGTAATTAGAAACATAAAAGAGAGAGAATGTTTTGCAAAGTTAAATTTAGTTATGACGGTAGGTAGATTTGTAGAAAACAAATCTATCTACTATTTTTTAATTATTAATTTGTCAATAATTATTTAAATTTTATTATACTCCTTGCATTTCAAAAGAAGGAACATAATTTTTGTTATTTGTACCGTCTTCTTGGATAAATCCATTAGTAACTCCAATATTTGCGGCATATTCAACTATAGAATCATAGTGCTTTGGATTTAAATATTTATTTATTTCAGGATAAAGATAAGCTTTATGCATAGGAATATATTGATTCATAATGCTTATATAAACTTTATTTCCAAATGTATTATAAATTTCATCAATAACTTTTTTAGAATCAAATAATAGCCCTGGTAGCATTAAATGCCTTATGATAACACCTTTCTTGATTTTGCCTTCATCATCAAATTTAGGCTCTCCAGTTTGTCTAACCATTTCTTTTAATACAGTTATAACATTTTCTTTATAATCTTTTGTTTTAGAGTACTTAAAAGCATATTTATCATTAAAATATTTAAAGTCTGGAAGATAGACATCTATATAACCTTCTAAAGATTTTATTGTTTCAAGAGAATCATAACTATTTGTATTATAAAGGATAGGAAGATTTAATCCTTTAGTTCTTGCAATTTCAATGGCTTCTTTTATTTGAGGAACATAATGAGTTGGTGTGACTAAATTTATATTATTTGCTCCTTTTTCTTGAAGTTCAATGAATATATCACTCAATCTTTCGATAGAAACAGCTTTCCCTTTAAATTCTTGACTTATTTCGTGGTTTTGGCAGAATACACACTTCAAATTACAATGAGAAAAGAATACTGCTCCAGATCCATTTCCACAAGATATAGGTGGCTCTTCCCAAAGATGAAGCTCTGCCCTTGCTAGTTTTACAGTATCATCTGCTTTACATACACCAAGCTGTCCATTGAGTCTGTTAACTTTACAGTTCCATTTACATAGAGTACAGCTTTCTAAAAGTTTTTTATATTTCAAAAAAACACCTCCTAAACTAGTCTTACTAAATTATAAGACTAAGAGGAGGTGATTACAAATAGTTAATTTGTAAGTTCATTTTTATGTTTAATATAGAAAATAATACATTGACTTATAAATATTAAACTTAAAACTCCAAAAGCAGGATAAAGAGTTGAAATTAAATTTGTAAATCCTATTTGAGATATTGGAAGAGCTACAGCAAGCACAAGAAAAATTCCTTTTTTAAATTTAATATTAAAACTTTGTTCTAAAGTTTTACTTATGGAATATACATCAGAAACCTCTGTAGAAAACATTTCTAATAATATAATAATTAAAAGTAAAGCTTGAATAATTGCACCAAATCTTTGAGAAACAAATAATAATGGAATTTCATATTCGTATATATATGGTTGATTAACAGTTAGTAAAAGATTAATCATACAGCAAAGAAGAGTTAATCCTAATGCACCCAAAGATATGCCTATAAACATTGTTTTTGATTTTTTCATTTTATTACTTAAAGGAACTAGTACTCCAGAAGAACAAAGTGTGTTATAACCAGCATAAAGTATTGTAGAAATCCAAATACCTTCTTTCTTAGGAGTGAAAGTTTTAAGGTTATCAATAGTAAGTATGTCTTTACAAAAAATAAAGTAAAGGACTGTAATTAGAGTCATAGTAAAAATTAGAGAAGGCACAATAAAAGAATTTACTTCAATTAATCCATCAGTACCTCTAAGTAAGAAAAATGAGGCAATAGCAAGCATTATTAAAGTACCTATAATCTTTGGAATTCCGAAAAATTGATTAATAAGTGCTCCACTTCCAGCTAAAATTATTGATGCGCTTGAAATTAAATAAAGAGTAGTTATAACCCCTGTAAGTTTTCCAAATATATTTGGACTTATAACTTTCATTACGTCACTATAGGAATCTAATTCATAATTGACACTTATTTTAGAAATTATAGTTCCTATGAATATGTAGAATGCACCACACAAAATTATTCCTAAAAAACTTTTAATTCCAAAAGAAGTGAAAAATTGAGTTATTTCCTTTCCAGAAGCTAAGCCAGCTCCAACGATAGTTCCTATAAAGACTACAGCTATTTGAAAGATTTTTGTAATCTCATTTTTCAAAAGAAAGCTCCTTTCCAAGTTATTTCTTAATAACAAATATATTATCAACATAAATTTTTATTCCTTGGTAATTGGTTAATTTATTTTGAATAAGTGAAAATTTCTTATGGAAAACTAAGTTTGACAACTTAGGCGAAGGGAGAGTTTTTATGAAAAAGTTTATTATTTTTATTTTATGTTTATTACTAACTGGATGTACGACAATAGTTCAAGAGGCAAGTTTAAATTTGTTTGATATAAAAGAAGCAAAAGAAATTACGAACCAATATATGAATGCACTATCAGAAGGAGAGATAAGTACTGCAGAGTCTCTTTGTGAAGATAAATTAATATCTAGAGAAGAGGTGGCAAAGTTAGAAAATAATAAGTTTGTGGCTTATAAAATTGAAGAGGTGAATGAAGGAGCAGACTATGCGTATATAAAATATGTTGTTATTAGAGGAAATAATACTGATATTAGAGCTGATTTAGATAGTATAGAATTCAAAGTTAGTAAGAAGGAATCTGAGTATAAGATAACAGAAATTGAAGCCAAGAACTTAAAACAAGTTTATCTTGAGAAGGAAAATTTAAGAATTATTGATGGATTAACAGGAAAAAGCGATCTTCTTTTAAGAAAGAGAGAACTTCCAAGAGAAGTTTATACAAAAAGCAGTAAAGTAACTTTAACTATGGATACAGTACCAACAGTTGAATTTAGCAAGATAAATACAGGTTTTCAAGGAAGATATGTAGGTATTACTTTGGAAAATGGAGATAAAATTTTAGTGGTATTATCTGTAATAGGTGAAGTAGATGATTCTTTAAATTTATCTGGCTCAAGTGTAACATCAGAGAATAGTGATATAGAAGAAATTTTAGAAAAGCCTTTAGCTCAAAAAATAGTAGGATGTGATTTAATAGATGCAGAAAAGACAGAAAAAATATTATTTACTGAGAATGATGAAATATTAGTTGTTCAAGTGAAGAAAAAAGGAGAAGGTTCTACTATTAGAATATATAAGAATTCATCAGGAGAATTTATAAATTTAGGAATAGATGATAAATTTCCATCAGATAAGTATTCGATTGATATTAAAAAAATTACAGCAGGAGAAATTCATATAGAAGTAATACCTCTTAATAGTGATGTGAAAGATGGAGGTAAATATATTATAAACATTGAAAAAATGGATATTTATAAGGACGAGTAGTTTATATTGTGCTATTATAGTGATGAAGTTTTTGAAAAAGGCAGGAGGAGAAAGAATGCCAAGAGAATGGAATGGAAAGAGATATCATAATTTAAACTATTTCTTAAGACAAAAATTTGGTCAGAAAGTTTTTAAGATTTCTTTAGATGGTGGTTTTTCTTGCCCAAATAGAGATGGAACTATAAGCAAAGGTGGCTGTTTATTTTGTAGCGAAAGAGGTTCTGGAGATTTTGCCGGAGATAGAGATTTTTCAATAACTAAACAGTTTAATGATATAAAGGTTATGATGTCAAAAAAATGGAAGGAAGGAAAGTATATAGCTTATTTTCAAGCGTATACAAATACATATGCACCAATAGATGTTTTGAAACAAAAATATGAAGAAGCATTGAGACAAGATGGTGTTGTAGCTTTAGCAATAGCTACAAGACCAGATTGCCTTGGAGATGATGTTTTAGATTTATTAGAAGAAATAAATAAAAGATTTTATGTATGGGTAGAACTTGGGCTTCAAACTTATAGTGATGAAACGGCAAAAAAAATTAACAGAGGATATAAGAGAGAAGTTTTTGAAGATGCAATAAAAAGACTAAAACAAAGAAATTTAGACTTTGTAGTACATAGTATATTTGGACTTCCTGGTGAAAGCAAAGAAGATATGCTAAAAACTGTTGATTACATTGCACATTCAGGTGCACAGGGAGTTAAATTTCATCTTCTTCATTTAATGGAAAATACACCGATGGTAAAATTGTATGAAAAAGGAGAATTAGAATTTTTATCTCAAGAAGATTATATAGATTTATTGTGTAAAGCAGTAGAAATGCTTCCAGAGGAAATGGTAGTTCATAGGCTTACAGGTGATGCTCCAAGAAATTTATTAATAGGACCAATGTGGAGCTTAAAAAAGTGGGAAGTTTTAAATGCCATTGATAAAGCTATGATTGATAATGATGTATATCAAGGAAAAAGTTTTAAGTAGGGGTTGATGTAAAAGTGAATATAGATGTGATAATTTCAGCGGATTATATAAGAGAAGACCTTATAAAGGATAAAACTGTTGTAGTTATAGATATGTTAAGAGCAACTTCTGTTATCACAACAGCTATAATGAATGGGTGTAAAGAAGTTATTCCTACATTAACAGTTGAAGAAGCTTTTGAAAAAAGGGATGAAATAGGAAAAGAAAACTGTATTTTAGGTGGAGAACGAAAAGCAATAAAAATTGAAGGATTTGATTTATCTAATTCACCTTTGGAATATACAGAAGAAAAGATAAAAAACAAGACTATAGTTTTAAGTACAACTAATGGTACAAGAACTTTAACAAGTTGTTTAAGTGCAAAAACAATATATGTTGGAAGTGTTCTTAATGCAGCAGCTATAGCTGAAAGATTAGTAGAAGAAAATAAGGATGTTGTGATAGTTAATTCAGGATCAAATGGACAATTTTCAATGGATGATTACATCTGCACAGGATTTATTTTAAAAGAATTAACTAGTTTAACAACTAAAGTTTATCTAAGTGATATAGCAAAAGCTTCATTAAAAGCTTATGAATCTTATCCTGATATAACAAGTTATATAAAGGATGCGAGACATTATGGTGTTATGGTAAACCTTAATCTACAAAAAGATTTAAAATATTGTGTTCAAAAAAATATAACAAAAGAAGTACCCAAATATATAGATGGTCATATTATAGGAATAAGTTAGTTTTAATTTAAATAGGTATAAGTAATGTGAAGTATAAAGGGGAAAGGGTTATGTGTAGATGTAGGTATCCAAAATATTTTAATAAACAAGGTATTTCTGTTGTCGAAGATGAAAAGAGAGAGAGATGTTATAAAACATCTTTTGATTTGAATAGTGAAGGAAAATGTGTTGTTGTCATATCTAGATCACCAAAAGAAATTGGGGATAATAGGTGTGACTGTTTATATAGAAGAATAGTTAAATATATTGAGAACAATGAAGAAATTTTTGAGAAAGTGCGAAAAATTATAGTAGTAAATTTGTTTACAATATATGAGTATTCAAAAGAAGATCTTTATAATGAGTGTATGTTTAAACGTAAGGCATATATAGAGGGAAGTAAAGATGTAATATATAATGATGAAATCATAGCTTCTGCTATAAGAGAAGCTGATTATATTATTGCAGCATGGGGAGAACCATTAGAAGGATTAGAAGACATTTACTTAAGAAGAGTAGAACTTGTATTGAAATGTTTGAGATACGAACTTTTAAATAGCATAAGAAAAAAACGTGTTTATAGAGTAGGAGAAATAAGCAAAAAAGGTTACCCAAAGCATTGCTTAGCATGGTCATATAATGATAAAGTGAATAATTTATTTGAATAAAAAAAGAAGCAGAGAGATGTATTTCTCCTGCTTCTTTCTTTAAACTTTGTTTACTATAGATTTATTCCATTCCTAACATTTTTAAATCTTCTGAAGCTAATTCGTTTGAAATTGAAACTAACCTTGTATGAAATTTTTTTGATACATGCTCAAGAGCACTAGTTAAATTGATTTTTTCATAAGTATATTCAGTCATTTTGTTAAGAATTTTACCTTTATCCATTAATAAAAGAATATGATTGAAAATATCATTAGTAAACTTTATTTTATATAAAGTCTGATTATAATTGTCTTTGATAATGTTATCATCACCAATAAATTCATCATCTTCTAAAGGCGATGAAGTTTGGAAATGAATGTTTCCACATAAAACAACACCAGATTCTTCATAGAAGATTGTTATAAGAACTCCTTTGTTTACAAATAAAGCTTGCGTTATATTAGAAATTCCAGTATTAGATTTTGATAAAAACATTATTTTAAATCCATTATCATTCAATTTATTATAAAGTAATGTAATTTGATTGTTTGGATCTGATGGACCAAGAAGCATATCAAATAGTTTTTTATCAAAATTCATAATTCTATCAACTTTTAATGAACTTAAGTTTTCGTTAGTAGTACATTGTTTTATATCCCTTGCCGATAAGAATATATCTTTTGATAGATGAATGATTTCATATAATGTTAAATTCCACTTTAGAATCATACTTTCTGTTGAAATAACATTTAATACATGTTCTAACAAATCATCAAAAGAGCTATCTATATCTAAGTTATAAGTATAGGAAACAAATTCGTGATTAATATCAAAATACATCATAGTAGCAGTTATGAAATCTGTTGAAAGATCAATAGTTAGTACTAAACCGCTTTTATAAAATATATGATATTCATCTTTGGCATACGATGCACTAGATAATTCAAAACCTTCTTCTTTTAAAACTGAATAAATTAAATTCATTTTTTCTGTAAACATAATATAGCCCCCTTTTTTAAGTAATTGTTTATATTATATCATCAGTATGTTGAAAATATACTAAATATTCAGAAAATTTACTATTTAGAAATAAATGAGTTTTTATTAAAAAAACTCATTTATTGTTTAATAGCTTTAAACAACTTGAAATACAAAGAACTTTAAGTAATAGCTTTCGTCAGAGTTCCAAAGAATTGGATGATCTGCAGACTGAGTTCTAAATTCAACTTGTCTTAGAGTTCTATGAGCATCTCGAGCAGCTTCGTTTATAGTTGCTTTTAATAATTCTTCACTCATATAGTGAGAACATGAGCAAGTTACAAAATATCCACCTGATTTAACCATTTTAATTCCTCTAAGGTTAATTTCTCTGTAGCCTTTTTGGGCATTTCTTATAGTATTTCTTGATTTTGTGAATGCAGGGGGATCTAGTATAACAACATCAAATTGTCTTCCTTCTTTTGACCATGCAGGTAAAACATCAAATGCATTATGACACTCAAATTTTACTGTGTCTTGTAAATTATTAAGCTTAGCATTTCTTGTTGCACAATCTATTGCATGTTGAGAAACATCGATACCAAGAACAGATTTAGCACCTGCAATTCCAGCATTTAAAGCGAATGAACCAGTATGAGTAAAGCAATCTAAAACATCTTTATTTTTACATATTCTATGTATTGCAGCTCTGTTTTCTTTTTGATCTAGGAAGAAACCTGTCTTTTGACCATTTTCTAAATCTACAATATATTTAACTCCATTTTCAGTTATAAGAACATTTGTATCAAAAGGTTCAGTTAAGAATCCTTTAGTTTGTTCAAGTCCTTCTATTTCTCTAGTAGCAATATCACTTCTTTCATAAACGCCTTTAGCACCGTATTCATTAACTAAAAGATCTACAATTATATCTCTGTATTTATCCATTCCTAAAGTTGAGATTTGAATTACATAGTAATCTTCAAATTTATCAATTGTAAGACCAGGTAAAAGGTCAGCTTCTCCAAAAATAAATCTACAAGAAGAAGTGTCAATAACAGTTTTCCTATAATCCCATGCCATTTTAAAGCGACGTTTAAAGAAATCTCTATCTATTTCTTCGTTTTTATCATGTGTCATAATTCTGATAGTTATTTTACTTCTATCATTTATATAGCCTTTACCAATAAAGTAGTTCTTATGGTTATATACTTCAACTATATCTCCGTTTTCATAATCGCCATCATATTCGTTAATTTCATCAATATAAATCCAAGGACGGCCGTTTTCAGCTTTTTTATTTTTTCCTTTATGTAAATAAAATTTACTAGTCATATTTATCTCCTTTCAATAAAAGACTCATTAAGATTATAACAGTAAAAAATATATATTTATACATTTAGAAAAACTTTTATATATTAGTGTTAGAATAAAAAAAACTAAATAAAAAAATATTCAAAAAGTATTGAAAATATCTAAAAAATTGGTAGAATTATCATTATAATATCATGAAAATGGGGGCAATAAATAATGAGTAAAGTAGTTACAAAATTTGGGGGCAGTTCTTTAGCAGATGCTTCTCAATTTAGGAAAGTTAAGAAGATTATAAGTGAGGATGAAGCGAGGCAATATGTAGTGCCATCAGCACCAGGAAAGAGAAATGCTAAAGATACTAAAGTTACAGATCTTTTATATCTTTGTCGTGCACATGTTGAAACAGGTATAGATTTAGATGATGTATTTAAACATGTTGAAAATAGATACATTGAAATAGTAAATGAATTAGGTTTGAAATTTAATATAAAAAAATATTTAGACGTAGTAAAAAGAGATATTGAGAGTGGTGCTTCAAAAGATTATGCAGCAAGTAGAGGAGAATATTTAAACGGATTAATATTAGCTGAATATTTAGGCTATGAGTTTGTTGATGCTAAAGATGTTATTGTTTTTGATGAAGATGGGGCTTTAAATTCAGAAAAAACAGATAACGCTTTAAAAGAAGTTCTATCTAAAACTCCAAGAGCAGTAATTCCTGGATTTTATGGAGCTGATGTTAATGGTAATATTGTGACTTTTTCAAGAGGTGGTTCAGATGTTACTGGAGCGTTAGTTGCAGCAAGCATTAATGCAGATCTTTATGAAAACTGGACGGATGTTTCTGGATTTTTAATGGCAGATCCAAGAATAGTTACAAATCCAAAGGCAATAGATAAAATTACATATAAGGAATTAAGAGAATTATCATATATGGGAGCTTCGGTTCTTCATGAAGAGGCAATATTTCCTGTAAGAGAAGCAGGTATTCCAATAAATATTAAGAATACTAATAGACCAGAAGATAAAGGTACTTTTATAGTGCCAGATATTGATGATAAAGAATGTAATACAATAACAGGAATAGCAGGTAAAAAAGATTTTACTGTTATAGCAATAGAAAAAGCTATGATGAATTCAGAATTAGGATTCTGTAGAAAATTACTTTCTGTATTAGAAAATAATAATATTTCCTTTGAAAATATGCCATCAGGAATAGATTCTGTAAGTGTAGTTATTTCAGATAGTGAGCTTAAAAATAAGAAAGATAGGATTGTTGAAGAAATTAGGAGAGCATGTAATCCTGATTCAATAGTTGTACATCCTAATATGGCTTTAATTGCAACAGTTGGTAAGAGAATGGCAAAGCAAAAAGGTGTTGCGGCAAAAGTATTTTTAGCATTGAGTGAAGCTGATGTAAATATAAGAATGATAGATCAAGGATCATCAGAGATGAATATATTAGTAGGAATTGAAAATGATGATTTTGAAAGAGGTATAAAAGCTATATATAATGCTTTTAATTAATTTTGAATAAACAAAAAACCAACCTACGGGGAATAGGTTGGTTGGGAGATATAATCGCCTAAACAATAAGTTATTGGGATTTTTCCTAAAAAAGCAAATTTAGCTTTTAAGGAATGGTTTTATTAATGTTATTTTTTAAGTACTATTACAAATACAATTAAAAATAAGGGGAGCGGATAGATAAAAAACTATCCATGAATACATTTAAACATTTTTCGACATATAAGTCAATGTAAATTGATGGAATGTTTAATAAAAGTAAAATAAAAATAAAAACACTCATATATGTGAAAGTTTGATAAGAAGATATTAAAAATGTAAAAATCACCTTGGCTAGATTTTATGTTTTTAAATATGTGTGCTATAACAATATAAAAAATATTTAAATAATATGGTATTTAATTGACAAATATTAAAATAGTGATATATAATGTTAAAATAAAAGCTATGATTAGGAAAAGTAATTAAGTATTTATCTTTAAGAGAATAGTTGGTTGGTGAAAAACTATAGAAAATCTTAATGAAGATCACCTAGGAGCTGGAAGTTGAAAGGTTTTATAACTTAGTAGGTTTTCTCGTATTTCTGCGTTAAAGAATATAGTATGAAAGTACTTGAAATAAGCGTCTTAATCAGTTTATATAATATAAGACGTATTACCATGGGTGGTATAGCGAATAATAACTTCGTCCTTTTGGATGAAGTTTTTTTTACGTATATAAGGTTTGAAAATTTTGATGGTAAACACTTTATTATTAAAATGTCACATGATTTATATGTAAAAAATAATTGTAGTACCGCAAATAATAGAAAAGCAAAATAATTAAATTTAAAGAAAATTAACAATAACAAAATTAGAGAGGAGTATCTAAATGTACAAAAAGGTTGAACTACCAAAAGGTTTTGTAGGAATGGAACATGAAGTGGCAGACTTTTGGAAAGCGCATAATGTTATTAAAAAGAACTTTGATATGAATCAAGATGGTGAGTATTTCACTTTCTATGATGGACCTCCAACAGCTAATGGCAAACCACATGTTGGTCATATCTTAACAAGAGTTATGAAGGATATTATCCCAAGATATAAAGTTATGAAGGGATATAAGGTTATAAGAAAAGCTGGATGGGATACACACGGACTTCCAGTAGAACTTGAAATAGAAAAGAAACTTGGAATTTCAGGTAAGGAACAAATAGAAGAATATGGTGTAGAAAAATTCGTTAAAGAATGTAAGAACAGTGTTTTCACATATGTTAGTATGTGGGAAAAAATGACTGAACAAATTGGTTATTGGGTTGATATGGAAAATCCATATGTAACTTATCATAATCCATATATTGAATCAGTATGGTGGGCATTAAAACAAATGTGGGATAAAGGACTTTTATATGAAGGACACAAAGTTATGCCATATTGTCCAAGATGTGGAACTGCACTTTCTTCACACGAAGTTGCACAAGGATATAAAGATGTTAAAGATTTAACTGCTATAGCTAAATTTAAGGTTGAAGGAGAAGAAAATAAGTATATCTTAGCTTGGACAACAACTCCTTGGACATTACCATCAAACTTAGCTTTATGTATAAACAAAGCTTATACATATATTGAAGCTAAAGTTGGGGAAGAAGTATATATATTAGCTAAAGATTTAGCAGATAAAGTTCTTGGTGAAGATTATGAAGTAGTTAAGGAATTTAAAGGAACTGAACTTCTTGGAACTAAGTATGAACAATTAATGCCATTTGGAAAAGTTGAAGGTAAAGCATTTGAAGTAATTCATGGTGATTACGTTACTTTAACTGATGGTACTGGTATAGTTCATATTGCACCAGCATACGGAGAAGATGATAGCTTTGTTGCAAAACAAAATGGAATTACTTTTATTAATTTAGTTGATAAAGAAGGTAAATTTGTAGAAGAAGTAACTCCATGGGCAGGAAAATTTGTTAAGAAATGCGATGAAAGCATTTGTAAATGGTTAGAAGAAAATAATAAGTTATTTAAGTCAGAAAGACATATGCATTCATATCCACATTGTTGGAGATGTGACACACCACTTCTTTACTATCCAAAAGAAAGTTGGTTTGTTAGAATGTCATCTTTAAGGGATAAACTTTTAGAAAATAATAATAAGATTAATTGGAATCCTGATAATATTAGAACAGGTAGATTTGGTAAATTCCTTGAAAATGTTATTGACTGGGGTATTTCAAGAGATAGATATTGGGGAACTCCACTTCCAATATGGGAATGTGAATGTGGTCATCAAGAATGTATAGGAAGTATTGCTGAACTTAAGGAGAAAGGAATAAATGTTCCAGAAGATATAGAACTTCACAAACCATATATTGATAATGTTCATTTAAAATGTCCACATTGTGGAAAAGAAATGAAGAGAACTAAGGAAGTTATAGATTGTTGGTTTGATTCAGGATCAATGCCATTTGCTCAATTACATTATCCATTTGAAAACAAAGAATTATTTGAAAAGAATTATCCAGCTCAATTTATATCAGAAGCTGTTGACCAAACTAGAGGATGGTTCTATACATTGCTTGCAATTTCAACTGCAGTATTTGATAGAAATCCATTTGAAAACTGTATAGTTTTAGGTCATGTTCTTGATAAGAAGGGCTTAAAAATGTCAAAATCTAAGGGTAATGTTGTAGATCCTTTTGAGGTATTAGCTGCTCAAGGTGCAGATGCTACAAGATGGCATTTCTATACTGCTAGTGCTCCTTGGTTACCAACTAGATTCTCGACTGATGATGTTGCAGAATCACAAAGAAAGTTCTTAAGTACATTATGGAATGTATATTCATTCTATGTACTTTATGCTGAAATAGATAAATTTAATCCATTAGAATACAAAGATTTTAAATCTGAAAATGTAATGGATAAATGGATAATGTCTAAGTTAAATACATTAATTAAGACAGTTGATGAAAAGCTTAATTCTTATGATATAACAAATGCTGCTCTTGCAATAGAAGCATTTACTGACGAATTATCTAACTGGTATGTAAGAAGAAACAGAGCTAGATATTGGTCACAAGAATTAACTGATGATAAGATAGGTGCTTATGTAACTTTATACAAAACACTTGTAACTTTAGCAAAGGTTGCTGCACCATTTGTACCATTTATAACAGAAGAAATTTATCAAAACTTAGTAGTTAACTTAGATAAGGACGCTGTAGAAAGTCTTCATTTATGCAGATGGCCAGAAGTTGATGAAAATGCTATAAATAAAGATCTTGAAAAAGAAATGGATTTGGCTTATACAATAGTTAAATTAGGAAGAAGTGCTAGAAACGGTGCTAATATTAAGAATAGACAGCCACTTTCAGAAATATTGGTTTCTACAGCTTCACTTCCAGAATACTATGGAGATATCATAACTGATGAGTTAAATATTAAGAATATAGAATTTGGTGCTGACCTTTCAAAGCATGTTAATTTTGAACTTAAGCCAAACTTACCTGTATTAGGTAGAACTTATGGTAAGCTTATACCTCAAATAAGAAAAGCAATTTCAGAAAAGAACCAAATGGAATTAGCACAAAATATTAAAGCAGGTGAAGTTGAAGTTATAAATATCAATGGAACTGAAATAGAATTAAATTCTGAAAATATTCTTGTGACAATGCAAGGATTAGAAGGATATGCTTTCGCTGGTGAAGGAGAAATTGGTGTTGTTTTAGATACTCATATCACTGATGAACTAAGAGAAGAAGGTCATGTAAGAGAAATGATTTCTAAGATTCAAAACATGAGAAAAGAAAAAGGATTTGAAGTTGCAGATAAGATAACTCTTTATGTAGCTGATAATGACATGTTAATGAATGTTGTTAAGAAATTTGAAGATACAATTAAGAAAGAGACTTTAACTGTTGAAGTTGCATATGGAAATGCTGATAGAAGCTATACAGAAACAACTATTAATGGTGAAAAGTTAAATATGGATGTTGAAGTAGTTAGATAAAATAAATAATCTTATAGAGCTGTCGTATTGGCAATTAGATATTGTCAATCGGCAAGCTCTTTTTTAAGTATTGCTGATATAGAAAATGATGTACAAAGTGCAGAAGTTATTACTTTTAGTATAATTAACGAACTTTTGGTTAATCTTATATATAAAGTGAAAAATATTTATGTGTAATACGTATTTTTTTTATATTCTTGTTAATAACATAATGTTTGAGTTATAATAAGATTAGAATAAAAAAAATGGGAGTGATAAATAAATGGCAACTTCTATTAAAGATGTAGCAAAAGAAGCTGGAGTATCTATTGCAACCGTTTCAAGAGTGTTAAACGACATAGATGTAGTAAACGAAGACACAAAGAAAAAGGTTTTAGATGCAATAAAGAAGTTAGGTTATAGACCAAATATAGTCGCAAGAAGTTTAAAAACTCAAAGAACAAAAACAATAGGAATATTAATTCCTGATATATCAAGTCAATTTTATCCTGAAATCGTAAGAGGTGCTGAGGATGTTTCGCATATATATGATTACAATGTGATTCTTTGTAATTCTGATTTTGATTCCGATAAGGAAAAGGAATATTTAAGAGTACTTAAAGAAAAAATGGTAGATGGCGTAATATATATGAGTAGTTCACTTGATGAAGAAATTATTGATACGATTAATGAACTTGATTTAAAAACAGTTCTTGTTGAAAGTAAAGACAAAAATGAAAACTTTCCAAGTGTAACTATAGATAATATTAGTGCTATTCATTCAGGAACTAAGCATTTAATTGAAAGCGGAATGAAAAAATTAGCGTACATAGGAACTGATACAAAAGTTATGAATGCTTGGGGACAAAGATATGTTGGATTTGAAAAAGCATTAAAAGAAGCTGGATTAGAATTAGATGAAGATTTAGTATTCTTCGATACGTTGAAAGTAAAATCAGGAGTAGCTGCTGTTAAGAAGTTTATCGAAAGTGGAAAGAAATTTGATGGAATTGTGTGTGCATCAGATGAAATAGCTATGGGAGCTATTAATGAATTAAGAGATAATGGAATAAAAGTTCCAGAAGATGTAAGTGTTATAGGATTTAATAACAATAATGCTGGAGCAATTTTTTATCCTAAGATAACAACTGTAGCCCAACCAAGCTATGATATGGGTTCTGTAGCTATGAGAATGTTAATAAAGATTCTTAATAAGAAGCCTTTAGATCAAGATCAATATGTTCTTGATTATCAATTGATTAAGAGAGATAGTACAAAGTAGTAAAATAAATAAGTGATATTTTGGTAAGGTTGAAAGACAAAAATTGAGTTTCAACCTTACTTTTTTAATATCTATTAAAAAAGAAACTAATAAATGTAATAGTATATTGAATGTATATTATTTATATTATTGGTAAAGAAAATTCTATAGTTGCACCATTATTATTATTGTTGTAAGCTATGATTTCACCATTATGTTTCTGAATGATGAGTTTACATATATATAAACCTAATCCAGAACTATTTTTATATATAATATTGTCATTATTTTTATGAAATTTATCAAAAATTACATCTGATTCATCAGTAAATCCTTTGCCGTTATCGGATATTTTGAATGTTAATAAGTTATTTTTACAAAAGCATTCCAATAATATTGTATCATTCTCATTAGTATATTTTAATGAGTTTGTTATTATATTAGAAATAACTTCTTCTATTCTAAATTTATCAAAATGATAGCAGTCATTTTCGGTATCATATAAGTTAATCTCTAAATTTACAGCTTTTTCATTACATAAATGACTAAAAGTTTTTTTAATATCTGTTATAAATTCGCGTAAATTTATAAGTTGGATATTAAGAGATAGTTCTGGTCTTTCTAAATCCCAGATTTCATTCAATTGGTTTACAAATATTTTTATTTTATCTGCATTATTTAACATTAGATTTAAATATGAAACTTTTTCATCATAAGAGAGCTTATCATAATTAATAGAAATTAGTTCTAAGTGACCATAAATTACGCTTATAGGAGTTTTTAATTCATGAGTAATAGTACAAATCATATCCTTACGCTGCTGATATATTAACCATTGTTCTTTTAAGGAATTTTCAAGTGCTGATTTCATATCATTAATGGCAATAAGAACATCTCCTATTTCATTTTCATAAGATAAATCAATGTCAAAGTTTAAATCATTATTTTGTATTCTTTTACTTATTGTAATGAGTTTTTTTAAATTTTTATCAAATAAACTAGAAAAAAGACTTGAAGAAATTAATAGTATAGTTATAGGAATTAAAAACATCCCTATAGGAATAATAGTTAAGAAGTAGAAGCTGTTAATACCTATCTTTTCTATCAAAAAGTTTATTACAGAAGCATCAGCAATTGAATTACTATTATATTTTTGAATAAAGCCACCTTGTAGTTTGCCGTCTACTATTAAAGGAGTAAATGTAAATATATATGTGTTTTTATCACTGCTATTATAATATTTTATGAGATAATTGTTTGAAGACATATAAATTGTATCAGGTAATTCATCATTATTATATGAATAGATAGTTTCTAAATCACTATTAACTATCCAGTAATTAAAGTGTTTGGTGTATATTTGTTTTTCTAATTCATCCTTAAAGGATATATCTAAGATTAGATTGGAATTTTTAGAGGCATAGAGCTGGTTTTGGAGTGCTTGCTTTTTGTTAAAAAATGCAAACAAAAAGCATGATATAAAAGCAATAGACATTATTAAAGATAATATTAATGTAAAAGAAAAGAATAATATTAATTGTGTTTTTAATTTTAATTTTTTATTCAGATTTTTTAAACATTCCATTTATATCCTATCCCCCATACTGTAGATATAAATTTAGTATTTATATTAGAAAATTTAAATTTATAACGTATTCTTTTTATATGTTCAGTAACAGTATTAACATTACTGTCATTTTCATAACCCCAAATGGATTCGAAAATTTGTTCTTTAGAAAATACTTGACCTGGATGAGTACATAACATCTCTATAATTTCATATTCTTTCTTTGTAAAATTTAATTGATGTCCATTTGATTCTATAGATTTAGAAAGTAAATTTATAGATATATCTTTAAAATTCATTATTGTTAAGGAATTATTTTTTACATTAACTTTAGAATTATTTTTTAAATGTACATTTATTCTTAATATAAGTTCTTTAAGTGAAAAAGGTTTTACAATATAATCAGTCCCGCCAACTAAAAATCCTTTGATTCTTTCTTCTTCAAGTCCTCTTGCAGTTAAAAAAAGTATTGGACAATCGAGTGTTTTTTTAATTTCTTTACAAAGATCAAAACCATTAATATCTGGAAGAGACACATCTAATAGAATAATATCTATAAAATTATTTATTTTATTAATTGCTTCTTTACCGTTTGTTGCAGAATCTACATCAAAACCTTCAAATTTTAGTGCAGATTTAATGAATGAAATTATATCTTCGTTATCATCAATAATTAGTACTTTTTTACACATATAACAAAACCTCCGCTTAAGAAAAAGAACTTTATAGTATTAATATAATATGTAAAGAAAAAAAAGTAAAATTTTCAAAGAGTTTATAGAAAGTTTATTTTTATGTGTTTATATTAGTTTAAAGAGAAAGATAGCATCTAATATTATGTTTACATTCTTAGATTTTTTAATTATTAATTGGGAGTTGATACGATGAGTCAAAAAAAAATAGAAGTTAAAAATGTAAATAAAACTTTTAGAAAAAGAAAGGTTTTAAAAGATGTTTCATTTGAAATATCAAAAGGAGATATCTGTGGATTTATAGGCCCAAATGGTGCAGGAAAAACAACTGTAATGAAAATTATAACAGGCTTAATTAAAGCTGATAGTGGTAATGTATTGGTAAATGGGGTAGATATTCAAAATAATAGAGAGAAAGCATTGCAAGGCATTGGAGCAGTTTTAGATACTCCAGTATTTTTTGGATATATGTCTGGAAGGAAAAATTTACAAAACTTAGCTAGACTTAATGTGGAAATGAGCAGAAAAGAACAATTAGAAAAAGTTGAAGAAGTATTAACTATTGTAGGATTGAAAACAAAAGATGATGACAGAGGAGATGATAAGGTAAAAACATATTCTCTTGGAATGAAACAAAGATTGGGAATTGCTCAAGCACTATTGAATAATCCATCAATAGTAATACTAGATGAGCCAACAAATGGGTTAGATCCTTTGGGAATGAAAGAATTAAGGGAATTAATAATAAAATTTAGAGATGAATATGGAATTACATTTCTTATATCTAGTCATATATTAGATGAACTTCAAAAGGTATGCGATAAATACGTATTTATAAAAGATGGAAAAATAAAATGGACTGGAACTTCAGAAAAGCTATTAGATTTAGCTAAAAAAGACGGCAATTTAGAAGAAAGTTTTATGAAACTAATAGAATAGAGTTTATAATTGGAGGAATTTCATGTTTAAAAATATATTTATGTATGAATTAGAAAAGTTTTGGACAAAAAAAATTAACCTAATATGCTTTGCTTCTATTTTGATTATATCTATAGTATCATTAAAATTTGGATTAGATAATAATAGTTCAGCGCAACTAACAGATCCAATATTTTCTTCTAATATGAATTTTCAAATTACAAGTTTACAAGAGAGTATTATTACAATGTTCAATATAATAATAATAATATTTTTTACATTAAGTTTTAATGAGGAATATAGAAAGGGAACTTTAAAAATGGCTTTTTTAAGACCTATCTCTATAAGAAAACTTTATGTAGCAAAGGTATTAGTATTAATGTTAAATGTATTATTATTACTTGTTATACAAATTATGTTTTCTCTTATATTAGGAAATATATTTCTGCCACATGTAAATGAAACTGGATTATTTTTAAAAGAGGGTACTTACGCAGTTAAAGACACTATTATATATACTTTGAAATATTATTTTATGGGATATATGACTTTAATTGCTTTTGGTAGTATAATTCAATTTTTATCTATAAAATGCAAGACCATAACTGTAGCAATAGGGATGAGTATAGCAACTATATTTGTAAACTTTATATATATAGCAGCTATTCTAACTATATTAAAAGATGCAAATGAATTTGGATATTTGAGTATATCTACTATTTATGCTCAGTTCTCTGGAATGGCTTACTTTGCAGCAGGCGTTACAAATTCATTTGTTATAGGTATGACTATATTAATTGTTATATTTCAAGTATTAGCATATTTTTCATTTATAAAAGAGGATTATTTAGAGTAAAAGAGGGAGATGAATGAAATGACAAAGTTATTTTTATCAGAGTGTGAGAGAATATGGGCTAGAAAAAGTACTAAAGTATTGTTAATTATAATGATTGCATTTCAAGTATTTAATTTCTTACTATATCAAGGACATTGGAAACTTGATATGTGTGTGATTAAAAAAGGAATGGAAATTGAATTGAATAATTTAAATTATCCAGTAACACAGTTAATTGATTTTAATGCTGTTTTAATATTCTTAGTATTACCATTATTTTTTACAGAATCATTAAGCTTAGAAATTGATACTGGTGCATATAAAATGATGTTATTAAGACCAATAAAGAAGTGGAAGTTAATAGTATCTAAGTGGATTGCGTTAGTTGTTACGTACTCAATAGCATTAGGCTGTGTATGTATTACTAAATGTATTATTGGAAATATATTCATGCCTAAAGTTAACGCAACAAAATATTTTTTTATTGGAGCAAATTTCAGTATAACTGACTCAATATTATATAATGTCAAGTACTACTTAATAGTTATTTTACTACATGTAGCTTTAATTGGAGTTATTTCTTTAATAAGTGTTATAACAAGAAAGCCTGTATTAACATTTTTAGGATGTATATTTTTCATAATAGCATCATTATATTTATGCAAACCAGCAATTGATATATTCTTTAATACAACTAATATACCGTATTATATATTAGCTGGACAATACAATATAAGTAGCATAGTTATTTATATAATCTTTAGTATATGTTGTGCTTTACTATCTTTAGTAATATGGAATAAAAAGATAGGAGAAATTGTATAAAATATATTTGATTTGGATTTAAATGTAAATGGAAAATCGGGTTCATGTAGATGTGATGATGGTCCAACTCTTGCATTAGCATATTGTAGTGTTGAACTTACTATCTACTATTGCACAAGAGCCTAGAGCTAGAAACAAAGGGGCTGTATCAAAATTTATGATATGATACTGATATGATACCTCTAAAGTAGACATGGTAAATAACCAAACTCTACTTTGGAGGTATTTTTTTATGGGAAGAAAATTTAAATATTCAGTTGAAGATAAAATACAAGCGGTTAAGGATTATCTTTCAGGACGGAAGACTACC
>SVCK01000001.1 GCA_015058375.1 Clostridium sp.
TAATATTTTTTATATTTTTTGGTATTCATAAACGGTTATAGTTCCTATTAAATTTCCGATATGCTATAATGATGTTACTAAAAAAGACCAAAAGGTATTTGTTATAGTTCCTATTAAATTTCCGATATGCTATAATTAGCAGATAATGATATGACTTTCGAACAGGGTTATAGTTCCTATTAAATTTCCGATATGCTATAATTGTGCGTTCGATATTGAAACTACAACTATAGTTATAGTTCCTATTAAATTTCCGATATGCTATAATGCAATTCAGTATCATCAAACATTCTTGAGGTTATAGTTCCTATTAAATTTCCGATATGCTATAATAGGAACTACTAAAACCGTTGCAATAACTACATTGCAACGGTTTTTTTCAATAAAAAAAGAAAAAGTAATACACCTTTATTTATTATTTTCTAAAATTTTTTTATAAAATTAGTAATTAAAAATTGCATCTTCAACTTCGCTTATATCAAAATTATTTTTAAAAAGAATACTTTCTTAACTAAAAATGTACTCTAACTAAGAAGTCTGGTGCTCAGCTTACTAGAAAGACTGTTACTAAATTTGAATTAACCAAAAAGGAGCTTATCCTATTTTAGGACGAGCTCCTTTTGTTTTAAATTTCACCTGTTTTATTAAATTCATCCAACTTTTTAAGCCATATGTCAATTAAATTTCTTAGTTCCTTTGTTTCTATTTCACATGGAACATTCATATCAAAAATATCAGATATTTTTGTTTTATTATTATCTATTTCTACTGAACATATATTCCCAACAAATTCTTCATATTCGCTTTCTTTATTTAGAACTTCATCTATCTTCTCTATAACCTCTTCTGTAAAATCTTCAACTTCGGTGCATAAAAATACTGTTAACATTTCTTTATTTGCTTCATTAAAATCTATTACCAATTCTTTATCCCCATTTTCAAAAACTATTTCTCTAAAACTATACATAACTTTACCTTTCAATGTTATCTACTTTTATATTTGCTTTTATATTAATGTATTAATATTATCACATACATCTTTTATAAAATCTATATCTGATACATATAATCCGCAATAATCTTTTAATAGTTTCCATCCTTTTTGAGACAACTCTTTAAGCTTATCAAAAGTATTTAATGGTTGTATATCCTGCAATTTGCAGATTAATTATTTCTGGCACCTTTTTATCTTATTTTTTATAAATAAAAAAAAGAAAAAACCTAACGTTTCACTTTAGAAACATTAGGCTTTCAATGGATTCACTATTCCAATACAAATGATTCGCAGTCCGTACATTCAACTACTTTAGGATTCATTTCATGAGTACCAATTTTGATTTGATTTAAAGTACAATAATCTCTTTTGTTATTATATTTACATTGTTGTACTGAACATTTAATACTATCATTTTTCATTGACATGTGCCTCCTTTATTGTGTGACACTTATATTTTCTCACAGTAGACACTTTATTATTCTAGTAATTATCACCAAAAAATTAAGAAGGCATCACTTGATGCCTTCTCAAAGCTATTAGTATCTATTATAAAATTGAATGGTGAATTGATGACTTAATCATTGCCAAATTATTATTACTTGCTTTGTAATTTTTTTGCTCCAAAAAACATACATAGTAAATTTTCTTTAAAATCTCCTCTGCCTCAGAAAGTTTTGCACTATAAAAAACACTGTCCTTTATAACTGGTTTAGAAATATTTTTACATCTCATAAAAAAACCTCCCTTTGCGTTGTGTAATCATTTACACAATCTCTATGATTATACTATAATACATTTTAAAAATTTTTTCATCCTTCCTAAATTAATATAATTTTAAAAAACCTACCCTTATATTTAATTTTTTTCAAATTGGACATGCCATAATTTCATTTTGTTTAATTTAACCATTTAAAAAAGTAATTTTCAGTAAAAAAATCAGCTTATCTTTCAATAAGCTGATTTAGGTAGTGTGTGTGTGTTATGGGTATTTGAGTTTTTTCTCTCTGCTTAGTAATAGAATTTCTCACTTCTAAAATTTTAATGAGATAGTATAAATATAAGAGATTCGCAGTATTAATCTGCCGTGTGTTATATAGTATATATTTATCCGCTCACCTATATATTATCATAAATTTATTGAATAAAACTTGAATTCAACTTTTTTCAACTATTCTATAATAAATATCTATACTCTTCCAAAAAACTTGTTAATTCTTGAACTGTAATCTCTCTTATCGACTTAGTATTTTTTATTTCTTCACAAATTTTAAACATATCCTTTAGAATATTTTCACTCTTTACAATATAATATAAATCGTCTTTACTACAATTACTGTTTTTAGTTTTTTTCATTAACATAAAGTTTTCACCTAGATATACACTAAGATTGTCTTTATAAACTTCATAAATACTAGCTTTCTCTATTATATAAATTTTCATTTTATCATTACTTTTTATGTATTCAACTAAGTTTTCAATTCTATTTAGCACATTAGAAGCCTTTTTATTGCCATATAAAAGAACATTATTATAAATATAATTATTTAATGTATTTTTCTCAACAAATATATCAACCTTACTATTCTTCAACTTTTTTTGAACAATAGTTTGTAAATTAGAAATCTGATTATTTAAAACTTCAGCATTATCTTTTATGCTAATTTTCTCCAACATTGACTTAGGATCTAAGAAATCAAAATCTAAATCAAATAGAAAATTGAAATTCTTGCTGTTATAAAAATTAAATATATATTGCTTGTCCATTAATTCTTCTTCACTAATAGTATCAACTATAATATTAGAAGCTTTAAATCTATAGCCAATACTTGCATATATCTTATCTAGTTCATCTTGCTCTGTAATAACAGCACAGAAATCTGGTTTTTCTTCCTTATCCAAAGAATACATTAACGCAAATTCATTTTTAACAAGCAAAATATTTGCCTTCTTAAAATCCTCATCACTATAAACTTTAATATCACAACTTTCAACTTTTCTTAAAATATTATGTATATTATAAACATCCCTTAATTCTCTCTTCGAAAACCTACTAACATCACACCCTATTTTCAAATTTATTTTTGAATTTTGTGATATTATATTTTTTTCACTGAAAAACTTTTCACTATTTAAAATATCTAGCGTACAATATATTTCAAGTTCCTTACCCCCAACTGATAATAACTCTGATAACATATTATTAATAAAATCCTCTATTTCATCTTTACCAAATATAATCTTATTATAGTTTTTCTTTATAATCTTTTCATTTTTCTTTGTTCTATCATAAGAATCTTCTAAAATAACTTTCAAGTACTCCTTAAGCTCAGTTTTATTAGAAAACTCAGTTTCAAATTCTTTATTAAATTTATCAAATGAATTAGTATTATAAATTTCTCTTGAAAATATTCTAGATAATTCTTCAAAAATATGTACTACATTTCTTCCTGATGGCAAATTCTTATTAGCACACCATTTACTTATGTACGAAATATCATACCCTAAGTAATTAGCTAACGTTATTGTTTTCATGCCACTTATATTTTTTAACAACTTCAATGTTTCTCCAAAATTTCTTGTCTTCTGCATTCTTTGTTATCCACCTTATAAATATTCTCTTATAATTTCGTAACATATGACAAAAAACTTAAGATACAATATTTCCCATAGTATTATATATATTTCTTAGCTTCTCTCCTACTAACTGCTGATAGATAATGACTTTCTAGGAAATCCTTAACCCATTGCTTATTAAATTTAGAATATTCTTTTAGTGCAACTCCAATTGCCTTATCTATTATAAATTCCTTTGTATAAAGATTATGCAAAATAGCTCTGCTTAAAAGTTCTGTATCCGTATTTTTTTCAAGTTTATTTTGACAACACAAAGCAACTCTTTTATACCATATATTTCGATCATCAATCCATACAAGGACCCTATTTCTAACTCTTGAATACTTTCCAAGCATATACCCAACAATTTCAGCTATGTAATCATTAACATCCCACCATGATTTAGTAACTATAAGTTTTTCTAATATGTATATATCATCAGCCTTTAACGTTTCTTTCATATATATAATATAATTCATAGCTAAGTACTGATATTCTCTCTCTTCCTTTTTGAAGCATTCATCAACAAAATCCCAGTCAATACTTTCTTTTATAATGATGCTTTTAAAGAAAGCTGTATTTAACTTTTCTCTCTTCCTTTTATTAATACCCAAAAATTTAAAGTTGCCTTTCATATACAAAGACATTTTTTTAGCTGCGTCTTCATCCCTCATTTCCTCATATTTTTTTAGTACACTATATTTATTCACATTTAACCACCTCTTAGCATATCTTTATTGATTATATGTATGTATGTATTTATTTCTTTTTATGTATAGCAATTATTTTTTTTGAAATATTTACTTTTTAATTATAACATTAAAATCAAATAAAGTATATTTTTCTTTTGATTTATTTGTAAAAAATATCTTTTATGCCAAAATATTTGTTGTTGTGTTAACGTGTTCATATGAATTATTATTTATGATTTTGACCTTTTGTTATTTTTGTTTATGTTTTTAGTGTAATTTTTTAACTAAATTGTTGAAAAACAAGAAATTATCGACCTCTTTTGCTACCTGAATTTATATTATATCCATTTTTTTGAAGCAAAAGAGGTATCACATTAATTTTTTAAGTGTGATACCCCTTTATTTAACTATATTTCTTTAGTGTAGGAAGTAACTTTGTTAAATTTTTAAAAATTCTAAAAGCAAAATAGTTTCCTAACAAAAACACAATTTTATAATTTATAATATTTTATTGTAAAGATACTTCCATTTTGGTCAGATTCAACACTTATATTTCCATTATCTTCTTGTATGATTGTTTTCGAAAGTGCCAATCCTATTCCCACACTATCAGAAGAAGCATTTTCCCCTTTATAGAATCTTTCAAATATGTGCTTTATATCTTTTTTTGAGATTCCTTCTCCAAAATCCTTTATTTGTATCATGGAATACACATTACTTTGATTATATTTTATAATTATCTTTTGATTATCTTTAGAATGTTCTATACAATTTTTTAATATATTTGTAATTGCTTCCACCTGCCATTTGAAATCACAATTTATTTTTCCATTTCCTGTTCCACTTTTTTCAATAGTAATATTTCTTAAATCACAAATAATTGAAACATTCTTTATTGCTTCATCAATTATATCCACTACATTCGTATCTTTTTTAATAAAATGTATTGTATTAGAATCAAATTTCGATAATTTTAATATAGCTTGTATTAAAAAATTTATGTTAACTACTTCTCTCTTTATATGCCTTATAAAATCATTTCTAACATCAGCATCCATATCTGGATCATCAATTAAATCATCTAACATTATCAATATACTTGTTAAAGGCGTTTTAATTTGATGTGATATATCCTCCAACGATTTTTTAAGATTTATTTTATCCAAATTAGAATTAAGAGCTGCTTCCTTTAGCATTACAGTTGTTTTATAAATTTCATTTTTTAATATAGATAATTCATCTTCTGAAATAGAATCTATATTTAATTCATAATTCCTTTTATTTATTTGCTGAATGCATTTTGTAATATCATTTATCTCTCTTTCTTTATCTTTGTCATAATTTAAAAAGACTGTAACTAAAACAAAAAATGCAAACACCATTGCTGAAATATTTATAATTAAAAATTTATGAAATTGTTTATCATTATCCAATATAATTGACTCATTATCTATATCAATTCCATATTTACCAAAAAGTTCAGTCGAATCATTTTTATCACTATTTAAAATCTTTATGATTTCGTTTTTTGTCAATTTTGGATATTGTTCTTGCAACGCACTAACTATTCCACTTATTTTACTATTAAAATTTCTAGTATATGTGCGATATTCATATATATTCATTAACAGAAATAAAAACAATAAACAAACTGAAACTATTAATGTTCTTAATAAATATCTTTTTAACTTAATCTTGTTCTTCATCTATCCTATATCCCATACCTTTAATAGTTGTAATAATATTAGTGCCTATCTTTTCTCTAATCCTCTTTAAATATACTGTTACAGTATGATTATCAACATCATTGCCTGTCCATTCCCATATTTTATCTAACAGCATATTTCTGCTTACAACTTTATTCAAATTTATAAACAACAAATTAACTAATTTCAATTCTAAAGCTGTTAATTCTATTTGTTTTCCTTCTCTATATAATTCTAATTTATCAGTATCAAATGTAATATCCTTTATTTTAATAATATTTTTCTTTTTAGATCGTAATAATATTTTATTTACTCTTGCTAATAATTCTTTTGTACTAAAAGGTTTTGTAATATAATCTTCTCCTCCAATATTTAATCCATTAACTATATCGTCTTCATCATCTCTTGCTGTTAAAAATATTGTTGGAATATTTAATTGTCTTATATCATTTTTAAATAAATCAAAACCATTTCCATCTGGCAAAGCTATATCTAATATTATTAAATCTATATTAGAATTATCAGATAAATATTTTTTTGTTTCTTTTACGCTTGTCCTATAAGATAATTTATATTTATTTTTTTCAAAAGAATATGCAAGTCCTTTGATAATTGATTCATTATCTTCTACCAACAAAATATTCATTATTTCTAGCCCCTTTCAAAAAACATTATATAATAAGAGAAAGGGAATCATCCCCTTTCTCTTATTATATATTTTCATTTCTAATTGTTTCAATAATATTTTGTTTACTTATTTTGTTTATTGAATATTTCATAATTAAAGAAATAAGAATAAATACTGCACACACTGATAATGAAATTGATATTATTGGCAATTTATATATCATTCCAGATCCTTTAGTAAAATTTAGATAGATCATATATGACAATCCTATCCCTATTGGCACTCCAAATAATAATGATTTTACCCCCATAAATAACGTTTCTAACCTTATCATTCTATTAAACTCTTTTGTAGTCATACCAATAGATTTTAACATTGCAAATTCTTGTTTTCTTAATTCCATATTAGTTGTAATTGTATTGAAAATATTAGTTATTCCTATCAAAGAAATTACTATTATGAATCCATAAAGAAAAATACCTATTAACGTATATAGATTTCTTATTTTTCTTCCATTTTCTTCTTTATTACTCAAATCATACTCTTCTCCCTTTAATACTTCATCAATATCATCTTGTAATTTATCTGCATTATTTGATTCATAATAACCTTTTATAAATTCAAAATTTGTTTTTGAAGCTATCTTATTATATATTTCTTCGCTTACAAATATGAATTGCTGATTAGATGTTTTTAATCCAAATGGCTTTACATCTGTTACACAACCAACTTCTATTGAGAATTCATTATCACCATTAATTTTTTCGCCTAATTTATAATCATACTTTCTCAATGTTTTAAGCTCTTTTTTTTCTCCTTCTGTATTAGACTTTTTAACTTTTGAATAATCCATCAATATTGCTTTATCTTTTATATCATCATATTTTAGTCCTAATGATTGTATATATTTTTTATATTGCTGCTCATCTAGAGTATAAATATCTAAATATTCCTGATTTTCATTTTCTTTAATAGAATCCTTTAAGCCTGACACTTCTAAATATTCTTGACTGTACTTAATGTGGTCTACTTTAAGTTCACTTTGTCTTAAAATTGTACACTCTTCGATATTATCCAATTTTGTAGTTTCTAAACTTTTTTCTAATATATCATTGTCATTCTGAGGATTACAGTGTACACCTAAATCAACATTATATTCGGATATTTGTAACATATTTTCTTCGTATTCAAAAGCCATACTTATAAAACTTGATAATGCAATAAATACAAATACAGATACAATAATCGAAAATACAGTTGTTCTATACTTTCTCTTGTTTCTCTTTAAGTTCTTAAATGATATTTCTCCGCCTATTTTAAATATTTTTTTAATAATTTTAGGTGATTTAATCTTTTTAGAATTTATTTTTATATTTGCACTATTTCTTATTGATTCTATTGGAGAAACTTTAGATGCTCTTCTTGCACTTGTAAATGCTGAAAAATATATTGTTATAATTCCTAATAAAACAGATATAATAACTACTTTAAAAGAGAATGAAAAAATCAATTGTAATCCTTCTGTAAGACTATTGTCCAAGTAGTAATTACTTATAATTATAAGTATAAATGTTGCTATTAAACCTAGTAGTATTCCAATTGGAATTCCTATAATTCCAAGAATAGTTGCCTCATAAAAAACATTTCTTTTAATCTGTTTTTTTGTTACTCCAACACTTCTTAACATTCCATATTGTTTTATCTTTTCAGTAATAGATATATCAAAACTATTTTTTATGCAAAATACTGATGTGAAAATTATAATAGCTATTACAATTATCACAACAATTTTTAACCCACCATCAGCATTATTACTAATATTATTTGTTTCAAGTTCAATCAAATAATTATTCATACCAATATTGTATTTTGCCTTTTTCAGTTCATTGCTAACTTGTTCTTGTATTGCTTCATCTTCACTATCTATTTTTTCCAATATGTCTTCATTAATTTCTAATAAATTTGCAGTTACTTTAACCCAATCTTTTTCTTTATTTTCTGTATACCTTGCATATAAGTCAACATTTCCTTCAATTTGATTTTCTTCTGTATAAGTTATAAAAGTATATCCAGGAGCAGAATATTGCTCAATATTTGCTGAAGGTCTTTCCATAACACCTACTATTTTGTATGTCTTCTCTGTTGTATCAATTATTTTTTCATTTATATTCTCACTAGTATTAAATTCATTAAACTGCTGTAACTCACCTCCATTAGCATCAACTCTTCTTCCTACATTTAAAGTTATTGAATCCCCAACTTGTAAAGATAATCTTGCATTTGTTTTTAAATGAGTTGGAATCAATATCTCATTTTCATTTTCTGGAAGTCTTCCTTCCACTACGTTAATTGCCAAATTATCTAATGCATTTTTTGTAAATGCTTTTATATAAGCATAAGGCTTATTTTTATTGTTCGAATCTATCTTTGCATACCCAATATTTTTGGTTAAATTTATTTTTTCAACACTTCTATTATTTTTAAATGTTTCAACTTCACCTATAGGAACATTATAGTATACAACATGAAAATTTCCCTTCCTATTTTTTTCAAAATAAATTAAAGATTTTATTGTACTTGCATACATTGAAGCAACTGCTGTTATAAGTGCAACTGATAGCATAATTCCTATAATTGTAACTATAGTTCTTTTTTTATTTAATTTTAAATTTTTGATTGTTAATTTGTTAAGTAAGTTCATATTTATACCTCCTCAACAATTTTTCCATCTTCAATTTTAATAATCCTATCAGCAATTTTGGCAATCTCCATATTATGTGTAATCATAATAATTGTTTGTTTTAATTCCTTATTAGATTTTTTTAACAATGCCACTATTTCATCACTTGATTTTGAATCCAAATTTCCTGTTGGCTCATCTGCAAGTATTATAGTTGGATTAGTAATAAGCGCTCTACCTATGCTTGTTCTTTGTTGTTGTCCACCAGATAATTCATTTGGAAGATGATTTTTTCTATGCTCAAGCCCTAATAGCTTTAACATATTATCTAATGTTTCTTTATCAACTTCACGATTATCTAATGCTAATGGAAGTGTAATATTTTCTTCAATATTTAATATTGGTATTAAATTATAAAATTGATAAATCAATCCTACTTGTCTTCTTCTAAATATAGCAAGTTTATCATCATTAAAATTAAATATATCTTTTCCATCTATAAATACTTTTCCAGATGTTGGTCTATCAACTCCACCTATTAAATGAAGCAATGTTGATTTTCCACTTCCAGAAGCACCAACTATTGCAACAAACTCTCCCTTTTCTACTGAGAATGAAACATTATCTAAAGCTACAACTTTTGTTGTATTTTTACCATAAATTTTAGTTAGATTCTCTACTCTTAAAATTTCCATAATAACAAACCCCTTTCCTTTTACAAAAAAGATTATACAATAGTCAAAGTTACAACTAAGTTACTTTTTTAAAATTCTAAAAAAAATTTAGAAATATGGTTAAAGTTTATTTTTTATAATGTGACTGTCCTTTTAAATATAGTCAAAAAAAATGAAAGAAGTTTAAGACTTATATTTATCCTTAAAACTTCTTTCCATACTAAATTTATATCATTATTATATTTTTTTAAAAAATTCCAACTGTTTTTCTGTCTGTAAAACGCAATATAATTTTTTATTATCTTTTTTAGATACAGTTATAGACAATTTACTCTTACCAATAAATTTTCTTAATTTATGTAAACTTAAACCAATAAGTAGCATACACACTTCAACCAAAATGCATCCACCTAACTCTCTATTTACAAAACTCACCTTAAATAAAAATCCAGCAATCAAAATAAATGGCACCAATCCACATATATAACAAAACATTGATAATTTATTACCTCTGTCTCTATCAGCTAAAACTTTTATATCATCTCTATTATAAATTTCATACGAAACAACTTTACCAATATCTCTTAAGCTTAAAATAAATACACGTTTACTAGTTATGATAAATTCATAAAAAAATGGATAATCGTCATTAGTACCAAAAATTTTTCTTTTAAAAGCAGTATTAACAAAAATATCAATAATTCTTTTAAGGATACCTCTATTTCTAACTATAAAATATTTTTGAACTTCTTCATCAGCATCTAGTTCAAATTTAGAATTTTCAACCATATAATTCCCCCTTAAACTTCATTGTCTAAATTATACCATTTTTTTCTTTAAATAGATAATACAAATCGGCTTAAATACTTTTTGCCTATATGCAAAAAAATGTTAGCAACTAAATGCTAACATTTTTTCATTATTTATTTCTTCCACAACATTTCTTATATTTCTTACCACTTCCACATGGACAAGGATCATTTCTTCCAATCTTTTCAACGTGAACAGTAGTCTTACTTCTAGCTTCAAGTTGTAAAGGTGTAGTTCCCTTTAATGTCCAAATAGGAGTAGAATTATAAACCTCTGCTACAGCTGAAATTAAAGCTTCAGTTTCGCTAGAACCTTCTAAGAATTTTATTCCTCTTCTTTCAAGTAAGTCTACAATAGACATAGTTCCAATCTCATTCTTAATATTATAAATAAGTTCAGTAACTAAAGAATCAACATCACCTTCAGCAATTCCTCCCTTAATAAGTTCACTTCTTAAATGCATTATTTGAGGAGTCCAGCTTCCCTTGAAATTCTCACCAAGACTAATATAATAGTCAAAATTATTGTAATCATAAGGTACATTAGGTCTTGCTGATATTTCTGCATAAATATCTTCTGGAACTAAAAGATATGGATGTATTAAAGAATTAGCTGGTTTAAAAGCTTCATAGCTTCTAAATATATAGTTAATATAGAAATCTAAATCTTCTTTATTTATAAAACTACTTTCACCTTCAGTTAATAGTCTATATACCTCAGCTCCATCTATCATTCCATAGTGAATCATTAAACCATCAATATAAGCAGTTCCCTTTGAACGTTCCTTAAGGTTCTCCATATATTCCTTGTTAGTATATAATTCTTTTAAAGGTTCTTTAGCTTCTTTTGCAACTGCTAAATATAACTTCTTATCCATATTTAATCTACAAAGAATACCAAGCGAACTTAAAGATCCAACTAAATTTAATTCTTCTATGTCAAATACATATTCATTAAAATCTTTGTCACATAACTTTTCTAAAAATGCAACTTCTCTATAAGTTAATTCTCCTAAAATTTTAGAAAAACTTGCTTCTATATTTTCTGCTATTAACTTAACTAAAGCATCTTTACCAAGCTTTGAATACCCTTTTAATTCTATCCTTTTAGCAATATCAACTAAAACATGCTTAGTTTCATTAGCTAATAAAGAAACAAGGCTTGTATCTTTTAAGCTTCCTTTTACTTTAGAAAAACTATTAATATATTGCTCATAATAGTAATTTTTTACTTGTTCATCATAGTAATATTTCTTGTCTTGCATTAATACTCTCCTTTATTTGTTTTTGTATATAAAAGGTGCTAAAAAATTAGCACCTAAAGCTTCACATAAAATTAACTCACCTATAATAGTATGAATAAATTTGAAAAAAAGTCAATGGATTATTTTGGTTATTACAAATCATTTACTGTACCTCTACCTTTTTAGTAAAACCTACCTGCATTATTCCATCTTCTCCTGTGTTAAAATTCAAAGTTTCAGAAACATCACAAACTTCTCTAGAATAAACAGTACTATTTATAACATTTTTACCGCTATAATTTTTCTCGCTCTTTTCAGCCCAATTCTTAAAAGAATCAAAATCATAATTATTACTTTCCATCACAGCCAATATATCATGCATAAACTGTGACTTGCTAAAATCCAATACATATTCACGTGGATATTTAACTGTTATCAAAAGGTTAACTTTACCTATATCTTCTTCTGTAGATGTATTATAACTTACATTATATTCATAAGGATCACCTTTTATTTTAACCATATTCCCTGTTGACAAAACGCCTGTATCTTCATCAGTAGATTTTTCTTCACTATTCTCTTTATTCTCTTCATCTTGTTTATCTTCTGATTTAGCTTTTACTTCATCCATTTGTTCTGAAGATACTTTGGATTGATACTTAGAAAGAAGCCCCTGTATGTCCTTAATAGTACCATTTCCTTGTTTTATAAACTCTTCTTTATTAACTACATCTAAATTTTCTGAAGTTTCACTTGAAACATTTTTCTTTTCAGCATTGCTTTTAAACCTATAGATACCAGCCGCAAAGTAAGCATAAATAAGGATTAATATTATTACTCCAAACTTCATTAAATTCTTTACATCTTTAGAGATTTTCTTACTTCTAAACGCTAAAAATAGCCCTAATGGAAAGAAAATAAAGTATGTTAATACACAAAACCACGTTTCCTCATAAAAATTACATTTTTGCTTTGACATCTTAATCACCCTGTTTACATATTTTACAATTTAAAACTATTATATCCTTATAATTTCCCCTTTTCAATATAAATTTTCCATCAAATTACCAAAATAGTTATTACAAATTTATTTATCTTATGTTAAACTAAGTGTATATATTACTAGTAATTTTATTAAAGGAGGTACCTAGAATTTATATTAATTCTAAAACATTATGGATGATAAAAAATTTGCAATATTAATTGATGCTGACAATGTATCAGCTAAATATATTAAATATATTCTAGATGAAATATCTAGCTATGGAATAGCTACTTATAAGAGAATCTATGCAGACTGGACTAGAGCTGCTACTTCTTCATGGAAAGATGTTTTATTAGAAAATTCTATAACTCCAATGCAACAATATAATTATACTGTTGGAAAAAACTCAAGCGATTCTGCATTAATCATAGATGCTATGGACATACTTTATTCAAATAATGTAGATGGTTTTTGTATTGTTTCAAGCGACAGCGACTTTACAAGACTTGCTACAAGGCTTAGAGAATCAGGTATGATAGTTATAGGTATGGGTGAAGAAAAAACTCCAAAACCTTTCGTTGCAGCTTGCAATCAATTTAAATACTTAGATATACTTGCTAAAAGTGAAAATACTTCTTCAATAAATATAAGTGAACATGAAGAAGCTGCTATTTCTGTAGATACTGATACTAAATCAGAAACTACAAAAAACAATAGCTATTCCAAAGAAAATAGTAAAGGTATGACTAGTATTAATACAATTAAAAATACTATCTTAAAAATGATTAATGATATATCAATAAATGATTCAGGTGTTTATATGGGAGAACTCGGAAGTAAGCTTACAAATAGATATCCTGATTTTGATGTTCGAAATTATGGCTACAGCAAATTATCTAAATTCTTAGGTGATATTGATGAACTTACTGTTGAATCTCAAAAGGTATATTTAAAATCTGACAAAATAAAAAAACAAACTCAAATTCATTATAAAAAAATTGAAATTGACGATAATTTAAAACAAGATATTATTGATATAATCAAAAGTTATAGTGATGAAAATGCTGTTGATATAGGATATGTTAACCAAAGACTTCTACAAAATCATCCTGGTTATACATTAAAATATGGTTTCAGTAAGATTCCAAAATTCTTCAGATCACTAGACTTTTTAGATGTAACTCATAACGAAAATAACAGTACTATTCTTTCATTGAAAGAAGTTCCAAAAGTTAAGAACATCGCATCTAACAAACAATACTATAATGATGATGTAATAATGAGTATAAAAGAAATATTAACTAAGGCAGGCAATAAAGGCATTCATGTTGGCTCTCTTGGCGAAAAACTTTCTAAGATGTATCCTAACTTTAAGCCAAAAAATTATGGTTATAGCAAGCTATCTACTCTATTAAATGCATTAGATTTTGTTACTTTAAAATCAAAAAGCAGAACAATAGTTTATGCATATATAAAAAATTAACTTGTTACTATCACATATGACTTGTCACATAATTGAAATATTCTTACAGTATAATATAAACCAAGAAGGTTAAGTAGAAATAAATACCACTTAATATTTACAAATACACACTAGAAAGGTAATATATTATGCAAGAGGATAATTTATGAAAAACTTGACTACAATTAAAAATTGGAGGAGACAAAGATATGGAAGTACATTTTCAGTTTAACGGCAAAGAATACGCCGACAGTATTGTAAGAGATTATCTTACAAGCAAAAAATTTAAAAAAAATCTTATTATACAATTTATTGTATATGTTGCATTAGTATTATTACTAGCTGTTCGTATAAGATATAGATCAATAAGATATGCATTCTATTTAGCAGGATTTATTGGATTATTCTTCATCAAAAAACTTAATGTAAAAGACTTTAGAAACGACATTTTAAAATCTTACTCACTTAAAAATGATGATGTCAGAGTAGTTCATATAAAACTTGAAGAAAACTTTCTAACAATTGGTGAAATCAATGAAGAAAGAAAATACTCTTATTCTGCTATAAAAGAAGCTTATGTAATAGGAGAATATTTATATATAAGATTTGTAAAAGATAATTTAGCTTTTGTACACTCTAGAGCATTTAGAGATGCTGAAAGCACAAAGGCTTTTGTCAATGAACTTGAAAGTAAAACTAACTTAAAAGTATATAGAAAAGCTAACGAAAAAGTTATATAAAAGAGACTAGGCAGTATTGCCTAGTCTTTGTTATTTACACATCAAATTCAGAAACACTTGTTTTTAATGATTCTGCCATTTGTCTTAATTCATTTAAATTAGCTACAAAGTTTTGTGCTGATGCTGATGCTTCTTCAGATGATGCTGTTACTTCTTCAGTACCTGCTGCTGTTTCTTCTAAAATAGCTGATAGATTTTCAACTTCTGCAACAACTTTGTCTTTCATAGCATTAATGTCGCCTAAAGCATTATTAATATTAAATACTCTATTGCTTAAGTTTTCAACTGAAGATATTATGTCTGTAAATACTACCTTAGTTTCATTAACTGCACTATCTTGAGATTCAACAATATTTACTGTAGTTTCAACGCTATCAACTACTGCTTGAGACTTATCATCAACATCTTTTATAATATCATCAATCTGCTTAGCTGAAACTGCTGTTTCTTCTGCAAGCTTTCTAATTTCTTCCGCTACAACAGCAAATCCCTTACCAGCATCCCCTGCTCTAGCTGCTTCAATAGCTGCATTTAATGCTAAAAGATTAGTTTGTTCAGTAAATCCTTTAATAGTTTCATTAATCATCTTAATGTTTGCTACACTTTCAGATACTTGCTCAACAACATCTTTAACTTTAGATGTGCTATCCTTAGTTTCATGAGACTTATCAATAACTATTGAAACCATATCTAGTCCTCTTGCACTTAACTTACTAGTTTCAGTAGCAACACTACTAACTTCATTAGAACCTTCTTTTACTTTGTTCATGGCTACTGATAAATCTTCCATATGATTAGTTATATTTTCAAGATTATCAGCAGATTCAGTAGTTCCTTGTGCTATTTCTGTAATAGTTCTACTTACTTCATCAATAGAGTTAGCTATATCTTCACTCATATCAGCCGATCTATCAACATTACCATTTAAGTTTTCTGCTTCACTATCAACATGTTTAATTAATTTAATAACACCATCTCTCATGTTGTTTAGCCCTTCAGATATTTGCTTAAACTCACTAGTTTTTGTATTTAAATTAGCTTCAAAATCAAATTTACCATCTGCTGCTTTTCCAAGATTTTCAACTATTTCTACAATTGCCTTACTTAATGTTTTAGTAATCCAGTATGCACAAGTTGTTGATACTATTAATGTAACAATCATAGTAATTGCTAAAAGTCTAATCTGAGCTCGTACATCTTTGTTTAACTCAGACTCAGTCATTTTAGTAATTACTTTCCAACCAGTAAGTTCTTGTGTATCATATATTCCTTGATAGTTTGTCCCATTATTCTTTAATTTAAAGTTTCCTGATTTATTTGTTAAAACTTCTTCCCAATTAGAATAATCATTTTGGGCACTTGCTCCAATCTTAGATGGATCAGTATCTGAAATTACTGTTCCATTTTCAGAATCTAGAATTGAAACAAATCTTTTTTCATCATAGTTTAGAACAGAAAGTTGTTTTGATAATACTGTTAAATCAATATCAATACCAAGCACACCAATTGGAGTACCATCTTTTACTACTGCACCATAAATAGTATCAACAAATTTCCCTGTTATTTTATCAATATATGGTGCTCTAATAGAATGTTTATCTACATTCTGTATAGCATTTTTAAACCATTCTCTTTCTCTAAAATCAACGTCTCCCATATCATCATCAAGTATTTGAACAAATGCTCCAGTTGCTGCATCTACATAATAAAAATTTAATATACTTTTGTCATCTAATGACATGATTTTTAGTTGTCTTTTTAATAATTCGAAATCTTCAAACGAACCATTCCCAGATAATGACATAATCTTATCTGTATATGAGTTTATTTTGCTATCAATTATAGAATTAGCTGTAGCAATAACTTGTTGACTGCTATTATTAAAATCATTCATTGCATCATTTTTTACTGTTTTCAATGATATAGCACTCATAATAATAAGCGGAACCCCTGATAATATAATAATACCAGCTAACAAAAGGCTCCCAAACTTCATCTTTTTTTTCATTTGTATAACCTCCAATATTTTTCTCCAGAATATTATACAACTTTTTTCTGCAAAATAATATATTGTTCGACAAATATACAAATTCAATTTTATTTTAACTATTTAATTAACTTTTTAATAATTATGAAAAAATTTTTTTATTTCTTTATCAACTACATAATTTATTAAAATATTTACATGAACTTTGTTCCAAAATATCTTCATTTTTATAATTTTTTATAAAAA
>SVCK01000039.1 GCA_015058375.1 Clostridium sp.
ATCTCCCAATAAGATAATTAAAACGATTATAATTAACATCTGGTTCTAACTCTGACTCCATCTTCTTGTCAGTATATAAATAAGCACCATCTGATACTCCAAAATACTTTCTACAACTATAAATAGTATCTATTCCTTCTACAGCCTTCTGAAAAAATGCTTGTGTATTATCAAATATAATATTCTTATACCTTTTCTTTAAGTTCAGAATAGTTTCATTTGCTACTTGTCCAAAGTAATTAACTATATATACACATTCATTTTCTTTAACTTCATGTTCTATAGCTGGAAGCATTTCTTTATCTACATGATAAAATTCATAATCAATACTTAATTCATCCAACATCTCAAACATACAATCACATAAGTAATATGGTATATAATACTTATTATAATTTTCTATACTCTGGATATACTTTATTGAACTCCTTGCAGTATTAAAGCCAATTGCATCCTCATGATATTCAGGACCATAATAAGTTTCAAACTGCATATAACCGCCAATTTCTCTCATATTAATCCCCCTTAAGTTAAAATAGTATAATCATCTAACATTTCATTAATTTCCTCAGGCTTTAAGAACATCATGACATCAATAATTGACAATCCTTCTTCAAACTTCCCAATTCTTTGAACATAAGGCTTTAAATTAATTTTCAAAAACTCTAACTTAATATTTTGATTCTCATATTTTTTCCTATCAAAAAAAGACATTCCCCCTGGCGGATTAACATATGTATCGTATCCTAATGCCTTTGTAATATTTAAAGCCCATTCATCTGGAGCTTTTACCTCATCAATTTTTAAATTCATTTCTGAAAAAACATCATACTTATAAGGTATACCTATATATTCACATATCTTTTTAAGAGTATATATATTTAGCTCTGATATATATTTAAACTGTTTACTCTCAATATCATTTATTAATTCTAGGACTTCCTTATAATAAGGGGCTCTTTTTTTATAAACAGTTAATTGTCCCTTAATTTTTTCAATCCACTTTTCTTTATAGTTTATTTCAGTATCCATAATAGCAGTATCCCTATCAGCTGCTACCACTGGCACTGTAATATAACATGGATTTCCCTTTGAATCTAAAATTCTATTTCTGTTTACCCAGCCTCTTCTTATATATTGAGGTGTATCAAATATAACAAAGTAATCTGTATTTTTTATTAAAGAGAAATAACCTAAATAAGGTAAAAAATATGGTTGCATAATTCCTATCCTCAATTTCATCACTCCTAGCTATTAACTTTTATACACATTTAGCCTTTTGTAGTTTTAAAATTATGCTGCATATTCTATCAACATCTTCTATACTCAAATCTGCGTAAAGCGGAAGGGTTAATATTCTATTAGAAATATATCTTGCTACAGGAATATCACAATTCTTATACTTATTCTTAAAACATGCTTGATCAGCTGTTAATGGATAAAAATATTTTCTAGCATAAATATTATTTTTAGCTAATTCATCATATAATTCATCTCTAGTTATTCCTAAATACTTCTCCTCACAAACAACAGGAAAATATGAATAATTCTCCTGAACTCCTGGAATCTTTTCAGTAATTCTTAATCCTTTTATGTTAGATAAATTTTCTCTATATCTCTCTACTACCTTTTTTCTCTTTTCAAGTTCTTCTTGTATATGTCTCAAATTGCATAATCCCATAATACTTTCAAATTCATTCATCTTTGCATTTGCTCCAATTTGTGAGATTACTTCTTCAGAACGTATACCAAAGTTCTTAAGATTATATAATTTCTCTTCAAGACTTCCTTCACGAAAAGTTACCGCTCCACCTTCAATAGTATTAAATACCTTTGTCGCATGAAAGCTATATACAGATGCATCTCCAAAATTACCTACCGCAACTCCATCCTTTTTTACTCCAAAGGCATGAGCAGCATCGTATATTACCTTTAAATTATATTTCTTAGCTATTCTATCAATTTCCTCAACATTGCATATATTTCCATAAACGTGAACTGGAATAATTGCAGATGTTTTTTCCGTTATTAAATCTTCAATCTTACTAGCATCCATTGTCATACTTACCGAATCAATATCACAAAATACTGGTTCTAATCCATTTCTTACAATAGAATGAGTCGTTGAAATAAAAGTAAAAGGTGTTGTTATTACTTCCCCTGTAAGACCCATTGCTTGTATAACCATTTCTAAAGACATATGACCATTACAGAACAAAGATAAGTTATCTATTTCAAGATAGTCTTTTAATTGCTTTTCAAGCTCTTTATGATATCTCCCCATATTAGTTAATAAGTGTGTATTCCATAAAGGTTTTATTGCTTCAATATATTCTTCATATTCTGGCATAGAAGAACGAGTAACATAAATATCTTTATCCATATCTCCATCCCCTTAAGTTTACATTTTATTCTAGACTAGTATTAAAGTATTTTACTTTATTGCGGCCACACTAGCCTATCTGCTTTACAAGTTATAACCCTAAACTTTTCACCAAAGCTTGTTCTAAATAATATATAATTAAGACCTCTTGCATACTCTTTATCTTTAAATGCAGTCTTAAATACAGTTTTCTGATAAAATGCTATTTCATCCTCAACTATATGCCTTTTATCTTTAGGAACTATTAATCTTTGTACTCTAAGGGATTGTATATAATCCATAAACTTATAAATTTCATCATGTGAACAAAAAGAATTCTTTCCATTTAGAATACATCTATATACACTAGTCTTTTTATCAATGTATTTTATTTTTCCATGTTTTAAATTAAGGCACATTATTGTTTTATCACTTATAAACTTAGGAGCTTTATCATAGTATTGTCTAAAATTATCTCCAAGAGATGATCTTCTAAATAAAAATGTACCAGTTGGTATTATTGGTGTAGTTTCATAAAATTCTTCAAACGTACAAATGTCCTCTTTATGAACTTTATATGTCTTATACATTCTCTCCTCGTCTGAAAAAATTTGAGTATCTGTATAGCACGCTGAATAATCCTTATTATTATCTAGAAAGTCTACTTCCATCTGTAGTTTGTTTTCATCAGTCCAGTAGTCATCCCCCTCTAGGTATGCTATATATTCTCCTTCACAATTTGAAAATATACTATACTCATTTTCAACACCACCTACGTTTTTCTCTTGTAAAATTAGTTTTATCTTATCTGGATATTTTTCTTTGTACTTTTTAACAATTTCTCTTGTTCTATCTGTAGAACAATCCTCTCCTATAACAATTTCATAATCAAAGTCACATTTTTGCATTAATGCGCTTTCTATAGACTGTGATATGTATTGTTCATGGTTATAAGTTAATAAAGCAATACTTACTTTGCACTTATTCTCCATAAATTCCCTCCTATTTTTATGATTTTTTGTCCCTCAAAACATTCATTTCGAATTATAAAACAAAAACGCTCTTTTTGTCAACATTTGTTAATTAAGTATTATTTTTGATATTTATTTGCTAATAATCAAACATCAAAATAATTTTAATGTAAAAGTTATTCATCTAAAGAAATACTTTTAGAATTAAAACATACAACTCATCCTTTGACTTTACTATAAATATAATTTCCTACACATCAAAAGAGGACTCTGATTTTTAAAAAATCAGAGTCCTCTCTTATATATTATTTAATTACTTTATATCCTTAGCATATGGCATTGAATCTATAGCACCATAATTAGTACATGTTATAGCTCCAACTTTATTTGCATAAGCTATTATTTCTTTCCACTTATCAAAAGATATATTCTTCATATCATCTAAATCAGCAACTTGCTTTAAAACAGCTCCAACAAAAGAATCTCCTGCTCCTGTTGAATCCACCTGTTTAATTTTTATTGAAGGTACTATAGCTTTTTCTGAACCATTACTTATTAAAGTTCCCTTAGCTCCTAATGTAATAGCAACAATTTTAGCTCCTAATGCATGAAGTGCATCTACTCCTTCATTTAAATCTTCCTTCTTAGTTATAAGTTTAACCTCTTCATCACTTAACTTTACAAAATCAGAATCCTTAGCAAAAGTCTTTGAATCTTCTATAAATTGAGCTAGCTTTTCTTCAGTTATTAGAGCATCTCTATAATTAGGGTCAAAAGAAATGAACATATCTTTTTCCTTTGCATATTCTAATAGTTTGAAGTAAGTATTCTTTAATTCACCATCTAAAAATCCAGTAGCTGAACCAAAGTGAAGAACATCATTATTAGTTATTCTGCTTAAATCTATACTATCAAAAGAATATTCTCCATCACTTCCTCTATGGAATTCAAAATCTCTCTCACCATTTTCATCAATAGCTACAAATGCAAGAGTTGTGTAGCCTTCCATTTTTGTCATACTTGTATCAATATTTACATTCTTCAAAGTTTCAACTAAGAATCTTCCAAAAGAGTCATCTCCAACTTGCCCTAAAAATACAGCTTCTCCTCCAAGTTTAACAACTGAAGCTGCAACATTTGCAGGTGCTCCTCCTGCCTTTTTTTCAAAATTAGAGCCATTCTTTATTCCTTTATTAATATCTTTTCCTATAAAATCTATTAATAATTCTCCTATACAAAATACCTTATCCATCGTATCTTACTCCCTTCAAACTCCAAACTTTCATAGTATTTATATTTATATTACCTTTAGTTAGTAATTGTACTCCTGTTCCTTTATCTTTTGGATAAATTCTTGCTGAAAGCACTTCTTTACCATCATTTAAGTATATTTCAACTGCTGAATTGTCCATAAACATATGAATTTTTATATTTTCTTGTTTCTCTAATTTAAGCTTTCTAACACCTTTATTTCCAGATTTCATATTAGTTCTATCTAAAATTGCTATATTATTATCAAAATCATATTTAAATATCATTAGCTCATCATCAGAAACAACAAATCTAAGTTGTAATTCAGATGCATCTTTTTTATCTAAATCTAATAAAAATTCATAACTATTGTTATTAATGTTATGACTTCCCCACTGATTTCCTACTGCATCTTCAATATCAACAAGAAGTTCTTCTCTTAAGTTTTTATATTCTTCTAATGGTTTTTGAATCAATTTATCTCCATCAAGAGTTAATTCTCTAGCCATAGTTAAACAATGCATTCTATTATATTTATCTGTTGGATGTCCTGATTCTTCTTCTGGCATTCCCATCCATCCTATCATGATAGTTCTACCTTTATCATCATTGAATACTTGAGGTGCATAGAAATCAAATCCCATATCAATTTCTTTAAATTCACTATGCTTCATTTTTAACGTATTGTAATCAAGTTTTCCAACAACATATCCTGATTGATAGATATTCTGATTTTTAAACTCTTCCTTCTCAAGTCCTTGAGGCGAAAATAACAATACGTCTTTTCCACCCAATTCAAAAAGACTTGGACATTCCCACATAAATCCGAAATTTTTATACTCAGTATCTATTTCTCCTTCAAACTTCCAACTTTCAAAATTTTCGCTACTATACAATAAAGCTCTTCCTAATAGTTCATTATTTTGAACACCTATTACAAAATAGTATTTGCCATCTTTTTCAAAGAGTTTAGGATCTCTAAAATGAGCTGTATATCCTTCTGGTCTTTCCTCATTTAAAAGTGTTGGTCCAACCTTTATTACATTACCATTTTCATCACATATAGCTCTAACTTGATATGATTCTCTATTTCCTTCTTCATCCTTTACATTACCTGTATAAAGAAGTTCTAACTTATCATTATAAACTAAAGCACTTCCTGAATAACAACCATTTTTATCATACCAATCAGTTGGTGCAAGTACTGCTTTAGGAATTGTATAATTAATAAAGTCTCTAGTTTTAACTAATCCCCAATGTTTAAATTTATGCTCACATCCAAATGGATTCCATTGAAAAAACAAATGATATTCTCCATTATAGTAACTTAATCCATTTGGATCATTAATCAATCCAAAAGGTGTTTCAAAATGATAGTTTAATTTCCACTCATCGTTATAACTATTTTTATAATTCTGTACTACTTTTAAATTTATATCTTCTAACAACTTAAACTCTTTCATTTCTTCACCCTCACATGTCAAAAATTTTATCCTATTTTTTTTACACTATCTCTTTCTATAAGCTTGAGTTCTACTTCTTTTTCATTTTCAATTTCTTCAAGTTCAATAGCTGCCACAATGGAATCTGCTGCTTTTTCACCTAAAGCTTCATAATCGATACTTACTGTAGTTATTGTTGGATGTACTGCAAGGCCAATAGTATACCCTCCAAATCCAGCTACAGAAAAGTCTTCTGGTATATTATAGCCTTTTTCAAATGCATATCTTATAAATCCTAATATTATATTATCTGTAGCACCTACAACTGCTGTAGGTTTATATTTCAATACTTTTTCACTTGCCTTATAAGCTCCTTCAAAAGAGAAATCTGTTTCTACAAAATTTATATTACATTCAACATCTTTAAAGGCATCATAAAAACCTCTTTTTCTTTCAATTCCAACTGCTTTATCTCTTTCAGATACTCCAAGAAAAACAATATCTCTATGTCCTTGATTTTTAATATACTCCCCAAGTATATTGCCAGCTTTTACATCATCAATTTTTATGCATTTTAATAGATTATTATTTTGACCTGTAAATATTATTGGTATAGTTAGTCTATTTGCCATAGCTATTGTTTCTTTAGTTATATCAAATGCCATCACAATTATTCCATCTACACCTTGCTTATAAAATTTATCTATGCATTCTAATTCTTTTTCTTTATTTAATTCACTAGATAATATAATAACTTGATATCCTTTTTCTTCTAGTTTTCTATCAATACTCTTTAATAGTTTACCAGCTGTAAAAGAATCTATTCTTGGTAGTATTACCCCTATAAGTTTACTATTATCAGCCTTAAGTCTTTTTGCAAAAAAATTAGATGTAAACCCAGTTTTACCAACTGCTTCGCTAATTTTTTTTGCATTTTCTTCACTAACATATCCTCCATTAAGATATCTTGAAACTGTACTCTTAGAAACACCAACCATATTGGCTATATCTTGTATAGTTACTTTCATTTCTTCCTCCCGACACACACTAGGATTATTCTTCTATTTTCGTAAGATATTATAACACATGTTTTATTTAAAATACTCTATATACAAGAAATAGAGAGTCCTAGTATTTCTATTAGAACTCCCATTTTAACTAATTTACCTAATTATTCTTCTGGTGTAAATAAGAAATAAGTTAATGCAAATGATACTGCAAAACCAATTGCACATGCAATAAAGTATCCTACTATATTTGTATTTAAGTAAAGTAATATTCCTGGTATTGCTGTAACACCCATTCCTGATCCTGCAAGTTTTATTATTCCTGAAAATAATCCAGCTACTGCTCCACCAACACATCCATATACAAATGGTTTTATAAATCTAAAGTTAACTCCAAATATTGCTGGTTCAGTAATTCCTAAAAATGCTGGAACTGCTGAAGATAAATATAATGAACGTTTCTTCTTATCTTTAGTCTTTAATGCAACTGCTATTGTTGCTGCACCTTGAGCTACTATAGCTCCTGAAATTAATGCATTAAATTGGTTAACCCCTTCTTTAGCTAATAACTCAACTTCTAATGCATTGAATACATGATGTATTCCTGATACAACTATTACTTGATGGAAACCACCTATTACTGCTCCACCTATTCCAAAAGGAAGAGTCATGAACATTATACAACCTGCTAATATGTATTGTTCTATTGTATGCATTATTGGTCCAACTATAAATAATCCAAGTAACATTGAAACTGCTAATGTGATAAATGGTGTAACTATTAAATCAATAACATCTGGTACAACTTTTCTTAATGATTTTTCAATTTTAGCTGCTATAATTCCTAATATTAAAGCTGGTAAAACTGATCCTTGATATCCTACTAAAGGAATATTTAATCCCATTAAAGCTATATATATTGGACTTTCTGTTCCACCTGCAACACTATATGCATTTGGAAGACTTCCTGATACTAACATTAAACCAAGTACTATACCTATAACTGGAGTACCACCAAACTTTTTAATTGTTGACCATGCAACTAAAGCTGGTAAAAATGCAAAAGCAGTATCTGTTAAAATTCCAAGCACTAATGAGAAATTACTTTCATCTGAAATTATACCTAAATTTTTTAATAAACCATTAACCCCCATAAATAATCCAGTAGCAACTAACACTGGTATTATAGGAACAAATATATCTCCTAATGTTCTAGAAACTTTTTGAACTAAAGTCATATTAGCATATGCTTCTTCTTTATTATTTCCAGTTTCAATACCTTCTTTATTCATTTCTGCAAATACTTTATTTACAAAACCTGTTCCTAATATTATTTGAAATTGAGCAGCTGCAAAATACTGACCTTTAACGCCATCTATATTTTCAATTGCTTTTTCGTTAACCTTTTCTTTGTCTACTAAAATTAATCTTAATCTTGTAGCACAATGTTCCATAGATTTTATATTTTCTTTGCCGCCAATATTTTTCAATATTTCTTTAGCAACGACTTGTTCTTTTGTCATAGTTTCTCCTCCTTAAAATCATAACGTTTTCTATAATTCTTAAAGATATAATACCAGTTCCATATTATGATTGTCAAGTGATTTGTATATATTTTTTGTTCTCTTTTACATTTCAGTGTTCATGCGGAATTAAGCGTTTTCAAAATATACCATTTTTCATATGTGGTACCAGTTCCATATTTCTTTATTTTCAAGTACTTACACAACGTTATCATATGATTAATATTCCCCATATCAATATGAATATTTACTTCAAATTTAAAAATCTATTTACACTAAAATACAATTTAAGGGAATTCACATCACAGCGAATTCCCTTAAAGTTTAATTATTATTAATAAAATTAGTTAACAAGTTATTAAATAATTCTGGTCTCTTACTAATCAAAAAGTGATCGGCTCCTTCTATAATCTTTAACCTAGCATTTTTCAAATTATGTTTTATTCTTTTTGTACACTCTTCTGTAATAACATCATTTTCTCCTGCTACAACCAAAACAGGAATATCTATCTTACATAGCTCACTATCTTCTATATTAGGCTCATTGGTCATCAATCTTAATATTTGTTTTTTCTTTTCATCCTTTTCAACTTCTATTTCATTATAGATATTAATTCTTTCGTCAAAAATTATATCTTGCGGTTTTAAATTAGCACCTACAAGCACCAACGTTTTAAAAAGTTCTAATTTCTTCAAAGCCATAATAATACTTAAATTTCCGCCATCACTAAATCCCACAAGATTAACCTCACTTAAATTTAATTCTTTTAAAACATTTAATATATCATCACTCATCAAATCCAATGTCAGTTCTTCTTTCCCAAAAGTTGACTTTCCATGTGCCCTGCTATCAATGAAAATAAGTTTATACTTTCCCTTTAACGCTTCCTTTTGATATTTAAAATAACTCATTTCCTCTCCATTTCCATGAAGAAATACTATTGGTATTCCATCTCCATATACCTCATAGTATATATCTGCAGTACCACACTTTACATATCCACTTTGCACTTTATATTCTCCCTTCTATTGCTACATAATTTATAGAAACCACTATTTTTATTTACATATATTTTATATAATTATGTATATAATTACAAAAGGAGAATTTCGCATATGATAACAAAAATAAAAGAACTAGGTTTAAGCCTTATCAGTGTATTACTTTTTCAAATTGCACTATCTATAGTGTCTATACAAACATCAATAAACTTCTTAAAACTAAAAAACTTTACAAATAGTTTAGAAATCTCATCGTCTCAGTTAATATCTGAAATAGTAATTTGTATAGCACTAATTTTATCAATAATATTATTTATATTTAAAAGAAAACTTGGAATAACATTATATATATGTAGTATTTTAATTTCATTACTATGTTCTATATTTTTTACAACATTAGATTTTCAAAACTTATTAATTTCATTAATATTACCAGCATTAACTCTTGCTTTAATATACATAAAAAGAAATACAATATTATATTAGAATACAACATACTTAAATATCTTAATAAATTAAGAGCTTTTTAAGAAAAGTAATACAACTTGTAGAATAAACCAAATTATGTTATACTCTTTTAAAATAAACGATACAGGGAGGTTTGTGATGGCAGACTCGTTAATTAACTGGTTTACAGCCACCTTATCTGGTTCAGTTCCAAAAGAAATTATTGTTTTTATTATTTCTATGGTTCCTATACTAGAACTTAGAGGAGGTTTAATTGCTGCGTCTCTATTAGGAGTGAATCTAATTACCGCTATCGGATTTTGTATAATAGGAAATTTAATTCCTATACCTTTTATATTGTTATTTATAACACCGATATTTAGATGGTTGAAATCAACAAAACTTTTTAAACCATTAGTAGAAAAAATAGAAAAGAAATCTATGAGTAAAAGTGATAAAATTAAAAAATATGAATTCTTAGGATTATTATTATTTGTAGGAATTCCTCTTCCTGGTACAGGTGCATGGACTGGATCTTTAATTGCTTCACTTTTAGATATTAAATTCAAAAAAGCATTTCCAGCTATAATATGTGGTTTATTACTTGCCACTACTATAATGTCTATACTATCATATGGTATTCCATGGATTATAGGAATGCTTACATAAATCAATTGAATTTTTGTGATTTGAAAAAATCGCTGTAAGACAATACGACTTACAGCGATTTTTTATTTTACGTTTTTTAATCATATATATTACGAAATGCAAGTTGTAAAAAGAAAAAAATGTATTATAATTATATTAATGGTATTTTTTTGCACTTTAAATTGTTTATGTGCATTTTTTTGAAAGGGGACTATTATTATGAAATATCAACCAATAACATGTGTATGGGAAGTAACAATGGCTTGTAATATGAGATGTAAACATTGTGGTTCAAGCTGTTCTGTTCCAGAAAAAGATGAACTTACTACTAAAGAAGCTATAGATTTATGTAAAGAAATCGGAGACTTAGGTCTTAAATGGGTTACTATTTCTGGTGGTGAACCAACAACTAGAAATGATTGGGATATAATTGCTAAAGCTTTAAACGATAACAATGTTATACCAACTATGATAACAAACGGTTGGTTACTAGATGAAGCTTTAATTGAAAGAGCCGAAAAAGCCGGAATAAATACATTAGCAATTAGTATTGATGGTACTGAACAAACTCATGATTTTATAAGACGTAAGGGAGCATTCCAAAGAGCTATGAATGGTTTAGACTTAATAAGAAAAAGTAAAATTCATTCTGCTGTTATTACAACAATTAATTCTCAAAACATAAATGAACTTGAAGATTTAAAGAAAATTCTTATCGCTCATGGCGTTGAAAAATGGCAGGTTCAAATTGGATTACCTATGGGTAACTTATCTCATAACAAAGACTTAGTTGCTCCTCCTGAAATGGTTGATCAAGTAATTGATTTTGCTTTTGAAACAACTAAAAACGGCGAAAATATTGAAATAGATTTGGCAGACTGTCTAGGTTACTATAATGAAAAAGAAGCTTATGTTAGACAAGCTTCTACTGGTGATGAATATTATTCTTGGACTGGATGTAATGCTGGAAAATACAACTTTGGTATTTTAAATAATGGAGATATACTAGGTTGTACTTCTATAAGAGATAAAGAATTTATTGAAGGTAATATTAAAGAAAGATCACTTAGAGAAATATGGGAAGATGAAAATTCATTTAAATGGAATAGATGTATTACTAAAGAATCTTTATCTGGAAAATGTGCTAAATGTATGTACGGTGATACTTGTAATGGTGGTTGTGCTAATACAAGACTTACTATGAATGGAAGTATCTATTCTGAAAATAAATATTGTTCTTACAACCTTGCATTGACAAAAGCTGAAAATAGTTTAAAGCAAGTTGAAGATGTTAATGAATTAATTTCAAAAGCTGAATTCTTCATAAAGCATGAAAACTACCCTCTTGCAGAAATTGCTTTATCTCTTGCTCTTGAAAAAGATAAAAATAATATAAAAGTCTTAAATCTATTAGGATTTGTAAACTATGAAATCGGAAACTTCAAATTAGCAAAAGAAGCAAATGAAGCTGTTTTAAAATTAGATTCTAATAACTGCTATGCTTCAAAAGGTCTTGGACTATCTCTTATAAAACTTAAAGAAATAGATAAAGGATTAGAATTTTTAAACAAATCAATTGAATTAGTTGATGGTTCTTATCTAGATCCTTATTATGATCTTGCTATTACTTTTCTAGAACTCAATAAAAAAGATGAAGCTATAAAAACTATTGAAACTGCCTCTGAAAAATATCCTGATTTTAAAAATCTTAAAGATAAATTTTATAGCACTCTTAATCAATAATATTATTACCAAAAAAATCTATATTTAGCCTTTGCTAAATATAGATTTTCTTTTTAAACAATTTATATTAATTAGTTATTAATTAACTTATCTTCACCATTCCAGCTATATAGCTTACGAATTTCTGCTCCTACAATTTCTGAAGGATGTTCAGCAGCTTTTCTTCTCATAGCTCTAAAGTGTGCTTGCCCTCCAGCTGGAGACATATCTAATAAGAATTCTTTTGCAAATGAACCATCTTGTATATCAGCTAAAACTTTCTTCATAGCTTTCTTAGTGTCTTCAGTTATTATCTTAGGTCCAGTAATATAATCACCATATTCTGCTGTATTAGAGATTGAATATCTCATTCCTTCAAATCCTGATTGGTAAATTAAATCTACAATTAATTTCATTTCATGTATACATTCGAAATAAGCATTTCTTGGATCATATCCTGCTTCTACTAAAGTTTCGAAACCAGCTTGCATTAATGCACAAACACCACCACAAAGTACTGCCTGTTCACCGAATAAATCAGTTTCAGTTTCAGTTCTAAATGTAGTCTCTAAAACACCAGCTCTCGCTCCCCCAATTCCTAATGAATAAGCTAATGCTAAATCTTTTGCATTACCTGTTGCATCTTGTTCAACAGCAATAAGACATGGAACACCTTTTCCTGCTTGATATTCACTTCTTACTGTATGTCCAGGCCCCTTAGGTGCTATCATTGTAACATCAACATCTTCTGGTGGTATAATTTGACCAAAATGAATTGCAAATCCATGCGCAAACATTAACATATTTCCTGCTTCTAGATTTGGTTCGATATCTTTCTTATACATACTTGCTTGTTTTTCATCATTAATAAGAATCATGATAATATCAGCTAACTTAGCAGCTTCTGATGCAGTATATACTTTAAATCCTTGCTTTTCAGCTTTTTCCCAAGATTTACTTCCCTCATATAAACCTATAATAACATTGCATCCTGATTCCTTTAAGTTTAATGCATGTGCATGCCCTTGACTTCCATACCCTATTATTGCTATTGTTTTTCCTTGTAAATAAGAAAGATTACAATCTTCTTGATAATAAATTTTTGCATTTGACATAAAATAACCCCCTTTAAATGTCTTATAAATTAATAAAGCACATAATAATATGCTCTTCATACCGAATTGCCTCAATTTAACTCCGGCACCTTTATTTATAAGAATACACTATTTTTTAAAAACATTCAATACTTATCATAAATTTAAAGATATTTATAATTTGTATTCATTTTATTAGCAAATAAGAAATTTTATTATTAATTTAACACTCAAATGGCATTTTTATTTAAAAAATAAAATCATAAAAATTGCAAATATAGAGACTTTTATATCCAAATATTAGAAATTTATTAGTGAATTTCACAAAAACTTTCTTATATCCAAGGTCTTTGCTTTATTAATTATTGATTGCCATTCATTAAAAAGAATTACATGCTTTTTATAATCTATTTCAGCCTCATCAACATATAATTCAGCATTCTTTAATAGTTCATTTCCAATTTCACCATATAAATCATCAAACGGAATTAAGACTTCAGAAGAAATTTTCCTTATTCTATTTATACGCACTTGTTTATCTAAATTTTCAAAAATTTTTATTTTATCTATTAATAGTTTCCTCACTTGTTTAGAAATTAAAATCTCATCATTACAGAACTTGTCTTCAATACTATTATTGTAAATAGCACCATAAGTATTAAAGTAATCTGCAAACTTAGCTACTCCATACCAATATTTATTTTTTCTTTCAAATTCAAATCTTTCAGAATGATATTCATGAAATACAGAACGAGTATGATGTAATGAAGGTAATCCAAGGGCAGTTGCCGTATCAAATATAAAATAATCAGCAGCAAGAGTATTAGCTCCTGGAACATTAGGCATATATTCATGAAGCTTGTATACTGCAACATTTCCACAATCAGGATTTAATCCATCATTAACAGATGTAACTAATGTCAATCTATCTACATCTTCAAATTCTGCATCAAATCTAAAAGCTTCATCACAAATTTCTTTAATACTATCCTTTTCAAACCCTAATAATTCATATAATTTGTATATAATATCAAAAGACTTTCTTGAAAAATCTTTTACATCTAGATTCCATTCTCCGAAATAGTTTCCCCCTACAACTGTAATTTGTTTTTCATTGTCAATCCCTTCAGGAATTTTTATTAAATCATTATTTAAATCCTTTATTTTTTTACCTGCATATTTTAATTCATATTCTATAGGATATACTTCTCTCGAATCATTTAGCTCATCTTTTATTAAACACGTGTCCGAATCTCTTCTATGAAATATATCAGCACCAAGCGCACATGTAAATATCGCTATTTTATTCATAGTTGTTCCATAGTTTGATTTTGTATCCAAGAACATTTCTTTTATCTCTTGTCCATTATTTATACCTCTAAATAATTCATCAAAATATCTTTTTTGGATATCAGTAGTTAAATGAAGTATTTCTAAATCCTTATTCCTATTTTTCAAGTTTTTTAATACTCTATCATTTTCTTTTACAAAATCATCATTATTAGTTTCAACAACTACAAAAGGTATTTTTAGACCATACTTTTCTTCTGCATACATAATTTCCTTTATATAACTATTAACACATCTTTCTATCCTTCTATTTGTAGGAATAAAATATACTGATTTCATTTTTCTCTCCCTTTTATTTATATAATGTACAATTTTCATTTTATTCTCATTCACTAAATAAATATTATAAACTTTAATATATTAAAGACAGGATTAACTTTATAATCCTGTCTTCCTTTGAATGAGATAATCAAAAACACTTGACTACTACTATTTATTTCTCCTTAAAATTTTATCAACTAAAATGGCTATAGCCCCATCACCAGTAACATTTGTTGCTGTTCCAAAACTATCTTGTGCAGCATGCAATGCAATCATTAATGATTGCTGAACTTCTCCAAATCCGAACATATCTTGCAAAAGTCCAAGTGCTGCCATTATTGCTCCTCCTGGTACTCCTGGTGCTGCTACCAAAGTAACTCCAAGCATAAAAATAAATGGAATAAAACATTTTATAGAAGGCTCCTGCCCATTCATGCACATAACTGCTATTGAAGTAATAACCAAAGTTATAGCATCTCCAGCCAAATGAATAGTAGCACATAATGGAACAACAAAATCTGTAACTTCTTCACTTACTCCATTGCTTTTTACACACTTCAAATTAACAGGAATAGTAGCTGCTGATGATTGTGTTCCTACAGCTGTCATATAAGCTGGAAGTTGATTTTTTAATAAATATAATGGATTCTTCTTAAACATAGCTCCTACTATTGAATATTGAATAACTAAATAGATAATCTGTAAAACTAAAAGTATTATATAAACAATACCAAAAGTTTTAAGAGTATTAAATATCTCACCACTATAACTTAGCTGTGCAAATATACATCCAATATAAACTGGAACTAATGGTATTAAAATTTTAGAAATAACCATTAATATAATTTCATTAAATTCTTCAGCAACTTTTAAAAAGGCACTATTCTCAATTCTTGATAAACCAATTCCAAGAATAAAAGCAAGAATCAATGCTGATATAACTTGCATAACTGGAGGCATATCCACAGTAAACATAGGTGTTACTTCTGAAGCACAGTCTTCTAAAGATTTACCTGTTGTTATTAAATTAGGTAAAATATTCGAACCTACGATATATGATAAAAATCCAGCACAAATTGTTGATGTATACGCTATAACAGTTGTAATAAAAAGCCCCTTACCTGATTTACCTTTAAGAGATGCTATACCAGGCACTATAAATCCAATAATGATTAACGGTATAACAAAAGATAAAAAATTTTTAAATAATGAACTAAAAGTTGAAAGTATTTTTATCGGAATAAGTAAATCAAATTGAGAACATACTAAACCTATTCCTATACTTAATATAAGAAAAAATACTATTCTACCTATTAAAGATACGTTTTTCATAAAATCCCCCAAATCATTTGTGTATTTATCCAAAAGTCACTTGTCTTTCGCTTGAATACAATATAGATTAAATTTATGAAAATGTCAATATAATTATTAAAAATCCAAAAAATTTTTTACACCTTCCTGTACATAAAAAAAGGCTAGACATTTCATATTTAAAAATGTCTAGCCTTATAAACTCTATATTTTTTCTACGTTTTATTCAACTGTAACTGATTTAGCTAAGTTTCTTGGCTTATCTATATCAAATCCTTTTTCCTTAGCTGTAAAGTAAGATAATAATTGTAAAGATACAGCAGCAACAATTGGTGCAACCATATTTAATATTCTTGGTATTCTGATAACTTCATCAAATACAGTTTCATCTAATTCGTCACCTTCATAAGCAACTCCAATAACATGAGCTCCTCTTGCCTTAACTTCAACTATATTACTTACCATTTTTTCTCTTAATCTTTCTTGAGTTAATAGCGCTATAACTTTAGTTCCATCTTCAATTAACGCTATTGGACCATGCTTAAGTTCTCCACCAGCATAAGCTTCAGAATGAATATAAGTTATCTCCTTAAGCTTTAATGATCCTTCAAGAGCTAAAGCAAAGTCTACTCCTCTACCTAAATAGAATAAATCTTGTTCCTTAGCTAATACCTTAGCAACTTCTTCAACTTTTGCTTCATCTTTTAAAACTTCTTCTATTTTTTCAGGAATTAATTGCATTGCTTCTTCTAAAGATTTTTCTTCTTCGGCTGTTATTGTTCCCATTAATTGACCAAAATACATTCCTATTAAGTTCATAACTACAACTTGAGTTGTATATGCCTTAGTAGATGCAACTGCTATTTCTGGTCCTGCCATTGTATATATAACATGATCAGCTTCTCTTGAAACAGTGCTTCCTACAACATTAGTAATAGCTAGAGTTCTAGCTCCTGCTCTCTTACATTCTCTTAAAACTGCAAGAGTATCAGCTGTTTCTCCTGATTGACTTACTGTAATAAGTAAAGTCTTATTAGTTACTAATGGCTCTCTATATCTAAATTCTGATGCTATATCTACTTCTACTGGAATCTTAGCAAACTTTTCTATTGCTACTTTTCCCATTAAACCTGCATGATATGCAGTACCACAAGCTACAATATAAATTCTATCTATACCTTGAAGTTCTTCCTTAGTTAATTTAAAATCTTCAAATGTAACCTTTCCATCTACTATTTTACCAGTTAAAGTATCTCTTACCGCCTTTGGTTGTTCATGAATTTCTTTCATCATGAATGAGTCAAATCCACCCTTTTCGGCTGCATCTGCACTCCATGTTACATTATAAACCTCTTTATCTATTTTAGATCCGTCAGCATTTAATAATTTAACTCCATCTCTATCAACTACTACAAATTCTTTATCTTCTAAAAGATATACTTTTCTTGTATAGCTTATTACAGCTGGGATATCTGATGCTATGAAAGTTTCATCTTCCCCAAGTCCTACTATTAATGGACTATCTTTTCTTACTGCTACTAATGTATCAGGATCATCACCACAAATAACTCCTATAGCATAGCTTCCTTCTAACTTATTAGTTGCTTTAACTACAGCTTCAAAAAGATCTCCTTTAAAATAATAATGAACAAGGTTTGGTATTACTTCTGTATCAGTTTGTGACTTAAATTCATACCCTTCACCTATTAAGAATTTTCTAAGTTCAAGATAATTTTCAATAATTCCATTATGAACTACTGCTATATTACCTTTTGCACTTTTATGTGGATGTGAGTTAAGATCAGATGGAGCTCCATGTGTTGCCCATCTTGTATGTCCTATACCTATACTTCCGTGTACAGGATTCTTTTCTAAGTCTTCACTAAGATTTGTCAAACGACCTTTATGCTTAACAACAGTAATACTTCCATTTTCATCTTCAACAGCAACTCCTGCAGAGTCATATCCTCTGTATTCAAGTTTTGATAATCCATCAATCAAAAAAGATGTTGCTTGTTTCTTTCCTAAATATCCAACTATTCCGCACATATAAAAATCTTCCTTCCTCATTTTAAGCAAATTTATTTAATTTTAAGTTCCTCTTCTTAAAACTTTCGTTCCAGCTTAAATCTTATAGGTATAATAATCCTGAAAATCAAAAAAGTTCTAATGAAGGCTTTAACACCAAACTGAATTTGTACTACAAATCACTTCATAGTTTTGTCAGTCATTTACGGTAGTGCGATACCGTGGGGCACCCGCCGAAGAATTCGATACTCCCCATCCTCGTCAACTTAAGCAAACTTATTAAAATTCTAACAAGCTTTAAATAATATGACAAAAAATATTAATAATTAAATTTTTTCACCTCATTATCTATTCTTTCTTAAGTCCTGGCGCTTTATAATTATTTATTTAAATTTATTAACTTTATTAAATCACTACCTCTCATTGTTCTACTTTATACCTACACACATTTTATCATATTAAATTAAATTGTCCATACATTTATATTATTTAAATTCTTAATTTATAGTTACAAAATTTAGACTAATAACTACAAAAAAGTACCGCACCCTATTTTCACAGGATACGGCATTAGTTAAATTAATTAGTTTAATATATAATTCAAAGTAGTTCCAACAGTTCCAGTTCCCTGAACTCCAAACTCAACACTTCCGCCTTTTGCAATATTTGCATTCCAGCTTACTGGAGTAATTACATAATAATCTCCTACTTCATTAATTGTAACATTCCAACTTGAAGTTATATTAATTTCACTCTTCTTAAGCTTTAAAGTCCAAGTATTTACAGAAGCAGATGAATTATTTTTAATCTTAAAGTTTACTTGGAATCCTGAACCCCAGTTATTCACATTGTAGTCAAGTTTTAAACCTGAAACTGCAGGTGTTGGATCTGGTGTTGGATTTGTAGGTTCTGATGGTTGTTCTACAGTTTTATCACTAACTGGTTCGAATATCCATTGTTGATTACCTTTTCCACCATAAGTCCATTGACATACATTAGTTCCATCAGCCTTTCCAAAATTATAATCATCTAAAACTTTAGTTAAATCACTACATTTTGTTGCTATAACATAAGCATTTTTAGTTGAAGAAGTTTTTATCATAAATTGTTGAGCATTTCCTGAATATGCATCATAAATTTGAGCATTTGCTCCATCTTCATTTTCACCATTAGCAACATCAAGCATGAATTCTCCTAAACCACTCTTTAAAGTAACATATCCATTACCAATATTCTTTAAATACCATTTTTGACCTTCTGAACCATCACCAGTTCTAAGTTCTACATTAGTGATAGCTTTTGCTTTATTACCAGCAACTTGTAGATACTTACCAGCATTTACGTTCTTTATATAATACCAGCCATCTGCTATTTTTGCAGTTTCACCAGGAACTTTTGTTTGAACTGGAGCTGGTGTTGGATCTGGAGTTGGTTGTGGTTGTGGTGTTGGAGCTGGTGTTTCTTTAATATTTGAATCATAATATGCTTGTAAAACCTTGTTATACATACCCTTCTTTACACCAAGTCTTGAGAATAATAATGGATTATCACCTTTTCTCCATGAAACATCATCTGAAAGTCCCCACCAAACAACAGCAGTAATATTAGCACCTTTGTTCTTTTGATCAATTATTGATTTCATTAAGTTATAACAATAAGATTCTTGGCCAGAGCCACCTACATCTAATTCTGTAATTTGAATTTCAAATCCTGCTTTTCTAAATGCATCTAAAGCAGCTGTATAGTAAGAAACTGATGGGAAGTTTGTACTTAAGTGTGATTGCATTCCTATACCAGCACAAACCTTTGCAGCTTGACCTTGATTAATGAAGTTAATTAAACTAATAATATCATTAACTTCCATATATGTGTTGTAATCATTATAGAATAGTTTAACTTTCTTTTCATATCCATAAGTAGCTAAACCTTCATAAGCATATTTGAAAGCGTTCTTTACAAATTGAGCTCTTGTATTTGGCTTACCATAGATTGTTAACCAACCTGATCTATCAGCATGTAAATATTCATTAACAACATCCCATGCATAAATTACATCTTTGTATTTTGAACTATAAACATGTCCTAATACAGTCTTAATATACATTTCCATTCTCTTGTCCATAACTTGTTGGCTTACATAACCTGCTCCACCATTATATCCTGCTTTAAAGAACCATTCTGGTGTTTGGCTATGCCATACTAATGTATGACCTCTCATTGTAAGTCCATTTTCATAACAAGTCTTTAACATACTATCTGTTGAAGAGAAGTTAAGTTGTGGAACTGTGCTTTCTGTATATCCTGCTGGAATATAATATCCTAGTGACTTAGCTTGTGCTACAGAAATTGTTCTTGGACTTGAACCTAAAATAGCATCTGGCTTCATTTCATTTTCTGCAGTAACACTATTATATTCTCCTTTTGTAAAATTAATTACACTTCTGTCATTCATCTTATAAGCTGGTATTGCAACTCCTGACTTTTGAAAAGTTTTTCCGTAAGTGTTAAGTAAAGTTGCATTACTTGGTACAGTTGCAGCTTTTGATACAATACCTGCATTAAAGCATGTACAAACGGCAACAAGTGCTGATAAAACTAAACTTATATGTTTTTTCATTTTATCCATCTCCTTTTTATTAATTTTTACTACACTTCCTATAAATGGATTGATTCAACTACATGTAATCCTATTCATGTGTTGTTTATATTTTCTTATATTCTTCAGCAAATATATATACTTTTTTCGTAAATAGCCGAAAATATTGCTTGAATTGATTTTTTATAAACAATCGAGCACGATTTAAATATTCATTTATAAAAAATAGCTTAAATTCGTCTTGCCTTTCCAGCCAACACTAGCATTATACATAAAAAGTACCTATAAACTGGACATTTTTCTAATGTCCTGCTTATAGGTACCATTTTATGCAACAGCTCTTTTTTACACTAATTGACTAATATTAAATTCTTTTATTAACTTTTGCTTTTGTAATCTTGTTAATTTCTTAATAGCAAACTCTCTTCTCATTGCATCTCTTTTATCTTCAAATGTTTCAAAATAAACAAGTTCTAAAGGTCCTCTTCCCTTTGTATACTTTGCACCCTTTCCATTACAGTGATTTTCAAAACGCTTTTTTAAATTATTAGTCCATCCTGTATACAATGAACCATCCCCACATTTAATTATATATACATAATTTATATCTTATACACCTCCTATTTTATACTGCACTTTCCTTTTCAAATTGAGAGTTATATAAATTATAATAAAAACCTTTTTTATCTAGTAATTCTTCATGGTTTCCTTGTTCAATTATATCCCCATCTTTCATTACTAAAATGATATCTGCATTTCTAATTGTGGATAACCTGTGAGCAATGATGAAACTTGTTCTTCCTTCCATCAAATGATCCATTGCTTCTTGAATTAAAACCTCTGTTCTAGTATCAACAGAACTTGTTGCTTCATCTAATATTAATATCTTAGGATCAGCTAAAATTGCTCTTGCTATAGTTAATAATTGTTTTTGCCCTTGAGATACATTTGTTGCTTCTTCATTAAGTTCCATATTATATCCACCAGGTAAAGTCTTAATAAAATGATGAATACGTGCTGCTTTAGCTGCTTCTTCAATTTCTTTTTGACTAGCATTTAATTTACCATACTTAATATTATCAGCGATACTTCCATTGAATAACCATGTTTCTTGAAGAACCATACCAAACATTTCTCTAAGTTCTGCTCTATTAAAATCTTTAATATTATGACCATCAATTTTAATTGCACCACTATTGACATCATAAAATCTCATTAAAAGCTTAACCATAGTTGTTTTACCAGCACCAGTAGGTCCAACAATTGCAACCTTTTGTCCTGGTTCAACATGAGCTGTAAAATCATTAACTATTATTTTATCTGGATTATATCCAAAATGAACATTTTCAAAATCAACGCTACTATCAAGTTCATTAATATTTACTGGATTCTTAGCAAATTGTTCTTCTTCATCTTCTTCTAAAAACTCAAAAACTCTTTCAGCTGCTGCCATAGTTGTTTGTAATAAATTCGAAACTTGTGCAAGTTGTGCTATAGGTTGATTAAAACTTCTTACATATTGAATAAATGATTGAATATCTCCAACTTCAATTGCACCCTTAACAGCAAGATATCCACCCATTATTGAAACTCCAACATATCCAAGATTACCTACAAAAGTCATAATAGGCATCATCATTCCAGATAGAAATTGTGATTTCCATGCTGAATCATATAGTTTTCCATTTACTTCATTAAATTCTTTTATAGATCTTTCTTCAGCATTAAACACTTTTACTATATTGTGTCCTCCATATCCTTCTTCAACCTGCCCATTCACACGTCCTAAATATTCTTGTTGATCTTTAAAATACTTTTGAGATTTTTTAACTACACCTGTTATTAGCAATCCTGCAACTGGTAAAACAAGTATAGAAACCAAAGTCATCTGAACACTTATAGAAAGCATCATAATTGAAATTCCAATCAAAGTTGTTACTGAAGTAATTACTTGAGTTATACTTTGGTTTAAACTTTGTCCTAATGTATCTATATCATTAGTGAATCTTGATAAAACTTCACCATGAATTCTACTTTCAAAATAATTCATTGGCATTCTGTCAAGCTTATGTTCCATTTCATTTCTAAGATTGTAACATAACTTTTGAGAAATACCACTCATGATATAGCTCTGCATAAATTGAAATATTGAACTTACTAAATAAAGTGCTAATATTGTCACTAATATTTTACCTATATAATCAAAGTCAATCCCTAATCCACTTCCTGAAACTTTAGCAACTAATCCTCTAAATATTTCTGTAGTAGCCTTACCTAATATCTTAGGCCCAGCAATTGAAAAAATAGTACTAATAATAGCAAAAATAATTACTGCTAACACACCAATTCTAAAAGGCTTTATTTCTTTAAGAAGTTTCTTTAATGTACCTTTAAAATCCTTAGCTTTTTCACCATGCATTCTACTCATTGGCCCATGACCCATTGTCTGTCTCTTATTACTCATTTGCCAGTTCCTCCTTTGAAAGTTGTGATTCAGCTATTTCTCTATAAACTTCACAAGTATCTAAAAGTTCTTTATGTTTTCCTTTTCCTACAACTTTACCATCATCTAACACAACTATCTGCTCTGCATGTAAAATAGTACTAATTCTTTGAGCAACTATAATTACTGTACTATCTCCAGTCTCTTCTTTTAATGCTTTCCTTAAAGTTGCATCAGTTTTATAATCAAGTGCTGAAAAACTATCATCAAATATATAAATTTCAGGTTTTTTAGCTATAGCTCTTGCTATTGATAATCTTTGTTTTTGTCCACCAGATACATTAGTACCACCTTGTGCTATCGACGATTCATATTTTTCCGGTTTTGATTCAATAAATTCGGTAGCTTGAGCAATTTCTGCAGCTTTTTTTACTTCTGATATTGAAGCATGATCATTACCATACTTAATATTTTATTCAATAGTTCCTGAAAATAATACTCCCTTTTGAGGAACATAACCTATCTTCTCTCTTAAATCATATTGAGTAACATCTTTTACATTAACTCCATCAACTAAAATCTCACCTTCAGTTACATCATAAAAACGAGGTATTAAATTAACAAGAGTTGATTTTCCTGACCCTGTGCTTCCTATAAAAGCAGTAGTCTCTCCTGGTCTAGCTGTAAATGACACATTTTCAATAACATTTTCATCTCCATCAGGATATCTAAATGAAACATTTTTAAATTCAACATATCCCTTTTTGTCTGCAATAAAGTTCTTAGGAGAATTAGAATCTTTAATAATTACTTCTGTTTCCAAAACTTCATCAACACGTCCAGCTGAAACTGAAGCTCTTGGAAGCAAAATAGAAATCATAGAAATCATTAAAAATGCCATTATTATCTGCATTGCATACTGCATAAATGCCATCATATCTCCAACTTGCATATTTCCTGCATCTATTGCTTTTGAACCATTCCATACAATAAGTACTGTTATACCATTCATTATAAGCATCATTATAGGCATCATACCCGCCATTACTCTATTAACAAAAAGATTTGTCTTTGTTAAATCTTTATTAGCACTTTCAAATCTTTTATATTCATGTTCTTGAGTACTAAATGCTCTAATTACAGGAATACCAGTTATTATTTCACGAGTAACAAGATTTAATTTATCTACATATTTTTGAACAACTTTAAACTTAGGCATTACTATAGTAAACAATGATAATATAACTACAAATATTACTCCTACTGCTAAAGCTATTATCCAAGACATTGAAACATCTGTCTGAAATACTTTATAAACTCCTCCAAGTCCTAATATTGGAGCATATAATACAACTTTTAAGAATATAACAATAAACATTTGTATTTGTTGAATATCATTTGTGCTACGTGTAATCAAAGAAGCTGTTGAGAATTTCTCCATTTCTTGATTAGAGAATTCCATAACTTTTCCAAATACTTTTTCTCTAAGATCTCTAGCAATCTTAGCTGCTACTCTCGCACTTATAAATCCTACTATTACAGCTGCCACCATACTTATAAGCGCTATTCCTATCATTTTAGCACCAGATGTAAATATATAATTCAACTGAATTTTATCAGTATCAATTCCGACTTTTTTATATTCTGATTTTATGTATGTTGTTGCCGCTTGTGTAATCATACTCTCTGATATATCATTAAATTTATCTTCCATTTGAGAAAACTGAGTTTCAAACTGTTCTTTTGGCATCATTGAAATTCCAATAAATGCTTGTTCACTATTTTCTTGACTTTCTAAATTTGAAACAATCATTATTGGTTTCCCAAATATTTTATTTAAAGACTCTCTTTCTTCACTTTTTATATTATTTAATTTATAAAGAGGTTCATTTTTCAATTCAGGATAATCTTTCTCATAATCATTAAATTCACTTTCACTTAATGATTGTTTATCCAAATAAATATAATTATCTAAAACTTCTTCTTTATCATCTTTATTCACAAATAGCAAAATTCTATCCAGTTCAGATTTTCTAATAACATTAGGTACAGCATCCTCTACTCCTGCTTGTTGTATACCAATATTAACAATTTTAGAAGTATAGTCAGGTAATGAAAGGTCACAAAATGCTTGTACTACCAATAATAGTATTATCATTACTACTGCTCCAACTGAACCTTTTAAATATTTAATTAATTTAACCATCTAGTTTCCTCCTGTTTTATGTATTCTTTTTACCATGACAGAAAAGTTTTTCATCAGGCATTTTATCTAATAAGTTTTGTTGAACTTGTAAAAGCAGTCTTCTAAGAATAATTCTTTCCTCAACTGTAAAGTTAGAAAACATTTCTTCCTCTATTTGTTCCCATATAACTTGAACTTTATCATATTCTTCTTCACCTTTTTGTGTTATATAAATCCTAGTAGTTCTACGATCTTCTTTATCTTGTTCCTTCCTAACAAGTCCATTTTTCTCCATTCTCTGTATCATAACAGTCATTGTCGCTGGTTTAATTCTAATTGAATTTATAAGTTCTTTCTGAGTCTGACCATCTTGAAAATGAAGTGCTACCAAAATTCCACCTTGACCTCGATGGACTTCTGTCTTTCCCATAAGTTTATATGAGCGTAAAAAATGAAGTCTCATTAATTGAAGAAACAATCCCTGTAATGACTTTTCATTTTCCAAAAATTTCTCCTCCTCTTTTATTTAGCTAGCTTAACAATATACTACTTTATATTATATAACAAATCAATATTATCGTTCCTGTTTATTCTTTTCTAATTCAATTGAAATATATACAAATTATTATTTAGCAAACTAATTATCTCTCTCAACTCTTCTAGTATATTATCTAATATATTTTTTATTTTATACTTTAAATAGACGTTAAAAAAAACAGACCATCTTAGGGGTTACGTGCCCTAAAATAGTCTATTTTTATTTATATATATATTATTTTTAGCTAATTAATTATTAATCCAAATCACTTTCTATGATTATTTGATTAATTGGTGCTCCTGGCGCAACCATTGGAAATACATTCTTATTACTATCTATTCTATAATCAATAAGAACTGGCCCATCTGATTCTAATGCCTTACTAAGAACGTCATCAAGTTCATCCTTTTCTCTCACTCTATAACCTTTAGCGCCAAAAGCTTCTGCAAGTTTTACTAAATCTGTTTTTCTATTTAGTATTGTATTAGAGTATCTCTTATCAAAGAAAAGAGTTTGCCATTGTCTAACCATTCCTAAAACATTATTATTCATTACAATTATAATAATTGGTAATTTATTCGATACAGCAGTGGCTATTTCTTGACAGTTCATCATAAAACTACCATCCCCTGCTATGTTAATAACTTTACAATCTGGTCTTCCAAACTGAGCCCCTATAGCTGCACCAAGTCCAAATCCCATTGTTCCAAGTCCACCTGATGTTATAAATGTTCGTGGTTTTTTGAAATGATAATATTGAGCAGTCCACATTTGATGTTGACCAACTTCTGTAGATATTATCAAATCTTTATCAGTCACTTTGTTTAAAGCATCAAATAGCACTTTTGGACTTAATACATCTTCATTTTCAATCTTATATGCAGGTAATTTCTTTAATGAATTTACGCTTTCAAGCCACTCTTCATTATTCTTTTCATTAACTGCTGAAACTATAAGTTCTAATGCTTCCTTTAAATCAGCTGAAATTGATAAGTCTACCTTAACATTTTTATTTATTTCTGCTGGATCTATATCTATATGAATTATATTAGCATTGCTTATATTTTGTGAATTAGAAATAACTCTATCAGAAAATCTTGCTCCTAATGCTATAAACAAATCACATTTTGTGGCTGTAATATTAGAAGCCTTTGTTCCATGCATACCAATCATACCTGTATATAATGGATGTTCGCTTGGAATAACTCCTCTTGCCATTAATGAATTACATATTGGCGAATTCAATTTTTCAGCTAATGCCAAAACTTGCTCTGCGGCATTTGATGCTACAGCTCCACCTCCAACATATATAAAAGGTTTTTTAGCCTTATTAATCATTTCAACTGCTGATTTAATTTTTTGTTCATTTATTTTAAATTTTTTTAATTTTGCTTTACCTAATTTCTTATATTCAGCTTTTTCAATCTGAATATTTTTGGGAATATCAATTAAAACTGGACCTGGTCTTCCCTCTTTTGCTATACGAAAAGCTTCATTAATTACTTCTTGAAGCTTATTTACATCTTTAACAATATAATTATGCTTTGTTATAGGCATTGTAATTCCTCTAATATCAACTTCTTGAAAACTATCTTTTCCCAAAAGATTCATAGGAACATTGCCTGTAATAGCTACCAATGGAACTGAATCCATATATGCTGTTGCTATTCCTGTCACTAAATTAGTAGCCCCTGGACCTGAAGTTGCAATACAAACTCCAACTTCACCTGTAGCTCTTGCATAACCATCAGCTGCATGTGCTGCTCCTTGTTCATGACATGTTAACACATGTTTAATTTGATTTTGATATTTATATAGCGAATCATAAATATTTATAACCTGTCCGCCTGGATACCCAAAGACTATTTTAGCACCTTCATCTATTAAAGATTTAACAACTATATCTGATCCTGATAGTAACAAATAAGCCCCCTCCTTATGATAAAAATTCACTAAAACCCCAAATAAACTTAAAGCCTTTAATCAAATTAATATTTAAATACTGCCCCTGTACTTGCAGATGTAACAAGCTTAGAATATCTTGCTAAATATCCATCTTTAACCTTTGGTTCAAATGGTTTTAAGTTCTTTCTTCTTTGACTTAGTACTTCTTCTGATACCTTTAATTCCAGTTTTCCTTTATTAATATCTATAGATATCACATCTCCATCTTCAACTAAGGCTATCAAACCACCTTCAGCTGCTTCTGGTGATACATGTCCTATTGATGCTCCCTTAGTTGCCCCACTAAATCTTCCATCTGTTATAAGAGCAACATCCTTATCTAATCCCATACCTGCAATTGCTGATGTTGGTGATAACATTTCTCTCATTCCTGGTCCTCCCTTAGGACCTTCATATCTAATAACAACAACATCTCCAGCAACTATCTTTTTTCCAGTAATTGCATCAATAGCTTCTTCTTCTGAATCAAATACCTTAGCTGGTCCTTCATGAACAAGCATTTCAGGTGCAACTGCTGATTTTTTAACAACAGCTCCATCAACAGCTAAATTTCCTCTTAATATTTGAATTCCTCCAGTTGTCATATATGGATTATCTATTGGTCTTACTATTTCATAATTCAGTACTTTCTTTCCTGCAATATTTTCTCTTTGAGTTTTTCCTGTAACAGTTATACAATCAAGATGAAGTAAGTCTTTCTTAGAAAGCTCATTCATAACTGCTCCAATCCCACCAGCTGCATATAAATCTATTATATGAGTTTGAGATGCTGGTGCTAAGTGACAAAGATTTGGAACTCTTTCAGAAACCTGATTTATAATATCTAAATTTATTGGAACTTTTGCTTCATTAGCAATAGCAGTTAAATGTAATACAGTATTCGAAGAACATCCTAATGCCATTTCTACTGATAAAGCATTTTCTATTGATTCACTAGTTACTATATCTCTTGGTTTTATATCTTTTTGTAAAAGATTCATAACTGCCATACCTGCATGTTTTGCAAGTCTTATTCTTTCTGAATAAACAGCTGGTATAGTACCATTTCCAGGCAAAGCCATTCCAAGAACTTCTACCAAACAATTCATAGAGTTAGCTGTGAACATCCCCGAACATGATCCGCATGTTGGGCATGCATTATTTTCAAGTTCTTTAAGTTCATGTTCAAGCATTGTACCATTTTCAAAAGCCCCAACACCTTCAAACACTGTAGTCAATGAAACATCTGTGCCTTTAAACTTACCTGGAAGCATTGGCCCTCCACTTACAACAACAGACGGTATATTTAATCTCATAGCTGCCATCATCATTCCTGGAACTATTTTATCGCAGTTAGGAATTAAAACTAATGCATCTAAAGCATGAGCTTTAACCATACATTCAATACTATCTGCTATAAGTTCTCTTGTCACTAAAGAATATTTCATTCCTTCATGCCCCATTGCAATACCATCGCAAACACCTATTGTCGGAAATACTAATGGTGTTCCCCCATTCATTAATACTCCTTTTTTAACTCCTTCAACGATTTTATCTAGGTTAACATGTCCTGGAATTATATCATTTTGAGATGTTACAACACCGATTAAAGGTCTATCAATTTCTTCATCCGTTAAACCTGCAGCTTTAAATAACGATCTATGCGGTGCCTTTGAAGGTCCTTTTTTTACAACGTCACTCCTCATTTTTTACTACATCTCCTTTATTTTATCCATTACTAATTTCCCCATTTCAACAGTTCCAACTTTCTTCATTCCTTCGCTCATTATATCACCAGTTCTATATCCATCTTGAAGAACTGCTAAAACAGCATTTTCTATTGCACTAGCTTCTTTTTCTAAATTAAAACTATACCTAAGCATCATAGCCCCTGAAAGAATAGTAGCTAAAGGATTTGCTATTCCCATCCCTGCAATATCAGGAGCACTTCCATGAATTGGTTCATACATACCTAAAGTTCCTTCTCCAAGTGATGCAGATGGTAACATTCCTATTGATCCTGTAACCATGCTAGCTTCATCTGAAAGTATGTCTCCAAAAATGTTCGAAGTTACTATAACATCAAATTGACATGGGTCTTTTACTATTTGCATTGCAGCATTATCAACATATAAATAATTCAATTCCACTTCTGGATAATCCTTAACCATTTCATCTAAAACAACTCTCCAAAGTCTTGAACTTTCAAGAATATTAGCTTTATCAACACAAGTCAATTTTTTCTTTCTCTTCATTGCTGTTTCAAACCCGATTTTTGCAATTCTCTTTATTTCATTTACATTATACCTTTCAGTATCATAAGCAGATTGAACTCCATTAACTACTTCTCTTCCTCTTTTTCCAAAATAAATACCACCAGTTAATTCTCTAACTATTGCAATATCAATTCCTTTATTAACTATCTCTTCTTTTAAAGGCGATGCATTCTTAAGTGGTGCATATAATGTTGCAGGTCTTAAATTACAGTAAAGACCTAATCCTGATCTTAGTCCCATAAGAGCTTGTTCTGGTCTCACCTTTGCATCTGGATTATCCCATTTTGGTCCTCCAACAGCTCCTAAAAGTACTGCATCCGCTCTTTTACAAATTTCTAATGTTTCTTCTGGAAGTGCAGTTCCAAACTTATCTATTGCACATCCACCAGCCATTGTACGAGTATATTTAAATTCATGCCCAAATTTTTCCCCAACTACATCTAAAACTTTTATTGTTTCTTCTACTATATCTGGACCTATACCGTCTCCAGCAATTACTGCTATATTCCATTTCATATCTTTTACCCCCAATTTTACCTTATTGCTTATTTTGATTTTATATATCCAATTAATCCATCATTATCAATAATTCTTTGCATAAATTCTGGAAATCCTTGTCCTTGATAACTTTCATTCTTTGTTAAATTCTTAATTACACCTGTCTTGAAATCTACTTCTAATTCGTCCCCTGCTTCAATAGATTTAACTGCTTCATCACATTCAAGTATTGGAAGTCCAATATTAATTGAATTTCTATAAAATATTCTTGCAAATGTTGATGCTATAACACAACTCACTCCAGCTGTCTTTATAGCAAGTGGAGCATGTTCTCTTGAAGAACCACAACCAAAATTCTTATTTGCAACTATTATATCTCCAGCTTTAACATTTTTAACAAAATCCATATCTATATCTTCCATACAGTGTGCAGCAAGTTCCTTTGGATCTGAAGTGTTTAAATATCTTGCTGGAATGATTACATCCGTATCTACATTATCTCCATATTTGAATACTCTACCTTTAACGCTCATTATTTTCTACCTCCTACACTGTTTCTGGATCAGTAATTTTACCTGTTATTGCTGATGCAGCTGCTACTGCCGGACTTGCTAGATAAACTTCTGATTCTACATGTCCCATTCTTCCTACAAAGTTTCTATTTGTTGTTGATACACATCTTTCTCCTTTTGCTAAGATTCCCATATGTCCACCAAGACATGGTCCACAAGTTGGAGTAGATACTGCAGCTCCCGCTTCAACTAAATCTTTGATTATTCCTTCTTGTAATGCCTGAAGGTAAATCTTTTGAGTACCAGGAATTATTATAGTTCTTATATTTTTATTTGTTTTCTTTCCTTTAAGAATATCTCTAGCAATTCTTAAATCTGAAATTCTACCATTTGTACAAGATCCAATAACAACTTGATCTATTTCAATGCCTTGAGCTTCATCTATTGTTCTAGTGTTATCTGGCAAATGCGGAAATGATACTGTTGGTCTTAATACACTTAAATCTATTTCATAAACATCATCATATTCTGCATCTTCATCAGCTTCAAACTTCTTCCATTCTCTTTTAGTATGTTCTTTTAAATATTCCTCAGTCTTATCATCTACTGGAAATATTCCATTTTTACCACCAGCTTCAATAGCCATGTTGGCCATTGTAAATCTATCATCCATAGAAAGATATTGTAATCCATCTCCTACAAACTCCATTGATTTGTATAGTGCTCCATCAACACCAATCATTCCAATAATGTGTAGTATAATATCTTTCCCACTTACCCATTTAGCAGGTTTATTCTTAAGAACAAATTTCAAAGCAGATGGCACTTTAAACCAACATTTACCTGTCGCCATACCAGCTGCCATATCTGTCGATCCAATACCTGTTGAGAATGCTCCAAGTGCACCATAAGTACAAGTATGTGAGTCTGCTCCTATTACAACATCACCAGCTACAGCTAATCCTTTTTCAGGAATTAAACAATGCTCTATTCCCATTTCACCAACTTCAAAGAAATTTTCAATTTCTTTTTCATGTGCAAATTCTCTTATGTATTTAACTTGTTCAGCTGCCTTTATATCCTTATTAGGAGTAAAATGGTCTGGAACTATTGCTATTTGACTCTTGCTAAATACTTGTTTATTTGCACCAAATTTCTTAAACTCAGTTACAGCAACTGGTGTTGTAATATCATTTCCTAAAACTAAATCAAGATTAGCCTCTATTAATTGTCCTGCTTTAACGCTTTCTAATCCTGCATGTGCCGCTAATATTTTTTGTGTCATTGTCATACCCATTATTTAATCATCTCCCTAAAAATATGTTTTTACTTTCTTCTCTATATCTTTTATCAATTTATATTCTATAGAATCAACTAATGCTATCCAGCTAGCTTTAATCAAATCTCTTGATACTCCTACTGTACTCCAACTTTCTTTTCCATCTGTAGATTCTATTAAAACTCTTACTTTTGCATTTGTAGCACTTTCCGAATCTAAAACTCTTACTTTAAAGTCTACAAGTCTTACATCACTAAGCTGTGGATAAAAAACTTCTAATGCTTTTCTAAGTGCCTTATCTAACGCATTAACAGGGCCTTCCCCTTCCGCAGCACTTATTTGTTCCTTTTCATCAACAGTAATATTTATCATTACTGTTGATGCAAATCCTTTAGTTTCATCTGAAAATTGTTCTGTAAATACCTTAAAATGATTAAGCTTAAAAAATGGTTTATATTTTCCCATCATTTTTCTCATTACAAGTTCTACAGTCCCCTCTGCACCTTCAAATTGATAGCCTTCATATTCTAATTCCTTTAGTCTATCCGTAATTATTTGAATTTCCTTACTATCTTTAGATACATTAGGGAATATATCTTTTATCTGAGATAAAATTGTACTTTTTCCACTAACCTCTGAGATTAAAAATCTTCTCTCATTTCCTATAGTTTCAGGTTTTACATGTTCATAAGATTTAGAATCCTTACAAACTGCATCTATATGCATTCCACCTTTATGAGCAAATGCTGAATTGCCAACATACGGAGAATCATCTTTTAATGTTATGTTTGAAATTTCTGCTATGAATCTAGCAACACTTGTTAATTTAGAAAGGTTTTCTTTGTCTATTGCATCAATTCCAAGCTTTAATTTTAAAGTTGGAATTATTGCACTAAGATTTGAATTACCACATCTTTCACCAGTACCTATAAAAGTTCCTTGAATGTGATCTGCCCCTGATTGTGCTGCCACGATTGAATTAGCAACTGCCATTCCAATATCATCGTGACAATGTATTCCTACACTGCCCCCTACATTGCTTATTGCATCTTTTACTATAGTTTCAATTTCATTTGGAAGAGTCGCTCCATTTGTATCACACAAAACTACAGTTTTAGCCCCTGCCTCTTTAGCTGTTTTTATTGTTTGAATTGCATATTCCTTGTTTTCTTTATACCCATCAAAGAAATGTTCAGCATCAAATATTACTTCTTTTCCCCTTTCAGCTAAAAAGCGTATTGTATCATCTATCATATTTAAATTTTCTTCTAAAGTTGTTTTTAATATCTCTTTTACTTGAAAGCCCCATGCTTTACCAAATATTACAACTACATCTGTATCTGCTATTAAAATATTTTTTATATTAGTATCATCTTTTACTTCTTTTCCTGGTCTTCTCGTTGATCCAAAAGCTGCAACTTTTGATGTTTTTAATCTTACATCCTTTATCCTTTTAAAAAATTCCATATCTTTTGGATTTGATCCTGGATTTCCAGCTTCTATATATGCGACTCCAATATCATCTAAGACTTTGACTATCTTAATTTTATCTTCTACAGAGTAAGAAATCCCCTGCCCCTGAGCCCCATCTCTTAAGGTAGAATCAAAGATGCTTATATTTTTATTGGTCATTAAAGTTGCCCCCCCTTTAAAATCGCCAATTGCAAATTCTATTCATTTTCAGTATAACTTGTTATTGTCTTATCTCCTCTTTCAAGAGCTGTAACCCCTGTTCGTACAAGTTCCTCTATGCCATATTCATCCATAAGTTTAATCAATGCAGATATCTTACTTTCATCCCCAGTTAATTCAATTGTTAATGTATTTACTGATAAATCAATTATCTTACATCTAAATATCTTAACAATCTCATTAATATCAGCTCGCTTATCTGCACTTGCTTTAACTTTAATCAATACAAGCTCTCTATAAACTGAATTATCAGCTTTTAAGTTTATAACTTTAATAACTTCTTCTAATTTATCAAGTTGTTTCGTAACCTGTTCTAATACATCATTATCACCTGTTATTGTAATTGTCATTCTTGATAATTCTTCATTATCTGTTTCCCCAACTGTTAAGCTATCTATGTTATAGCCTCTTCTTGAAAATAATCCAGCAATTCTACTTAGAACGCCTGATGAATTCTGTACAAGAACTGATAATACATGTTTTTGCTCCATCTCTCCCCCTCCTTATTTACCAAACGGAACATTTTACATTTTTAATAAAGTATAAAAAAAACCACCTTTATAATGATATATGTATCATAAAAAGTGGGATAAAACTCCGCCTAAATATAACATAATCGGTTCTAACAAACCCTTACATATAACGGATGCTCACCGGATATCGCTTACTCACAATGCTATAAGCAAAGTTTTCTGGATTCAGCTCAGGAGTGATACCTATTTAACTAAAAGTTGTCAGTTCACACCAACCACTGACTCTCTGTATACTTTATCTTATTAAATAACCTTCTCCATCTTAGCTTTTAAATACTAGGAAATATTCTCTTTTACTTTAGTAAAATTTTACTATCCAAATTTCATAAAGTCAACCTTTAAACATTAATTTTACAATTTGAATATTTTAATACATTCTTTCAATATTTTTTGTTTAAATTGTTAAAAAAAGAGTGACTTTTTTAATAATTTATCACCTCAAATCTATTTGCACTAACATTATATTTTATTCTTCATTAGTTTATTAACATTTTTTCAATCAACTCTTTTTCTTATATTATTTATTCTATTCATCCTGTTCTTAAAATATAATTTTCTATATATAAAAAATACTCTTAGTTCATTTCTTAAAAATCTTCTAAGAGTATTTTTATAAATTTTAATTTAAACTAAAATCAAACTGAATATAGTCATAGTTATAAAAACAATCAAAGAAATAACATATTTTCTAGGATGCTTCCATAAATCTTGTTTTGTCTTCCATTTCAACAATGGGAATTTAATTTCAAGAACATATGCACTAATTGATTCTAAAATACACAATATAATAAATGCAATTACATTGTAAATCACTATATTATTTTCAAAAATAGTATTTAAAATTAATATAAATAAATTAACAAATACAAAATAACCTATAAGAAATTTCCTATACATGTTCCATACTCCATTACTCTTATCTGAAAGCATATCTGCATGTTTTCTAAGAGATAAATCTGATGATAACATAGTTAAAACAGGAGTGTCTACAGCTCCAACAGCCCAAGTCAAACTCCATCCTATATAATTATCCATTTTCATAAACACTAAAAATATAATTATCCCTAAAAGCAATGCTATATTAATAACATATATTTTTTCACTTATCATAACTTTTAAAAAATAATTAATGTTAAATTTTGATTTATTAAAACTATATTTGTTCTTTCTTATTATAGCTATAAAAATACTATCTGTACTTAAAATACTAGCTAAAACAATAAAGCTTGATCCCAATATCATTAACATTTTAAACCAAATCGCTGCATTCAATCCAAAAACGACCATATTGCTAGCCAAAACCAAAGCAACAACAATAAACTGCACTTTACTTTTTCTATTTAATATTATAAGCATCCATACATTTATTAATATACAGAATATAGATATCAAACTTACCAAACATATATTTTGCAAAACATTAATTCCACTAAAATAAACTAATATAATTAGCAATGAAACACGTTCTAAAAAAGATACTATTATTAAACTTAAAATGAATCCCAAAAGAAAGTTGGTCTTTTTTATAGGAAGGGAAATATAATTTTTAACTTTTTCATATAAAGAATATGTATAAATAGTATAAGCTGTTGAAGTTAAAATTGCTAAAGCAGCAAAATAAGGTATAAACTTCTCATTAAATCCTACCCCTAAAAAATCTTCAAATATATTAGAAATAATAAAAACAAATATACAAATAAATAACACATAATTCTTTACTTTCTTCATGCTTAACATATCTTTAAGAAAAATCTTAGTTGATATCATTTAACCACCCTTCCAGTAAATCACGAACTTTATCACCAGATTCGAACTTATAAGACTCTATCTTTCCTTCGTTCAATACTAATAATTTATCACAAGTTTTTTCAATACTTTCAGCTATATGCGAGCTCATTAAAACAGAACCATATTTTTTATATTCTATAATTTCTTTATACAGATACTCTGAAGCTAAATAATCTAGTCCATCTAATGGTTCGTCTAATATTAACAATGGCAATTCAAGAGCAAATCCAATAATTAAAAATGCTTTTTTTCTATTTCCAGTGGATAAGTCCTTAAAATAATAATTTAAATATTTTTCAAATCCAAATCCCTTTACTAATTGACTCACACGCAAATCATCTAATTTCTTTTTATAAACTCTTTCAATGAAAGTTTTATATTCATTAAATGACCAATAAGAAAAAGCTTGTTCTTCTGTAAAAACTGTATATCGCTCTTTCTTCCATGTAATATCATCAAATTTTATGCCTTGATTGTTTTTAGTTAAATAACAACTCCAAATATCAAAAACATATTATGAAAAAAATAACATTTTATCCATTATAACACATTTGCGATCAAAATTTATTATCTTAATGTATTATTTTATTGCAAAAACAAAAAGATGATTTCTAACTACTTAGAAATCATCTTTTATGAATTTTATAATTATTTACATTTAGCTACTATCATATCAGCTAAGTTATGAGCCATTCTATCTATTTCTTCTTGATTTTCACCTTCAAGCATAACTCTAACTAATGGTTCAGTTCCTGAAGGTCTTATTAAAACTCTTCCTCTTCCATTTAAGCTTTCTTCTATTTTAGCTATTTCAGCTTTTATTTCTTCATCTTCCAAATAAATATTCTTCATATCATTTGGAACTTTAGCATTTGCTAATACTTGTGGAAGTTCATTCATTATAGAGCATAACTCACTTAGAGTTTTACCTTCTTTTTTAATTATTGATGCAATTTGTAATGCAGTTACAAGCCCATCTCCAGTTGTATTATGATCTAAGAATATAATATGTCCTGATTGTTCTCCTCCAAGTACATAATTTCCTTTAGTCATTTCTTCAAGAACGTATCTATCTCCAACTTTAGTTTTTAAAGTTTTCATTCCATTTTCTTTACATGCTATATCTAAACCTAAGTTACTCATAACTGTAACAACTATTGTATCATCATGTAACTTATTCATTTCCTTTAGATATTTTCCACAAATAGCTAATATAAAGTCACCAGTTATTAAATTTCCTTTTTCATCTACTGCTAAGCATCTATCTGCATCTCCATCAAATGCAAAACCTACATCACATCCATTTTCAACTACATACTTCATAAGTTGTTCTGGATGAGTTGATCCACATTTTTTATTTATGTTAGTTCCATCTGGATTATTATTAATCACATGGACTTCAGTTCCTAATTCTTTAAAAGCTTCAACTGATGATTTATAAGATGCTCCATTTGCACAATCTAATGCGACCTTTAATCCACTTAAATCAACTGTAGTTGTGCTTTTAGCAAATTTTATGTAATCTTCTAATGCACTTTCCTTTACATATTCTCTTCCTAAACTTTCTCCAACTGGACTAGGTACTCCTTCAAAATCACTTTCTATTACACTTTGAATTTGATCTTCTAAGTCATCTGAAAGCTTATATCCTCTAGCATCAAAAAACTTAATTCCATTATATTCAACAGGATTATGAGATGCTGATATAACTACTCCTGCATCTGCACCATATTGTCTTGTTAAATGTGCTACTGCTGGTGTTGGTACAACTCCTAATACAACAGCTTCTGCTCCAACTGATAGTATACCTGCAACAAGAGCTGCTTCAAGCATATCACCAGAAATTCTTGTATCTTTACCAACTAATATTTTAGGTTTATGTGTACCTTCAGTTAAGACAAATGCCCCTGCTCTTCCTAAATTATATGCTAATTGAGCTGTTAATTCTGTATTGGCAATTCCTCTTACTCCATCAGTTCCAAACATTCTACTCATTTTTTCTACCTCACAATTATAATAAATAATCTATTTTTTACTATAAATAGTATAAACTCAATTCTTATTTATATCAACTTTCTTTAAGTCTTTCAAGAACAATATTATAGCCATCGCTTCCATAATTCACGCATCTATTCACCCTACTTATAGTTGCTGTACTTGCACCTGTAATTTCAGCAATTTCTGTATATGTTTTTTTCTCACTTAATAATTTAGCTACATGTATCCTCTGAGCCAATGCCTTTATTTCATTTATAGTAGCTACATCTTCAAAGAACTTATAGCATTCATCTGAATTCTTTAAAGTTAATATAGCACTAAATAATAAGTCCATTTCATCACTCTTTAATTTTGATTCATAGGAACTCATCTTCTTCACTCCCTATTAGTAATAGTAATTTCATATTTTATTATACTTAAAGCTTTAATAATTCACAACTTCATTATACTAAAATACTAAATTTAACTATCACATTCTTTACTTTGATTAACAACTTTATCTATTCCAATTGTCTTTAAATCATAATATATACTTTTAGTCGGAAGAATCCATACCTCACCTGTACCATAATACACATTTAAAAATCCTTCACCATTAGTTAATGAGCCTATAACACTTGAAGATTTTTCTACCGTAAAATCAATTCTTCCAGATCTTAATGCTACAAAATTACCATCAACTTTTAATGTATCATTAAATAATTTACATTTAAATATTTCTGATTCTGGAACGGGAAGCTCTAAAACTACTATACCACTTCCTTTTAACTTTATCTGAAATGCTCCTTCATTACCAAGCATAAGTGCAGATACTGTTTTTTGAGCTTCAACTCCTATATTTATACTATCTTCACAAGCAAAAAACATTCCATCATCAACAATTATTTCTTCATCTTCAAGTTCAATTAATGCAAAATGTCCAAACGACGGCTCTAAAAAAATTTCTCCACTTCCTTCATATGTTGGTTTAAACATTCCTTCTCCAGTTACCTTACTTTCAAAAAACTTTTTCCCAAGGCCTAGCAATCCCCCTGTTTTGGTTTTTATGCTAATGTCTCCCCTCATATAACTCAAAGCACCAGCCTCTATTTTTACAGCACTATCCTGTAAAATTATCCTTACTTGCTTCAATTTTATCCCTGCATCATTCATAATGTTAAGTCCTAATGCAGTTTCTATATTTGTAGCTCCTTGTAATTTATCATACTCTAATATTTGAAATTGTGAATCGTTAGACATCTGTGATAACATTGTAAGTTTATTTTCAGAATTAATATTTGTTCTCATAACTTCCCTCACCTTCTTATAACTAATTCTATCATAAAATATTTCCTTTTTTCACAAAGCTATACATGTGTATTTACTTATTTTTTACACAATAAAAATGTGGATATCTTATAAAAAATTATGAGATATCCACATTTCTTTTAACATTATCAACTTAAAAAACAAATATTAATATACTTTAGCTTCTTCTTCTCCGCTAAGAACTCTTATAGCACCTTGAGCTAATGCTAATAATTCATCTTCTCCAGGATATACTGTAACAGGAGCTATCCATTTAACTTTTTCTATTAGGTCTGGAACTAATACATCTGAATATGCAATTCCTCCAGTAACAACTATTTGGTCTACCTTTCCTTCTAGTATTCCTGCCATAGCACCTATTTCTTTAACTATTTGATAAAGGAAGGCTTTATAAATCATAGTACATTCTTTATCTCCTTCTCCCATCTTATCAATAGTTCCCTTTACATCATTAGTGTTTAAGTAACCTACAAATCCACCTTTTCCTACAACTTTGCTGTATACTTCATTTTCAGTATATTTACCACTGAAACACATTTTTATTAAATCTCCAGCAGGAACAGAACCAGCTCTTTCTGGTGAGAATGGACCATCTCCATCTAAAGCATTATTTACATCTACAACTTTACCATTCTTGTGAGCTCCAACTGAAACTCCTCCACCCATATGAACAACAACTAAATTAAGATTTTCATATCCTTTTCCTGATTCTTTTCCATATCTCTTAGCAACAGCTTTTTGATTTAAAGCATGGAATTTACTTCTTCTTGGTATATCTGGTGTACCTGAGAATCTTGCAACATCTGATAATTCATCAGTAACAACTGGGTCAACTATAAATGAAGGTACTCCTAATTCATCACCAATTGATCTTGCAAGTATTCCTCCAAGGTTAGATGCATGAGGACCTTGTACTCCTACTTTTAAGTCTTCAACCATTGCATCATTTACTGCATAAGTTCCACCTTCTACTGGTTTAAGCATTCCACCTCTACCTACAACAGCATCTAATGTCTTTATATCAAAATTCTTTTCTTTTAATACTTTTAAAATTAAATCTTTTCTGAAACCAAATTGTCCAAATATAGTATCATATCTCTTTATTTCTTCATTAGTATGTCTTATAGTTTCTTCTAAAATTTCTTTTTCATCTTCATATACACCAATTTTTGTTGATGTTGAACCTGGATTTATTATTAATATCTTATATGACATAACGTGTTCCCCCTGGTATCCTTATATTTATAATAATTACTTAGAAGCTTCTGCAACTATAGCTGCTAAAGCAATTGAATTAACTTTTGTTTCAAAACTATCAGCTCTTGAAGTTAATATAACTGGAGCTGCTGTTCCAACTAGTACACATCCATTCTTAACATCTGCTGTATAAGTTAAAGTCTTATACATTATGTTACCTGCTTCTATATTAGGTAATAATAATATATCAGCTTTACCAGCTACTGGTCCTGTTACTCCCTTATGTTTTGCTGCTTCTTCTGATAATGCATTATCTAAAGCAAGAGGTCCATCAACTACGCATCCTTTTATTTGTCCTCTATCGCTCATTTTTGATAATAATGCTGCATCAAGAGTTGGTTGCATATTTGGATTTACAACTTCTACTGCACATACTGGTGCTACTTTTGGACATTCAATTCCACAAGCATGAGCAACCTTTACTGCATTGTTTACTATTTGAACTTTATCCTTTAATTCTGGATATGTGTTAAATGCAACATCTGTTAAGAATACTAATCTATCAAATCCTTTTATTTCAAATACTGCTACGTGAGACATTAATTTTCCTGTTCTTAAACCTACTTCTTTGTTTAAAACACTTCTTAAGAATGTAGCTGTATCAAGTAATCCTTTCATAACCATATCAGCTTTTCCTGCTGATACTAATTGAACTGCATCAAGAGCTGCCTTTCTAGTATCTGCTTCATGATGAACTTCAAATTGGCTTAAATCCATACCAATTGAATCTGCTACTTCTTTTATTTTTTCCTTATCTCCAACTAAAATTGCATCAGCAATTCCCATTTTCTTAGCTTCATTTACTGCTTCAAGAACTGGCTTGTCTTGTGCAACTGCAACAGCTAATTTTTTTCTCTTACATTCTTTAACCTTTGACAATAAATCATCAAAATTCTTACTCATTTATATGCACCTCTTATTAAATTTTATTATTTTTATGGATTCATCCAACTTTTTCTGGGTTTATATAACTCAAAAAATGGTAAATCTGATTTTTGCCTAAATGCACTATGTTAATTTTATAACAAATACAGTTAAAAAAATTTCCAGTTATGCTAAGTTTATTGTAACAAAAAATGCTCTAAAAAGCAAAACTTTAAGAGCATTCATTTTATACTTTATATTTCTTTATATTCTGATATTATTCTTTCAGCTACTCTTATACCATCAACGGCTGCTGAAATTATTCCTCCTGCAAAACCAGCACCTTCTCCCGCAGGATATAATCCTTTAGAACTTATACTTTCTAAATTTTCATTTCTACTTATTCTAACTGGTGCTGAAGTTCTTGTTTCTATTCCTGTAAGAACAGCATCATCCATTGCGTATCCCTTAATTCTAGAGTCAAAAGTAGCAATACCATCCTTTAATGTATCAACAACATAACTTGGAAGACACTCTCTTAAATCTCTTAATTCATAACCTGCTGTATATGTTGGCTTTACCCTTCCTATTTTAGTTGATTTATTATCCTTCATAAAATCTCCAACAAGTTGAACTGGTGCCTTATAATTTCCTCCTCCTAAATTATAAGCAAGACGTTCATAATGTCTCTGAAATTCCATTCCTTTTAGAGGCGAACTTCCTTCAAAGTCTTCTGGTCCTACAGTTACAACTAACGCTGAATTTGCATTTTCAAGATCTCTAGCATGATAACTCATACCATTTGAAACAAGCCTCTTTTCTTCTGATGCCGCAGCTACTACTACTCCTCCTGGACACATGCAAAAAGAATAAACTCCTCTATTAGTAAGTTTTGACTGATATACTAATCTATAATCAGCAGCTTTAAGCCTTGGATGATTTGCATATTTTCCATATTGACTTACATTAATAAGTTCTTGAGGATGTTCTATTCTAACTCCAATTGCAAATGCTTTACTCTCCATAAATATTCCTTGTTTATGTAACATTTCATATGTATCTCTAGAACTATGTCCTATAGCTAAAATTAAGGCTTCACATGGAATTTCCGAACCATTTACAACTATACTTTTTAATTTTCCATCTTTAACATTTATAGATTCTAATTTTGAATTAAAGTGAACTTCTCCTCCAAGTGACTTAATACTTTCTCTTATATTAATAACTACATCCTTTAAAATATCTGTTCCCACATGAGGTTTTCCTTCATACATAATTTCTTCTGGAGCGCCTGATTTTACAAGTTCCTTTAATACAAATCTACATCTTTTATCTTTAATTCTAGTTGTTAATTTTCCATCTGAGAAAGCTCCTGCTCCACCTTCACCAAACTGCACATTAGATTCTAGATTTAAATCCGATTCACCTTTCCAAAAACTTTCAACAGTTTTAGTTCTAGTTTCAGCATCTTCTCCTCTTTCAAAAACTATTGGTTTATATCCTTCCTTAGCTAAAGTTAAAGCTGCAAATATACCTGCAGGTCCAAATCCAATTACTATTGGTCTTGAATTCATCTTCTTAGTTCCATGAGTAGTATTTTCTACAAAATCATCTTCTTCTATTTTTGCATCTTTACATTTTGCTTTTGATAAAATTCTTTTTTCACCATTGCAATTTACATCAATGCAATAGTTAAATTTTATATTATCTTTTTTTCTAGCATCTATACTTTCCTTAATAATTGTATAATTAATTATTTCCTCTTCATTTATTCTTAAAGCTTTAGCAGCCTTTTTCTTAACTAATTCTTTAGGCTCATCTATACTTAAATGTATATTATTAATTCTTATAGTCATCTAATCACGCTCTCTTTTCTTAAGACTCTCTATGCATTTTATCATAAAATTAATATACTTAAAAATCTTTAAAGGGCACCACACTATTTCTTAGTGCAACTGCCCCTTTAAATATTATTTTGCTATCACTTTAATTTTTTCTGGTTTACTTGTTATCTTAACAGATGAACCTGCATTTTTAAGCGATACATTTAACGCCACTTCTTGTTCTCCAGCTTCAGTTATTCTTGATACTGAAGTCGTAGCCTCTATATTTGCTGAAGTAATTTCATTAACCTCTTTTGAATTTCCTGAAACTTCAACACTAATATTATTTACTTCATAGGTTAAAGCCGTATTAACTTTATCTGTTAAATTTACTTTTATCCCATCAATTTTTTTAGTAATCATCTGCTTTATATTATCTTCCTTCTTCGAAACTTCTACATATGCTGTTACTGTATTACTACCATCTAATAAAAATGCTCCCTCTGGCAATTCTAATTTTACATTTAGGTTCTGGCTTTCCTTTATGTTAGCTAAATTAATATATTCTGTATTTATTTGACTAATAGAATTAATTACACTTCGCTCCCCTACAATATTTACATATGCAGATGATAAAGTAATACCATTTAAAATTAAATTTTCTGGTAAATTGCCTTTATAAACAGCATTTACTTTTACTTGCTTGGAATTTCCAACACTAACTATAACTTTCCCTATTTTATCACTAAGGTCAACGCCACTTATTTCTTTTCCTTTGCTATCGATTGGTATCAGCCTAAAAGTCTTACTTATATCCTTTGATATATCTGATATTTCACCTTCCATTACAACTGATTCTACCTTTTCAACTAAACTTTCAGGTCCTTTAACCATAACTGATGTTGGTGAAACAGTTATCGATTTAGAACTTGCTCCATCTTTAAATGTTGTCTTTACATTAGATTTTACATTAACAGTTTTTTTCGCTTCTTCCTCTAAATTAAGAGATATAGTTAATTCAGATTTATTCTTTATAATAATATCATCAGGAAAACCTATAACTTCAACTGGAATATTATTTTCCCCTTCTTTTAAAGCATAATTACTTAAATCTACCTTCAAGTTAAAATCACTTTTCTTTACACTATATATATCATTAGCCTTTCCCTCTAATTTTAAATCTACCGAAAAATTCATATCATTTAAAATACATAAATTAGATGAACTTAAAACATCTTCATTTAAAATTTCAACTTCTACATTTTTTAACTCTAAAGTTCTTTTAGGGTTTTCAACATTAGATACATACAACCATAATACAAAGGATAATATTAAACATACACCCTTTACTATTAATTTTCCTTTCTTTGTGCTATCCATGTCTTCACCCTTTCTTTTAAACTTTTAACTCTTTTAGCTTCTCTATTTTCCATTATCTTTAATAATATAGATTTCAATTTATCTTTATCAAAATTTCTTGTAAGCTTTCCATTTACAGCAAGAGATATTACTCCAGTTTCCTCAGATACTACTATTATTAATGCATCCGAGTTTTCTGACAATCCAATAGCTGCTCTATGCCTTGTTCCAAGTTTTTTATTTATAGAATTATTAGCAGTTAAAGGTAAAACACATCCAGAAGCATGGATTCTATCTTTTCTTATTATTGTAGCACCATCATGTAAAGGTGTATTTACAACAAATATATTTTCTAATAATGCAGATGACACCTTCGCATCTATTATTGTTCCTGATGCTAAAACTTCTCCTATACCTGTAGCTTGCTCAATAACAATTAGTGCACCTGTTTTTGTTTCTGCTAAATTTTCCACAGCTGTTACTATTTCATCCACAAGATGCACTCTATTTTCCCCAGAAGGCATTGCATGAATATCTTCAAATGCACTTCTACCTAAATGTTCTAGAGCTCTTCTTATTTCTGGCTGAAAAATAATTACTACTGATAATACACCTATAGTTAATGTTTTATTAAGTATAAAATTAAGCATATCAAGTTTTAGTACATAACTTATAGGTAGTAAAATTAATATTAAAACTAAACCTTTTAATAATTGTTCTGCTCTAGTTTCCTTCATTAACATATATATTTTATAAAAAATGAAAGATACAACTAAAATATCTGCCACTGACCAAATTGATATATTTTTTATTGTGTTTATTATTAATGAATAATATTCGCTCATGGAGTCACCTCAACAATTAATTATATTTAGATTATACACCAAATTGAATTTCCTTAATATAAAGCTAATTACAAATTTATGAACATTTTTTTACTTTTCTATTAATATAAATTTTATATGTAATATTGCTATCTAAGAAAGGAGTTCTAATTAAAAATGAAATCATTAAATTTAAAAATAAATAAAAAATCAATAGTATTTTTATCTTCTATTCTAGTTTTATCTTTGCTTGCCATTTTATTTATTAATATAACTTCATCAAAAAAAGAATCAAGTCCTTTAAATAAAGTTTCTCTATTAATTGAAGACTATAATAAAAATTTTAATAATTTAATAACTTCAGATGAATTTGACATTAACAAAACAATAGACACTTTAAATAATAATAATCTCGAATTAGATTCTTTAAAAAGTTCTCTTGAAAACATCAATATTCAAGATACTAATCTCAAAAATACATTAGAAGAAAATATTAATTACAATTCATCTATTAATAACTTATGTATTTATCTTTTAAAGAATCCACAATCACAAAATTTTGCATCTAAATATAGCACTTACTTAAATACTTATAGTATGCTTTTAGAAAACTACTCCTCTTTAAATTCATTAGGAGTTAATATTCAAATTTCAGATAGTGCAAAAAACTTTTTTGAGTATTCTTCAAGATACTTTAATACATTAATAAATTTAAATAGAGATAAAGATATAAAAATTTCTCAAAAAAATAATTACATTTCAAATTTACAAGAATGCTTACAATCATTTGATAAAATTAATGAAGATTTAAAACCTGCTCTTGAAAAAATAAGAGAAGATAACAGAAAATTGGACAATCTACTTAAAGATGTACGAGATAAAAAATCAGCTTTAAATGAAATAAAAAATACTTCTTATTGTATATCAATACCCGAAAATGGTGATAAATGTTTTAATCTACTACAAGATACCATAAATTATTATGACCTATATATTACATCATTAGAACATTCAATCATAATTGAAAAAACATCTGACCCCGAAGAAAACCAAAAAAATATTGAAGAAAACTATTCTAATAGCTTTTCTAAATTCACAGATTTTGAAGATAGTTTTAAGAATTTCAAGTTAGAACTGGATAATTTTAATAATAAATAGTATATATAATCTACTTTTGGTCATAATATGTTTTGACCGGGTTAGAAAAGGAGGTTTATATGAAAAAATTTTTCAAATTATTTTTATTTTACGTAGCCCTCTCATTTGTAGCTCTTTTTAATAACATAATAACAGCTAAAGAAGTAAAAGCTGTTGAAACAACCGAAAATATAGAACATAATATAGATCAAGTAGTAGAAGTATTTAATCACGGTCAGACATCTTTGTATGTGACACAATCAGACGTAGAGCTATTAGCAAAATTAGTCTACGCTGAAAGCAGAGGAGAACCTTATGAAGGGAAGGTGGCTGTTGCATCTGTAGTCCTGAACAGGGTCTTAGACCCACATTTTCCAGGTTCTATTCAGGGAGTTATTTTTCAACCAAAAGCATTTTCATGTGTAAAAAATGGTTGCATAAAAGCTTCTCCCGATGACAACTGTTATGCAGCAGTTTATGAAGCTTTACGAGGTGTAGATCCGACAAATGAAGCATTATATTTTTATAATCCTTCTATATCCACATGTACATGGATGAATTCTAGAACAAAACAAAATGTCAAACAAATAGGGCATCATGTTTTCTTTAGATGTTAAATTATTATTAAAGAGTAAGCACTGACTCATAAAGCCAGTACTTACTCTTTATTCAAAAGTTCCTTTAACAACTATTTCATTATTTTTAACTAACATTCTACCTTTAGCACACACATCAGTTATATCTAAAAACTTTTCATCTACTAAAACAAAATCTGCATCCTTATCCTTTTCAATTCTTCCCTTTTGATTTAATTTCATAAGATCAGCAACATTTGATGTAACTACCTTTATTGCAATTTCTATAGGTACATCATAACTAAAAATAGCATTTTTAACTTCATCATATAATGACTTAACAGAACATACTCCAAGACCTATAAGTTCCCTTTTATCATTAAACAAAGGCATACTTCCATTACCATCAGAAGAAAAAGTAACACATTCAGTAGATAATCCCATTTCATATATTTTCTTCAACCCTTCACTTGCTCTAAGTTCTCCTGGTTCTAAGAAATTAGGATTTGAACTGGTTGTCAAATCAATAAATCCACCCTTTTTTATATAATCTATTCCCATATTAAAAAGTTCTGTACTTCTATTAATATGTGTAGGTAAAAGCTGAGTAGGCGGAATTTCTGTATCTTCAATTAATGAAAATAACATATCAAGCTTTCTTGCTCCTCCACCTAAATGTATATTTACAATTCCTCCTTTTCCAGAAAGAAGTCCTCCACATCTTGACTCAGCAACAGCATTAACAAATTTATTATAAGTTGGTTGAGAGCTTCTATGATCTGATAAAGCTATTTCACCTACCCCTACAACTTCATCAATAAGCATCATATCTTTCTTTATGCTTCCTGTAACTGTTTTTACCGGAATTTCATAAGAACCTGTATAACAGTATGCTGATATTCCTTCCTCTTTCAAAGCTTTTGTTTTGGCAATTAAACTAGTCATACTTCTACATACATTATCTGTACCAAGACAACCTACAACAGTAGTTATTCCTGCTGTAGTTAAATCTGAAAATTTTAATTCAGGAGTACGTGTAGTAAATCCTCCTTCACCACCGCCTCCTATTAAATGAACATGACAGTCTATAAACCCAGGAAACATTATCTTTCCAGTTCCATCTATAATGTTTATATCAATAAAATTCTCTGGTATATTTAATTCATCATAAATTCCTTCAAACTTATCAGAAATTATAACAACATTCTTTTTGCCTAAAAATTCTGGTGCATAAACATTAATATTTTTTACTACTGTTATCAAAATATCACTTCCTATTTTATACTGTCTATCAAATCTGAAATGATATCATTATTATACATTGATGATGAATAATCTTTTCTTATCTCCTTTGCATAAGCTACTGATTTATCTATATCTACATTTTTATAAAGTATTGCTAGTTTATAAATAGCCTCTGCTATATAATCTGAATCATGAAATTGTTTATAATATATTTCATAATATTTAATAGCATTATTTGAATCCTTTAAAGCTTCATAAGAAGCAGCATTATAGAATACTAAATGCTGATATAAATAATTTTCTTGTCCATATGTACAACCCTTTAGAAACTCTTCACTAGCTTCTCTATAATGTTTTTTCTGGTATAATTCATACCCTTTTTTATAATAATACTCTACTCCCTCTTTGCTTAATAATTCCTTACCTTTATAATAGATACTTTTTTCTTGACCAGTTAATGAATCCTTAGAAATTTTTTGCAGTTTATCATATACATCATCATAGTCTTTTTCATCTATAGATTTTGACAGTTCAGTAAAATTAATTTTTTCCTCATTTTTAGTTTCACCTTTATCTTCACTGTCATTCATATTTTCTTCTACTTGCTGATGCTCTTCATTCTCTTTTTCAAAGTTTTCTGCTATTTCTATGTCAGATTCTTCATTTTTATTATTAATCAATTTTACAGTAAACATTGCTGATATAAGAATACAAAAACATATAGCTGCTACTATAATATATTTCATATAATTATTACTAGAATTCACATTAACTTTAACATCATCATATGATTTTAAATCTTTTATAAGCTTTTTAGCAGTTTCATTATGTTTATCAATTGATAAAACTTTAGTTAAATATGTACTACATTCTGAATATTTAGCTTTTCTTAAACAGCAAACAGCTAATGCCAAATCAACTTTTATTGAATTAAAATCACTTTTCTTACAAATTAAAAGCTTTTTTATCGCTTCATCTATTCTAAGTTCCTTAATATCTTTCTCTGCTTCTTTATACAATTTTAATCTTTCTATATCCTTTAAAGAATCAAATAAATAATTTTTTGCAATAGGATTATCATTGTAATCAGAGTTAATCTTCCATTGAGCTCTTGCTCCCTCTAAATTTCCTTTGCTATATAATATTAACCCTTTTAAATTCAATGCTGATCCATTCTTTAAATTTTCGGAAATACATTCATCACATAATTTTATAGCTTTATCCAATTCGCCATTTTCATAATACTTAACTGCTTTTGAATAAATATTACTTTTCTTAGTTTTCAAATTTAAAATCCTCCCCACATAATTATTCCCAACAACGCTGATACACCAATAATTAAAATAGGATGCACCTTCTTAGAAAACAAACTTACTCCTATTATCAATGTTATTATAATAGATTTTACATCTAAATAGGAAGTCTTAGCCAAAGAAAAAAATGCATTAACTATTAAAGCAATTAAAACAGGTCGCATTCCTAGCATAGCTGCATTCCATATTTTCGAATTTTTAAACTTATTTATAATCTTACTTGCAATTACTATTAGAATAAAAGAAACTGCTGTTATTCCTAAAGTTGCAAATAAACTCCCAAAAAAACCATTAACCTTATATCCTATAAACGTTGCTGAATTAACAGCTATAGGTCCTGGTGTCATTTGAGATATTCCTATTATATCCACAAAATTATTTAACTCTATCCAACCTTTTTTATCTATAACTTCTCTTTGAATATAAGGAATCATAGCATAGCCACCACCAAAACTAAATGCTCCTATTTTGAAAAAAGTAAAAAATAACTGTATTAATAACTTCATAAACTTATACCTTCTTCCTCATAAATATAATTCCGTAAATTGCCCCTCCAATCGTTACATAGATAGGATTAACATTTAATACTACAAGAAGAAATAAAGATATAACACATATCAAAATATTTTCTAAATTTCTTTCTACTTTCTTAGCCATACTTACAACACCTACAAGTACAAGCATTGGAACAGCTGCTGATATACCTTTAAAAGCAAGGTTTACATAATAATTTTCTCTAAATCGCATAAAAAATGCAGCAATAAATAATATTATCGAAAAAGAAGGAATAGTAACTCCTAATATAGCCATTATCTGCCCCAAAAGTCCCCCAATCCTATCTCCTATAAAACCTGAACAATTTAAAGCAAGAGGTCCTGGAAGACTTTGAGCCACTATAAGCATATCCATAAATTCATCTTTATCTACCCATTTATTTTTATTAACAATTTCTTCTTCAATAAGAGGAATCATAGCATAGCCACCTCCGAAAGTAAAAGCTCCTATTTTAAAAAATACCACAAACATCTTTAATAACTTTTTCATAAATTCCTCCTAAATAGATTTTTTCATTATCTATACTTATTATGCCACTCTAATTTAAGAATATAGAAGCGTAACAATAATATAAATTCTATAAATGTAAAAAATGCGACTCCTTAAGGAATCGCATTTTTTTAAGAAAAAATTATTCTTGATTTAATATAATTTTCTTAGCTGGTAATATTGATGTTGCACTCATTGAGAATTCATCTAATCCGTATTCTACTAGTGTTGGTATAGCAGCTTCATCTCCTGCCATTTCTCCACACATTCCAACCCACTTACCATGCTTGTGAGCTCCATCAATAGTCATCTTTATAAGTCTTAATACAGCAGGATGCATTGGGTTATATAGGTAAGATACCTTTTCACTCATTCTATCAGCTGCTAATGTATATTGAATTAAGTCATTAGTTCCTATTGAGAAGAAATCAACATGCTTAGCTAATTCATCAGCCATAACTGCTGCTGCTGGAATTTCAACCATGATACCCCATTGAATAGTATCTGAATATTCTTTTCCTTCAGCCTTTAATTCAGCCTTACATTCTTCAACTATTTCTTTAGCTTGCATAAATTCTTGAATTCCTGAAATCATTGGGAACATAACGCAAAGCTTACCATATACAGAAGCTCTTAATAATGCTCTTAATTGAACTTTAAATAATTCTTTTCTATCTAAGCAAAGTCTGATTGCTCTATATCCTAAGAATGGATTCATTTCTTTAGGTAATTGTAAATATGGTAATGTCTTATCTCCTCCAATGTCAAGAGTTCTAATTACGACTTGTTTACCTTCCATTTTTTCAAGAACAAACTTATAGCTTTCATATTGTTCATCTTCAGTTGGAGCATTATCTCTATCCATATATAAGAACTCAGTTCTGAATAATCCAACACCATCTCCACCATTAGCTATTACACCAAGTACATCTTCTGGCTTACCAATGTTACCACATACTTCAACTCTCTTACCAGACTTAGTAGTAGTTTTAACATCTATTAATTTCTTTAATTCTTCTTGTTCAGCTGTGAATTTTTCTTTCTTAGATTTATATTCAGCTATTACTTCTTCTGATGGGTTTATTATTACATCACCTGTAATACCATCTAAAATAACTGTATCTCCATTCTTTACTGCATCAGTTATATCTCCTAATCCTAATACAGCTGGTATTTCTAATGTTCTAGCCATAATAGCTGCATGTGATGTTCTACCACCAATATTAGTCATAAAACCAATTACCTTAGTTCTATCTAATTGAGCTGTATCTGATGGAGTTAAATCATGAGCAACAACTATAGTATTAGCTTCAGTTATTGCAAATGCATCTCCGCCCTTACCAGCTAAATTTGAAATGATTCTCTTTGAAACATCCTTAATGTCAGCTGCTCTTTCTCTCATATAAGCATCTTCCATTGATTCAAAAATCATAACAAAAGTGTTTGTTACATTTTCAACAGCTTTCATTGCATTAATACTGTTATTTTCTATTTCAATATTCATTGCTCCTGTAAATTCAGGGTCATCTAATAATGTAATGTGAGCTTCAAAAACTGCTGCCTTTTCTTCTCCCATTTCTACTGCTGCTTTACTCTTAATTATTTCTAATTGTTCTTTAGATAATTTTAAAGCGTTTTGTAATTTAGCTTGTTCTGCGGCTATATCTGACACCTTTGCATCAGTAATTACTATTTCTTCATGTTCTTGTACAAATACTTTTCCTATTGCGTATCCTTTAGAAGCGGCAATACCTTTTTTCATGATCAATGATCCTCCTCAACAATAATATATTTAATTAAACTTTTTTAAAAAACTATCTTCTTAAAGCCCCCTATGGAAACCTTTTAATAAGTTCCTCTAAACATTATAACATATTTTTTTTACATGTTAACTTCAAAAATATAGAAATTATAATTTATTTTTAATTTCTCAATAATCATGCTAATTTTTCCATAAGCTATGGATTTTTCTTAAAAAGAATCAGTTTTTACTAAGTTTTGCATATTTCAATTGAATTACTCAATTTAGTTTACTTTCATTCTATATTATCGTACAGCTTTTAAAGTCCTATAGATGTTATTTCTAGATTTTCTTAATACTTTTATTAATCTTCTTTAGGAATATAAATAAATATTTTAAACATATCTCCTTCTCTTAAGATATTAATATTCCCACCATGAAGCTCAATAATACTCTTAGTAATTGCAAGCCCAAGTCCTGATCCTTCAACTTTCGAATTTCTTGATTTATCCCCTCTTGCAAATCTCTCAAAAATTTCTGTATTATCAAAATCCATTTCATAATTTGCAACATTCTTACATGATATTTCTACACTATAATCATCTTCAACAACATCTATATAAACCCTAGTATTTTCAAGAGAATACTTAAGAGCATTTATTACTATATTTTCAATAACCCTAGACATCATCTTTCCATCAAGATTCATATATATTTCTTCTGATTCACTATCAACCTTAAATTCTATATTCTTATCCTCATAAAGAAAAACATATTCTCCTACAACCTGATGAATCAATGACATTATGTCAATTCTATCTTTAGTAAGCTCTATCTTGCCACTATTAATTTTAGACATTTCAAACAAATCATCTATAAGAACTTTTAATTTTTTAGATTTTTTCTCAACAATATTTAAATAATCATTACGTTCATCTTCAGTTAAATCTGGTGATTTTAATATATTCACATAATTAATTATAGATGTTAAAGGTGTTCTTAAATCATGAGAAACATTAGAAATAAGTTCTGTTTTTATCTTCTCATTTCTAAGAGTATCTTCTACTGCTATTTCATATCCTCTTTGTATCATATTAATATTATTTATGAGTTCCAATATCTCAGGTGCACCTTGTTCAACAATATGATAATCAAGATTACCATTATTAATTTTCTCTAAACTGTCGTTAACTCTAGATATTTCTATAGTCTTCTTAATTGAATACATAATTCCTATAGTAGGTAAAATCATTAACAAAAAACTCCCCTTAAAAGGATATAATCTAAAGAATGTTACTAAAAGATTACTCTCATACCCACCAATTGCTAATAAATATAAATACAAAATAAAGAATAATATAGAACATATAATTGTTACAACTAAAGTCCTTCTAGTTTGTTTATAAGAAAATCCATATTTTAATATGTAAAGTATACTCATAATAAAATTTCCTTTTATCCTTTTTTGTTTTTCTTTCTTTACTAAAAAGAAAATTAATTTAACAATTAGCAAAACTGCAATTGCTAAAAGTATGACCAAAAATTTTATTATTCTTCCATCTGCCGGATTTTCATAATTATCTAAAGACGTATAATAATACTCTTCGTAATTTGAAATTATATCTTTATCAGCTATTACTTCTTCTCTATCAATAAGTGCGTTAAATTGATTCTGATTATCATAATAAACATATAATTGCTTTCCATTATACTTTTCCTCTAAATAAGACAATATGTCTTCTTTAGAGTACTCTCCATTACCTAACTGAAAATATTGATTAGGATCATTTGTAAAAACTTCATTAGTCAATCTATTTCTTATCAAAAAGAAAATATGATTATTTACAACATCATCCTGTTTTTCATAAGTTTTATATAAAAAATTCTTTTGAAATACAGTTTTTACATTATCATCACCATACTCTAAAACCTGTAGAGAATTGGTTTCTGAATAAATCATCTTCATAAGACTATACGAATCATTTTTTAATGAAGCATTATAATAATCTTTAGGTTTTATCACTGCCTCAACAGCTGAAATAACTCTTGAATATGAATTTGAAGAACAACTCTTGAAAGTTTCAACTCCAAAATATCCAACAATAAATGATAACACCATAATCTCTATAAGCCAGACATTTGTAAGATAATACTTAATTCTACTTTTCAATCTTATATCCAATACCCCACACCACCTTAATATATTCTGGCTCCTTTGTATTTAACTCAATCTTTTCTCTTATTCTTCTTATATGAACTGTAACTGTATTTTCACTTTTATAAAAAGGTTCTTCCCACACCTTTTCATAAATCTCTTTAATAGAAAAAATACGTCCAAGATTAGAAGCAAGTAAATAAAGAATCTTATACTCAGTTGCTGTAACTCTTACTTCTTCACCTCTTACAGTTATCTTCTTAGCTAGAGTATCTATTTCTAAATCCCTTACCTTTACAACACCCTTATTTTCAACATTTAATGGTTTTTCATATCTTCTAAGCTGAGATTTAACTCTTGCTACAAGTTCTAAATGATTAAAAGGCTTAGCTATATAATCATCAGCACCTACATTAAGACCTAAAATTTTATCAGAATCTTCACCTTTAGCTGATAACATAATTATTGGAATATTGTTATTTTCTCTTACTTTCATACAAGTCTTTATTCCATCAAGTCTAGGCATCATAATGTCTAATATAATTAAGTGAACTTGTTTGCTTTCTAATATTTCTAAAGCTTCAAGCCCATCCTCTGCTTTGATTACATTTATGCTTTCTCCTCTTAAATATATTTCTATGGCATCTCTGATTTCTTTTTCATCATCAACCACTAAAACATTATACATATTAATTTACCCCCTTAAGGTTTTATATCATTATTATAGCCTAAACTTATTAAAGCATAAAATCTACTTTTCTTTATTAATTTTTTATTAATTACTATAGACTCAAAAAGAGAAGAATTTAAAGTATTCTATTCTCATTTCCAAAATACTCAAATTCTTCTCTTTGTTATAAATAGTAGAACTAAATTTCTTTCAATTTGAACTTGTTAATTTCTTTATTTAAAATTTTGCTTAGTTCTTTAAGCCTATCAGCATTACTTACTACATCCTCGGTAGAAGCTGTAACTTCCTCAGCTGTTGCTGTAACCTCTTCTGTTCCAACCGCTGTTTCTTGTACAATTGAAGAAATATTTTCAGCTTCATTAACTATCTTATCTTTATTCTTATTAACTTCCTTTATATTGCTTATTATATTCTTTAACTTACTTGTTAAGGTATCAACTTGATGACTTATATTATCAAAAACATCCTTAGCATCTAAAACTGATTGTTGTTGCAATTCAACAATATTGCCAGTTTTCTCTACATGCTCAACCGCATCATCAACAGTAGAAACTATATTTCTTATAACATCATCAATATTCTTTGCTGATATAGCTGTCTGCTCTGCTAGATTCCTTATTTCATCAGCCACTACAGCAAATCCATTTCCAGCCTCACCTGCTCTCGCTGCTTCTATAGCTGCATTTAAAGCTAAAAGATTTGTTTGTTCAGTAATATCTGATATAGCTTCATTCATAAGTGCTATATTTTTAACACTCTCCTTTACTTGCAAAACGACATTTGTAACATTGGAAGTACTAGTCTTTGTTTCATTAGACTTATTCATAACTATATTAATTGAACTTAATCCATTAATACTCAATTCGTTAGTTTCCTTAGCTAATTTTTCAATAGAATTACTTAAACTATTAATACTATTAATCTGTTGAGATATATCTTCTAAACTAGCCAATAATGTGTCCAGACTTTGAGCAGATTCCATACTTCCCTTAGATATTTCTGTAATTGTAGTAGAAACATCGTTCATAGCCTTTGATACCTGCTCACTCATTTCAGCCAAATTATTAGAAGACTTATCTACATCCTTAACAGAAATTTCTGTCATTGATATTAAATTAGATATATTTTTTTGCATATTATTAAAATTCCTAGCCATATCGCCAAACTCATCATTAGAAAGGACTTCAACTTCTTTGCTAAAATCACCATTACTACTTCTAAATATACCTTCATTTACCTTATTCAATTTTTTAACTATCATTTTAGAAAACCATATTGAATATAAAACTGATATTATCAATAATACAACAGACAAAACAATCATATTTGATATAAAACTATTTTTAGCCCTGTTAAACTCATTTGCAGGCATTTGTAAAATCAATTTCCATTGAGTTGTTGGTAAAGTATAATATGATACTTTTAACTTACCATCAGCTGAATCAATATCTACATTTCCAGATTCGTTCTCCTTAATTACATTAAATAATTCATCACCTATAAATCCCTTATCCTTATTTAAACTTTTCTCTTCACCTGATATTATAGTTCCCTTTTTATCAGTTAAGATAATAGAACCGTTCTCTCCAAATTTAAGATTACAAATACTTGAAGCTAAATCTTTTAAATTATAGTCAACACCTATTACTCCACAGAATTCTCCATTATTAAAAATGGAACGTGACATTGTAATAGTGTTGTCTCCTGATAATCTATTATTATATACATCTGTTATTGCAAACTTTCTATCAGCATTCTTAGCATTAAGATACCATTCTGTCTGTGTCGCATTTGTCACCTCTTCTTCTGGATAGCTATACATTTTGTTTTCCTCTTCACTATAATAGTATACTGATTTAGCATGCATTAAATTTTCCTGCATAGTCTTTACCTTTGCTTTTAATTCATCTGAATTTCCAGAATTAAAGATCGATATATTTCTATTTATACAGTTTTCAATTTCATTAAGCTTAGCTTTAACTAAAATATCAATATAACTATTTGTAGCATTTGCCTTATCATCAAAATTCATCTCTGAATTCATAGAAAATCCTACACTAGATACCATAGATAAGAAAAATACAGCAACAGCTACTAAACTAATTGTAATTACTAATATTTTCTTTTTTATTGTAAATCTTCTTAAGTCTTTACTGCTTACCATTTAAGTACCACCCACCATTTTTAAATTGTATTTTTTTCCATAGCACTATAACATTATAGTTATTTTTTAATTTCTTATGTCTACTTCATAAAAAATTAATGTGTTTCTATTAAAAACTGATAAATTACTCAATTTAATAAAATAAATCTGTATATTCTTTTTATTTTTACAAATACTATTGGTTGTAGTAATTTAAAATTCAAGAAAAAAATCATAACGTATAGAAATTTATATAAACATTAATTTATAGGTTTAACGACATACTTATATAAGTTTCTATTAAAAGTGGGATACAAAAATCCTTAAAATCAAAAACAAACATATGAATAAAAAAACTCATATGTTTGTTTTTAATTTACTTGCAATTATTAACTATAATTTTTTAGCTATGTATGAAATTTTCAAATTCTGCATTCCCTCTTACAGGATTAAAATCTTTTTCTGTCTTAGCATCTTCTTTAATTGCAGATTTACCATTATCAGATTTTTCAACTTCAACTGCTTTCTTTAAATATAATACTGTATTATTAACATCTCCACGTCTTCCATAAATAGAAGCAATACCATAATAACTCCACATATAATCTTCTATTTCTAATGCTTTATTATACCATTTAAGTGCTTCATCATAGTGTCCATACAACTCATAATTCAAAGCCTTATTATATCGTGCATAACCAAATTCAGAATTAATCTCTAACGCTTTGTCTATATCCTTCATCCCATTTTCAAAACTACCTGAAAAAGCTTTAGCAATTCCCCTTATATTATATCCTTTAAAACTTTCAGGATATTTAGAAATAACTATATTAGCTTTAGCTATTGCTCCATCATAATCTCCATTAAAGAATGTATTATATGCATCATTATAAAGATTATCCTCTTCACTTGTATTTTCTTGCTTTATTTCTACATCAGTATTATTATCTACTAATTGTTCTTCAATTTTATCTTCTTCCTTTGTTTCAATCATATCAGTTTTTCTATTTTCAATAGCAAATTGAATAATTACTACTATTGAGATAAAAACTAATACTGTTAATATAATTTTTTTTACTTTTAAATTTCCTGGCAACTTAAATCTACTCACCAAATTCACATCCTTTTTACAAAATCGCCTAAAATCTTTTTTTTATAATGGCTATTTATTAACAAATTTATATCTTTTATTAGAAATGCTTAACTTTACCATTTCTTTTATATATAATTAATTATGTTGAAAATTAAACTTTTAACTACGAGGTATAACTTATGATAACTACAATAAAAAAGAATAAAAATTTTATTTTAGATGTAATATTAATATTTATAGGTTGTTTTATAGCCTCTCTAGGCATCAACCTTTTTCTAGTTCATGCGAAATTACTTAGTGGTGGTGCTACTGGTATAGCTCTTATATTAGAATATTTAACAGACATTAAATCTGGATACTCAGTATTCATACTTAATTTACCACTATTCTTGTTGAGTTATAGAAAACTTTCAAAAAAGTTTACTTTATACTCAGCAATAGGAATGACTTCACTTTCACTATCTCTTATTATAACAAAATCTTTTTCAACTATCATACAAGTAAATGATAATTTATTGTATTGTATATATGGTGGGATTCTTTGTGGTTTAGGATATGGACTAGTTTTCCTAAGAAATGGTTCAACCGGAGGCGCCGACATAATCAACATGATTATAAAACAGAAATACTCAAACTTTAATATAGGCTCTATTGGTTTTGCTATAAACATAATTATAGTTTCTATAAGTGCTATTATATTTGGTGTTCCACGTGCTTTATATACCCTTATATCAATGTTTATACAAGGGTTTGTTTTAGATAAAGTACTAAGAGGTTTTTCTAGCAAAAGACTTATGCTTATCCTTACAAAAAAAGAAGAAGATGTTATTAATTACATTATGAAAGATTTACATAGAGGTGTAACCTCACTTTCAGCTAAAGGTGAATTTACGGATTGTAATAAACGTATGCTATACTGTATTGTTACTTCTAGAGAAATGATTAATTTAAAAAAACAGATACTATCAATTGATTCCACTGCATTTATCAGCATTCTTGATGTTTCTGAAGTAAGAGGTAAAGGTTTCTCTGATATTTAATAAAATTGTAAAAAACCTATGTCAGTAAAAAACTAACATAGGTTTTTGCGAATTTAAAATTATTTAGACACTTGTTCAAAATAACTCTTAGGTCCTAATTCATATAAATTGTTCCCATTACTATCAATTACAACTACAAGAGGCATATCTTTAACTTCCATTCTTCTAATTGCTTCTGATCCTAAATCTTCATAAGCAATTATTTCTGATTTAACAATACTCTTTCCTATAAGTGCAGCAGCTCCTCCAATTGCTCCAAAATATACAGCCTTATTTCTCTTCATTGCATCAATAACTTCTTGATTTCTTGCTCCTTTTCCAATCATCCCTGTCAACCCTAAATCTAATAATCTTGGTGCATATGGATCCATTCTATAGCTAGTTGTTGGTCCTGCTGAGCCAATAACCTGACCTGGTTTAGCTGGACTTGGTCCAACATAATATATAACTTCATTTTCAACATCTATTGGAAGCTTTTCATTCTTATCTAATAAATCTATTAATCTTTTATGTGCTGCATCTCTTCCTGTATATATAACGCCTGACAATAATACAGTATCTCCAGCCTTTAATTTAACAGTTTTATCCTTAGTAAGCGGTGTATTTATTCTAATCTCCATATTACAAAAGTCCCCTTCCTATAAAATAAATTCCTTATGTCTTGTTGCATGACAATTAATATTAACAGCTACAGGCAATCCTGCAATATGTGTTGGATAAACTTCAATATTTAAACCTAAAGCAGTAGTCCTACCCCCAAAACCTTGAGGTCCAATTCCTAGTTCATTTATTTTTTGAAGAAGCTCTTGTTCTAAATCCTTATAAAATTTATTCTTATTAGATTTATCTATAGGTCTTATAAGTGCCTTCTTAGCTAAATAAGCAGCCTTATCAAAACTTCCTCCAATACCAACTCCTACAACCATAGGTGGACATGGATTAGGTCCTGCAAGTTTTACAGTTTCTATAATAAAGTCCTTAACTCCTTGAAGTCCATCTGCAGGTTTTAACATTGCTATTCTACTCATATTTTCAGATCCAAATCCTTTAGGTGCAACTGTTATCTTAACCTTATCGCCTTCCACAATATCATAATATATTAAAGCTGGTGTGTTATCTTTAGTATTAACTCTTTCTATAGGATCACCAACTACAGATTTTCTTAAATATCCTTCCTTATACCCTTGTCTTACACCTTCATTAATAGCATCCTCTAAAAGTCCTCCAGTAAAATGAACCTCTTGACCAATTTCTAAAAACACACATGCCATTCCTGTATCTTGGCACATAGGCATTTTATTATCAGCTGCAATATTATCATTCAAAATAATCTTATCCAAAACATCTTCTGCTATAGGAAAATTCTCCTCTTCTTTAGCTTTTTTTAAAGCATTTTTTATATCATCCCCAATAAAATAATTAGCTTCAACACATAATTTTTTTACCACTTCACTAATCTTATCAATATGTATCTCACGCATAATAGTGCCTCCCTTATTATTAATAATATAATTTTATTGTTTTTCCCTTCTTTTTACAAGCATACAAAAAACAGCTATCATTAATTTTTGACAACTGTTTTTATATTTCCTTGGAAATTATTTAATTTCTTCAAAATATCTATTTACTCCACATACTATTCCATCAACTATTTTTAATTGATGCTCATCTGTTTTAAGTCTTTCTTCTTCATCATAATTAGATAAAAAACCACATTCAACTATTACGCATGCTCCATCATATCCATCCCTTAATATCCTATAATGCTTTTTAGCAGCTTTAGCCACTCTCTTATTATTATCTTCTGTCTTTTCTTTTAAAGAGTCTTGAATAAAATCAGCTATTGTATTGCTCTTCTCATTATCTGCATACCATACTTGTGCTCCAAAGCATCTTTCAGAATCAAATTTATTTTGATGAATTGAAATAAATACATCACAATTAGTATCCTTTTTCATCTTACATCTCAAATCCAAATCAGATACCTTTCTTTTATCAAGTTCATTATCCTCTTCTCTAGTCATATATACCTTATATCCCTCTTTGTTTAATCTTTCTTGAAGTTTCTTACTTATTGCTAAATTAATTTCTTTTTCAATCGTTCCATTTTTACTTCTTGCACCACCATCAGCACCACCATGTCCAGCATCTATTAAAATAATTGCTTTATAATCTTTTTCTTCATCTGCATTTACTGATTTATATGGTATAATACATACAATTAATGAAATCAGTAAAATGAAAACTACTCTATATAATTTCATAAAAAATCCTCCATATAATAATAAATTCATCTTTATTATGTGGAGGATTTTTCACATTTATTCTAAACTAATACTCAGTTTTCTATAAATACTTTCATATATGTTCATAACAATATTTCATATGTGCAAAAAAAGAACCCGCTATAACAGCGAGTTCTATAAAATTCAATCTTAAGCTTACTATCTCTTTGAGAATTGTGGAGCTCTTCTTGCTTTCTTAAGACCGTATTTCTTTCTTTCCTTCATTCTTGGATCTCTTGTTAAGAATCCAGCCTTCTTTAATTCTGGCTTTAAAGCTTCATCAGCTTTAACTAAAGCTCTAGAAATTCCGTGTCTTATTGCTCCAGCTTGACCTGTAAATCCACCACCGTGAACATTTACTAAAACATCAAACTTATCCTTAGTTCCTGTTAAAACTAATGGTTGGTTAACTATCATTCTTAATGTTTCTAAACCAAAAAAGTTTTCGATATCTCTCTTATTTATAATAACATTACCATTACCTGGTACTAGTCTTA